>PLKG01000090.1:3725-21081 GCA_003140595.1 Acidimicrobiaceae bacterium | reverse complement strand
GCCCACCGGACGGCGTCTGCACGGCCGTACAGGTCGCGGGCCGCTCTACTGGGGACGTTCGTCGAGGAACTCCCGCCGTTAACGCCAGCGCCGGTGCCGGCGGTCCCGTGCCACAAGAAACAACACGATCAGGCCGATCAAGAGCCATGGCCCGTGTGTCCAGCCGAACCAGCCGAACCAGAAGAACCCTCTGAAAGTGGCGGCGGCGATTGACAGGACCCAAAAGGCCAGGACCGCGAATACAACGGTCCTTAAGACCCGCGGCCGGCGGTGGGGCGGCTGTGGCATAGCCGCGACCTGCTGGGGGGTCTCAAGACTTGGCAGGTCGGCGAGCAGCCCGGACAGGTCGGCCCGCGTCTTCGCGCTCATGGCCCGGTCCAGACGCTCTTGGAACTCGGCGGCGTCCAGGCGCCCGTCGCCGTAGTGCTTGGAGAGCTGCTCTGAGATCTCATTGCGCTCTGCGTCGCCGATCCGGATGTTGGGGTTGTTGTCGGGTCTCGAGGACGATCCCCAAGGGACATCCCATCGTGATTGCATTTCCTTCCTTCCTGGAGAATGGGTGGGCTCGATCGACACGGCCGCGGTCACCGCTGCCAGGAGTGGCCCAGGATCTCGCCGGCGATGGCGACCTCGGAGCCCTTCTCTGGGATCAGCAACCACGCCGCCACGTAGAGGGGCACGCCCGCGCCGCCGAGCAGTGTCAGCGCCACAAGGCCGATGCGCACGAGGGTTGGGTCCACGTCGAAGTAATCGGCGAGGCCCGCCGCCACGCCGGCGAGCATCGATCCGTCACGAGACCTGCGCAGGAGGTGGACCTCTTCCTCGTCGTTCTGATTCGTAGTGATATCCATGCCACCATCGTGCGCCGAAGAAGGTCGGCTGAAAATCGGGGATGCCCCGGATCTGTCCCTGAGACCCCGAGTGAGTCGTCAGGGGCTCCCCTGATGGTTGCGGCGCCTCAACGGCGCGATCATCGTTGTATCTCCGATCAGCTCAAGTCACGTCCGCCGAGGTGGGAAGCGCCAGGACCTCGTTGGGGCCCGCACGGCGACTACCCGGGCTGGCGCGGCCGGGACCGCCACCATCGCGGGCGGGGGCGCTTGTACCGGAGCCGGGAAGACCGGATCATCGGCGGCATCGCCGGAGGCATCGCCGCCCGCCTCGGCAGGGACGTGACAGTCGTCCGCATCGTCTTTGTGCTGTTCGGCCTGGTGAGCGGGTTCGGCGTCGCCGTCTACTTCTTCGCCTGGCTGCTGTTGCCCGTCGAGGGATCGACAGAGACGATCGGCTCGAGAGCTCTCTCGGACCGCCAGGGGATGACCATCGTCCTCGCCCTCGTGCCGGCACTGGTGATCATGCTGCTCGTCGGTTCGGCGCTGCACGCGAACTTCGTGTCGTCGTGGGGACTGCCACTTTTGATAAGTGCTGCGGGGCTCGTCCTCGTCTTCCGAAACGCCGACGACGAGGAGCGCGTGCGGCTGGACGATTCTGTGAAAGCACTGCTCCAGCTTGGTTCCGAGCCGCGCCAGTCCCGTCGCTCGTTCCTGTTCCGCCTCGGCACGGGCCTTGTGGTCTTCGTGCTCGGCGTGTTCGTCATCTCTGACGGAGCTCTGAGCCGGTCTTGGCTACGACCCCTCGGGGGGACGCTGCTCATGATCGCAGGGACGGTCGTCCTCTTGGGCCCCTGGTGGCTCAGGCTGGCTCTGGACCTGATGCACGAGCGTCAGGCGCGCATCCGTGCCGAAGAACGGGCCGACATGGCCGCCCGGGTCCACGACTCGGTCCTCCAGACCTTGGCCTTGATCCAACGATCGGCTGATCAGCCTCAAGTAGTTGCAAAGCTCGCCCGCGCCCAGGAGCGAGAGCTGCGTTCGTGGCTGTTCGAAGGCCGGGCACCGGGGTCCTTCGGCGCGGAGGGCGCCGCAACCCTGTCGGCAGGCGTCGAACAGATCGAGCGCGAGGTCGAGGCAGCCCACGGCGTCGCCGTCGACGCCGTGACAGTCGGGGACGCCCCGCTCGACGACGAGATGAGAGCACTTCTGGCCGCCGGAAAGGAGGCGACCGTCAACGCGGCCAAGTGGTCAGGCGCGAGCTCGGTGTCCATCTACGTCGAGGTCGAGGCGAAACGCGTTTCCATGTTCGTGCGAGATCGCGGCGCCGGTTTCGACACCGACGCGGTAGCCGAGGACCGCAAGGGCATAGCGGAGTCGATCCGCGCCAGGATGCAGCGCAACGGCGGGACCGCGGTCGTCCGTTCCGTGCCGGGAGAGGGGACCGAAGTCGAGCTCAGCTTGCCCAGGCACGCAGGCCGCGCGTGAACGCGACCCGCGTGCCCAGGGTCTTCCTCGTAGACGACCATCACCTGTTCCGCGCAGGGGTCCGCAGCGAGCTCGGCGACGCGGTCGAGGTCGTCGGTGAGGCGGACGAGGTTCCTGCCGCCATCGAGCTGATCTCCGAACGGCTGCCGGATGTCGTGTTGCTCGACGTGCACATGCCAGGCGGTGGTGGAAAGGCCGTCATCGAGGCGATCAAACCGATCCATCCGGAGGTCACCTTTCTCGCCCTGTCGGTGTCGGACGCGCCCGAGGACGTGATCGCCGTCATCCGAGCCGGTGCCCGGGGCTATGTCACAAAGACCATCTCCGGCCCGGAGCTGATCGACGCCGTCTTGCGCGTCGCAGACGGCGACGCGGTCTTCTCTCCTCGCCTGGCCGGCTTCGTGCTGGACGCGTTCGCGTCGATGCCGCCGGAGTTCGACCTGCCCGGCCCGCTCGACCCCGAGCTCGATCACCTCTCGCCGCGCGAGCGTGAAGTGCTGCGCCTCATCGCACGCGGCTACACCTACAAAGAGGTCGCCCGGGAGCTCACCATCTCGATAAAGACGGTCGAAAGCCACGTCTCGGCCGTGCTGCGCAAGCTCCAGCTCTCGACACGCCACCAGCTGACCAAGTGGGCGACCGAACGCCGCCTGATCTGATCCAGCCCGTCCGCCGCGCAAGCTAGCCTTAAAGCCACGCCACGAACCTTCCGCACGATCATCGAGCCGTTCCGCATCCACGCGGTGGAACCGCTCAGGATGACGACTCCAGAACAGCGCGACGCCGCGATCCGCGAGGCTGGCTACAACGTCTTCGCCCTCTCGGCGCGCGACGTGCTTATCGACCTGTTGACCGACTCCGGCACGGGCGCGATGAGCCGTGACCAGTGGGCGGCCATTCAGCACGGCGACGAGTCCTATGCCGGCTCGCCTTCCTGGTTCATCTTCCGCGACGCCGTCACCGAGCTGTTCCCGTTCCGCCATGTCATACCCACCCATCAAGGGCGCGCCGCGGAACGGATCCTCTTCTCGGTTGTCGCGGGCCCCGGAATGGTCGTGCCGAGCAACACCCATTTCGACACCACCCGGGCCAACATCGAGTTCACCGGCGCCGAAGGAGTCGACCTCGTCATCGCGGAGGGACGCGACCCGGCGAACCTGCATCCTTTCAAGGGGAACCTCGACACCGCCGCGCTCGACGCGTTGATAACAGAGCGCGGGCACGAGCACGTGCCCGTGGTGATGGTCACGATCACGAACAACTCGGCGGGCGGCCAACCGGTGAGCTTGGCGAACCTTCACGAGGTGAGAGCGGTCTGCGACAAGCACAAAGTCCCGCTCTTCCTCGACGCGTGCCGGTTCGCGGAGAACGCCTGGTTCATCCGTGAGCGAGAGGAAGGCCAATCGGGACGCGAAGTCGCCGACATCGTGCGAGAGATGGCTTCACTCGCGGATGGGATGACGATGAGCGCGAAGAAGGACCCACTCGCGAACATCGGCGGCTGGCTCGCTTGCAACGACGATGCTCTCGCCGAGTCGTTCCGCAACATGCTGATCCTCACCGAAGGCTTCCCCACCTACGGTGGGCTCGCCGGCCGGGACCTCGAGGCCATCGCGCAGGGCATCCGCGAGGCCGTCTCACACGACTACCTCCGTTACAGGATCCAATCGACTGCTTACCTGGGCGAGGCCCTGCACCGCAGCGGTATCCCGGTCTTCCTGCCGATCGGGGGCCACGCCGTCTACCTGGACGCGCGGGGACTTCTCCCCCACATCCCTCCGCTCGAGTACCCAGGCCAGTCTCTCTCGGTGGCGTTGTACAAGGAAGGTGGCATCCGCGGCAGCGAGATCGGGACCGTGATGTTCGGCCGGCAGAGCGACGGTACCGAGAAACCAGCCCCGACAGACCTTGTCAGACTGGCGATCCCGAGGCGAACCTACACACAGAGCCACATCGACTACGTCATCGAGATATGCCAGGCGGTCGCCGAGCAAGCCTCCGATCTCCGTGGTTACCGGATCGTCGAAGAAGCACCTCAGCTGCGCCACTTCACGGCCCGTTTCGAGCCGCTCACCTGAATCCCCCGGACCGCGGGACCGGCGCGGCACCTGACGCGCGACAATGTCCAGCTGGGGGGGGGCCCGCCATCTTTCCGACTCCTGAACGCGAACTGCGTCAGCGCGCCGGGAATCGTCGGCGTCATCACAGGGCTCGCCATCCGGACCTGACAAGAAAGGGAGACTGCGATGCCCAAGTCCCGTGCCCGCTCGCTCGGGCGCCCGATCCCTCTGCTCATCCTCGCCACCGCAGTGCTGATCGGCACCTTCTCGGGCGTCGGCTACGCCGCCGGTACGAGGTCGGCACCGAAGACGGGCAAATCTGCTGTGAACCCTGCCTCGGACTGGGCCTCGGCAAACTCGCCGCCGCCAACGACACCTTCCGCGTCCTCCAAACTGGTGTTCCACCCGCTGACGCTGCTGAACGGCGCGACGTCGGCACAGCAGTACGGAACCGGCGCCCCCCAGTACGCCGTGTCACCTGAAGGCGTCGTGTACCTAGCGGGCTCGCTCAACGGCCCCGCGAACCAGGCGCTGCCTGCGTTCATCATGCCGAAAGCCGTCCGGCCCGGCTACTACGACTGCTTCTCGGTCTACTCGGAGAACAACGGCGCGGTCGTCATGGGCGCGCTCCACATCTACGCGAACGGCCGGGCACTGGCTCAAGGGCCCGGGACAAGCGACTTCTACTCGCTCTCGGGGGTGAGCTACGTCGTCGGGTACTAGTTCTCGAAGGCCATCTTCACGGTCATGCCGCGGAACAGTCGGGTTCCCTAGGGGACATCCCCGATTCACAACCGCACCCGACACGCACAAGATGGCATCGGAGGGACCGGAGCCGCTTTGCGTCGCGGCCGGCCAATCGACCCGTTGAAGGAGAGCTGATGCCACCGCCAACAACGAAGGACCACCAATGATCGAGGCCAAGGGCCTGACCAAGCACTACGGTTCGAAACTCGCCGTGAACCAACTCAGCTTCAGCGTGCGCCCCGGCGTCGTGACGGGATTCCTCGGCCCCAACGGCGCAGGCAAGTCGACGACCATGCGCATGATCGTGGGTCTCGACGCACCGGACGCCGGTGACGTGACGGTGAACGGACGGCATTACCACGACCTTCCCTGGCCTTTGCACGAGGTGGGCGCGCTGTTGGAGGCAAAGGCGATCCACCCCGGTCGCAGCGCCCGGGCACACCTTCAGATGCTCGCCGAGTCGAACCACATCGGGCTCAAGCGCGTCGACGAGGTGCTCGAGGTCGTCGGGCTCTCCGCTGTCGCGCGCCAACGCGCGGGGAAGTTCTCCCTCGGCATGAGCCAGCGGCTCGGCATCGCCGCAACCTTGCTCGGCAACCCCGAGGTGATGCTGTTCGACGAACCGGTCAACGGGCTCGACCCGGATGGAATCCGTTGGGTGCGCAACCTCTTGAGGGGCCTTGCCCGTGAGGGCCGGACGATCTTCGTCTCGAGCCACCTCATGAGCGAGATGGCGCTCACCGCAGACGAGGTCGTCATCATCGGCCGGGGCTGCCTGATCGCGCAGATCCCGATCGACCAGCTCCTCGCGCAGAGCTCCCAGCGTTATGTCCGGGTCCGCTCGCCCGAGCTCGCGGCACTCAAGACGGCCCTCGAGCTCGCGGGCGCGACGACCGTCCTCGAAGAGGACGGCTCGCTATCTGTGCGCGGCCCCGACGAGATCGCGATCGGCGAGCTCGCGGCGTCCATCCCCGTCGTCCTCCATGAGCTCGCCCCGCAGTCCGCCTCGCTCGAAGAGGCGTTCATGGAGCTGACCGAGGACAGCATCGAGTACCACGGTGGATCGGGCACGGCCCCGGTCCAGTCACCGGAAGGAGCCAAGTGAGCATCTCCGCGATGAGCCGGACCGTCGGACCGACAAAGGCCCTACCGCCCGGACGCTACGGGATATCGGGGCTGTTGGCATCGGAGTGGACCAAGCTTCGCTCCCTCCGCTCGACCATGTGGACCCTCGGTCTCACCGTCGTGCTCGGTATCGGCATAAGTGCGCTCGCCACCGCGGAGACCCGGGCACACTGGTCCTCGATGTCACTCGGCAGCCGTTTGAGCTTCGACCCGACGAGCACGAGCCTCATCGGGGTGTTCTTCGGCCAGCTGACCATCGGCGTGCTCGGTGTGCTCGTCATGACCGGCGAGTACGGCTCGGGCACGATCCGGGCGACCTTGGCCGCTGCGCCGCGGCGAGCTCTCGTGCTGGCGGCAAAGGCCGCGGTGTTCGGCTTTGTCGCCCTTGTCATCGCGGAGACCGTGTCGTTCCTCTCGTACTTTCTCGGCCAGGCCCTGCTCACCGCGCCGGCGGCCCACACCACGCTCTCCAGTCCCGGAGCGCTCCGGGCCGTTGCAGGAAGCGGCATCTACCTCGGCCTGATCGGGCTCGTGGCTCTGGGGCTCGCGACGATCATCCGTCATACGGCGGGGTCGATCAGTGCTTTCCTCGGAATCCTCCTCGTGCTCCCGATCCTCGTGCACGCGCTTCCCAACTCGTTGGCAAACCAGATAGAGAAGTTCATGCCCGACCAGATCGGGGCATCTGTGGTCTCGCTCCACCAGTCCGACGCGTTCGGCGCCTGGACCGGGCTTCTCCTGATGTGCGGGTACGCGGTGGTATTGCTCGTGGCAGGCGGCGTGCTGCTCGTGCGGCGCGACGCGTGACGCCGGGCCACCTCAACCTCTGAGCGGGCCACCTCAACCTCTGAGATCGACAAGAAAGAGAGCTCGCCGAAGGACGCGCGCCGAATCAGCCCATGGTCTTTGCGCCGTCGAGTGACTCCCGGATGATGTCGGCGTGACCGGCATGCTGGGCCGTCTCCGCGAGTATGTGCAACAGGACGCGCCTCACGGTCCAACGAGCACCCGGCTTGAACCAAGGGGACTCCGGCAGAGGTTGGGAGGCGTCCAGAGAAGGCAGCGCCGTCACGAGGTCGCTCGTGTTGCGCGCGACCTCCTCGTAGCTCTCGAGCAGGCCCGCCAGCGTGTCTCCGTCCTGCATGCGAAAGCTGTCTGTGTGTGCTTTCACAGCCGCCTCGTCGGACAAGTCCATGGCGGCCGGCCCCCCGACGATGAAACCGGTCCATCTGCGCTCGGCGCGCGTCACGTGCTTGATCAGGCCGCCGAGGCAGAGCTCACTGACAGTTGTCCGCTGGCCTGCCTGCTCATCGGTGAGATCCCGGACGGCGTGGCGCAGGAACGACCGATGGGTCGACAACGTATCCAGGAAGTCGGACTTCTCCTGGTCCTCGGCAGCTTTGTTCGATGTCATGGGTACCCACGGTAGCGACCCGTTGGCCAGGTGAACCGGCGCGCGGCAGCCCTCAGGCGTCGGTGACGGTGAGCTCGCGCCAGCGAAAGCAGCTCTTTACGTGGTCCATCACCAGGCCTGTCGCCTGTAGGTGCGCGTAGCAGACGACCGGCCCGAGGAAGCTGAAGCCGCGCCGCCGCAAGTCCGCGCTCACCTGTTTCGACAACGCAGTCTCGGCCGGTATCTGTGAGTCCTCGTCCCAGGCGCTGAATATCGGCACTCGGTTGACAAAGCTCCAGATGTAGCTGTCGAAGGTGCCGCACTCGTCCCGGATGCGGAGGAACGCACGGGCGTTGGAGATCGCGCTCTCCACCTTGCGGCGATTGCGGATGATGGCTGTGTCGCCGAGGAGCCGCTCCACGTCGGCCGGGGCGAGCCCGGCGACGCCATCGGGGTCGAAGTCGCAGAAGGCCCTGCGGTATCCCTCCCGGCGCTTCAGGATCGTGACCCAGCTCAGGCCTGCCTGCGCCGATTCGAGGATCAGGAACTCGAAGTGACGCCGGTCGTCGTGTACCGGGACACCCCACTCCTGATCGTGATAGGGCTGCAGGAACTCACCGGTCGCCCACCGACAGCGCACCTTGGACATCGCGCCTTCAGCTTCCACTCTTCGCATCGCCGAGTTGTAGCAGACCACCTACCGCCCCGCTCAGAGGAGACGAAGCTGCTCGCCGGGCGCGGGCTTTGAGTGAGCGGGCACTTGCGGTGGCCGGCGAACAGGCGGCCGAGGCTTCCAATAGCGGTGCCCTACGGACTCTTGTACCTCGCGCACGACCTCGGTGATGCGGTTCTGCTCGGCCCGCGGCTGGTAGGAGCCCTTGCGAAAACGTTGCGCATACAGCTCCACGAGATCGGGCCGGGCTCGCCCCAGCCACTCGAGGTAGTGCTCGCGGACCCCTGGGCGTAGGTGGAGGGCGACTGGCGTGACCGAGATCGCGCCCGCCTCGAGGCACGCCAGTGCCACAGCTCGCAGCTCCTCGTCTGAGTCCGAGAGCCCCGGCAGGACAGGGGCGATCAGCACGCCGCAACGCACGCCGGCTTGAGTCAGCCGTCTCACCGCCTCGAGACGCTTGTCGGGCGGCGGCGTACCGGGCTCGGTCAGCTGCCACACCTCGCGCTCGAGCGAGCCGATCGACAGAGCGAGCCTGACATGGGTTCGCTTGGAGGCGTCCGCGAGCAACTCGAGGTCGCGAAGCACGAGCGTCGACTTGGTCAGGATGCTGAAGGAGTTGCGCGCCTCGGCGAGAACCCCCACGATGCCCTGGGTGAGGTGGTACCTGCCCTCGGCCTTCTGGTAGGGATCTGTGTTCGTCCCCATCGCGATGGGCTCGCCCTTCCACCGCGGCGAGCGGAGCTCGGATTCGAGCCGCTCGACGGCGTTGAGCTTGACGACGATCCTTCGCTCGAAGTCTTCGCCGATCCCGAGCCCGAGGTACGCGTGCGACGGCCTCGCGAAGCAGTACGTGCATGCGTGGCTGCATCCCCGGTAGGCGTTGATCGTGTAGCTGAACGGCATCTTGGAGGTCGCGGGCACTTTGTTCACGATGGTCCTCGCGTTCACATGGAAGAACTCCATGCCGCGGTACTCGCCTGTGCCCACGTGGCGCTCCGAAAGCGCGGACTTCGCGAACAGCGTCCCGGACTCCTCGTCCTCCGCGAGCCGCCACCGAAGCTGGCCCGATCCGCCCTGCTCCTGCATTGGCGGCATTGTATCGAACATACGTACGATTCACTCGATCCAACACGACCTGCTGAGCTCGTCATAGTGTGGCTCTGTGGCCCGACGCCCGCAGGCTCTAGCAGCGATCACCGACCCGGGGACGCGCGAGCTCGTCTCGCTCGCGTTCGATGCCTGCTTGAAGGCGTACGCACCGAGCTCCAAGTTCCACGTCGGTGCCGCCGTTCGCACGGCGAAGGGTCTCTATGTGGGCTGCAACGTCGAGAACGGCAGCTACGGGCTCACCTCGTGCGCGGAGCGCAACGCCGTGTTCACCGCGGTCGGCGTCGAGGGCGGCAAGATCGAGATCGAGGCCGTGGCCGTTTACGCGCGCTCGCCCGGCCGCAAGGTCAAGACCGCGTCACCTTGCGGCGCCTGTCGTCAGGTGCTCGCAGAGTTCGGGCGCGACGCTGTCGTCACCTTTCTCGAAGACGGAAAGTTCTGTTCCATGACCGTGGACGAGCTGCTGCCGGAGGCCTTCGAGCTCTACTGAGGCTCCCGGCTGGGAAGGCTACGCGAGGCGGACGGAGGCGGCGATCTCGGTGACCGCTTCGAGCAGGCGGTCTACATCCGACTGGTCGTTGTAGTGCACGACACCGGCGCGCACCGCCCCCCCGCTGTCGCGGATGCCGAGCACACCGGCGAGCTCCCAGGCATAGTTGTCGCCGCTCCAGACGTTGACACGACGCCGTGCGAGCTCTTCGGCGACATCGTGGGGGCTCAGTCCCGAGATGTTGAAGCAGGTGGTCGGCGCGCGGTCAGGAGCCTTCCCGTAGGTGATGACGCCCTCGATCGCTTCCAGGCCGGCGACGAGCGACTCGAACAGCGCTGTCTCGTATTCCTCGATCGCCGTCATCGAGGTGAGGATCCGTTCGCGCCGCGAACCCGTCGCGGCCGGGTCGAGTGAGGCCAGGTGCTCCACTGCCGCGACGACACCGGCCAGATCCGCGAACGGAAGCGTCCCTCGTTCGAACCGGCAGGGATCAGATTCGGGCGCCGGCGCGAGCTTGTCGGGGTGCAGAGTCTCGAGCAGGCCCGGGCTCGCGATGACAGCGCCGACATGGGGACCGGACCACTTGTAGGCACTGGTCGCGTAGAAGTCGGCGGCAAGCGCCGCGACCTGGACAGGTCCGTGCGGTGTCGCGTGCACGCCGTCGACGTAGGTGAGAGCACCGACCTCATGGGCACTCAGCGCGATCGCAGCGACGTCCGGCCGGGTGCCGATGAGATTGCTCGCGGCCGTGACCGCGACGAGCCTGGTGTGCTCCGACAACAGCTCCTCGTACTGTCGGGCGGCAAGCTCACCGCTCGACGCGTCGACCTCGGCCCAGCGGACGACCGCGCCGGCACGCGCGGCCGCCTGGACCCACGGGCGCACGTTCGCATCGTGGTCGAGGCGCGACACGATCACTTCGTCCCCGTGCGCCCAGTTGCGCGACAGGGTCTCTGCGAGCCTGTAGGTGAGCGTGGTCATGTTCGGCCCGAGGATCACCCCTGAAGGCTCACCCCCGACGAGATCGGCCAGAGCATGCCGACAGGCGCTGACGATCTCGTCCGAGCGGCGGCTGGCCGGGAAAACTCCTCCCTGATTGCCGAGCCCCGCGAGATAAGCGCCGGAGATCGCCTCGACGACGCTCGACGGCGTCTGGGTTCCCGCCGCTCCGTCAAGGTAGGCATACCCGTCGCCGAGCGCCCGGTACGACGACCTGATCCTCTCGATGTCGACGGTCACCGTCGTGCGCTACTCGGCCTCGTGGCAGACGGCCTCAACGTTGTTCCCGTCGGGATCGCGTACGAACGCCCCGTAGTAGTGCTCGTGGTACTCGGGCCACTCTCGCGGCGCGTTGAGCACCACGGCACCAAGGCCGACCGCCGCATCGAAGAACGCGTCCACGCCTGCCCGGTCCTTGGCCCGGAAAGCCAGATGGTTCTCGCGGTTCGGCTCGCCGGCAACCAGTGGGCCGATCCAGAAATCCGGCTTGCCCTCGACGCCGTAGCCGATGACCTCGCCGAAGTCCATCACGCGGCCGGCGCCGAGCGGGGCGAGGACGCTGTCGTAGAACGCGCTGCTCGCGCTCGGGTCCGTGCACTGAATTGAAACATGGTCGATCATGACTCGGATCATAGGACCGGTTCGAGGCGGTAAGAATGAGGAGGGCGCTCCGGTCCGACGCCCAGGGTCCGTGGTGACACCGGCCCCGCCAAGCCGTGCCGTCAGTCGGAAACACAAAGGGGGCTTCGATGGAACATGCCCATGAGCTGGCCGAAGAACTGAGGCCGAAGTCCCGTGCCCTCAGGGACGCGATCGGTGGCGTGTACTCCGCCTACGCGGAGATGAGCCGTGCGGCGATGACCGACGGGGCGCTCAGCGGCCGGATCAAAGAGCTCGTCGCCCTCGCCATCGCGGCGACACGCGAGTGCGACGGTTGCATCGGTGCCCACGCCCGAGGCGCGTACAGGGCGGGAGCCACCGCCAACGAGGTAGCAGAGGCAATGGGCGTGGTGATCATGATGAACGGTGGTCCAGGCACGGTGTGGGGGCCCAGGGCCTTCGCCGCGTTCGAGGAGTACGCGGGCGGCGGACCCGAGGGGCGTGCCGACCTCTGAGCCCGTAGCCGCCTGAGCGGGTGCTCCGGTTGGCAAAGCGGTTTCACGCCTCTCTTCGGCGGTGCGCACAGTTTCGGTGCGCGAGACTCCATTGTTCAGATGGCCGCCCGACTCAAACTCTCCTGCTGCGACGACGACGCGTCCCCTTGGCTCCTGCGGCACCTCCCGGCGGCTCGAACGAACCTGAAGGGGGTCCAGACCGTATGGACATGGTGAACCTGATCTGCGCGAAACGCGACGGCCGCGAGCTCTCCGACGACGAGATCGACTGGGTCATGAATGCCTACGTCGCCGGCACGGTCGCAGACGAGCAGGTCGCCTCGTTGCTGATGGCGGTCTTCTGGCGTGGGCTGTCGGACGCCGAGCTGTCCCGTTGGACGACCGCGATCATCGCCTCCGGGGAGCAGTTGGACCTCTCCGGGCTTTCGAGGCCTACGGTCGACAAGCACTCGACCGGCGGAGTGGGCGACAAGGTTTCGCTCATCCTGGCACCACTCGTGGCAGCCTGCGGGGCCGCGGTCCCACAGCTTTCGGGACGGGGGCTCGGCCACACCGGTGGCACTCTCGACAAGCTGGATGCGATCCCCGGATGGCGCTCGGAGCTCTCCAACAGCGAGATGCTCGCCCAGCTCGAGGAGATCGGCTGTGTCATCTGCGCGGCAGGCGCGGGGCTCGCCCCGGCGGATCGCAAGCTCTACGCGCTTCGTGACGTGACCGGGACCGTGGACTCGATCCCGCTCATAGCCGGGTCGATCATGTCGAAAAAGATCGCCGAGGGGACCGAGTCTCTCGTGCTGGACGTGAAGGTCGGCTCTGGCGCCTTCATGACCGACAGGGACCGCGCCGGTGAACTTGCCCGGACGATGGTTCGCCTCGGCCGTGACCACGGGCTCAAGGTGACGGCCGTCCTGAGCGCGATGGACACGCCCCTCGGTCGCTCGGTCGGCAATGCGCTGGAGGTCGCCGAGTCAGTCGAGGTGCTGTCGGGCCGGAACGACTCACGCGACCTCATCGAGATCACGCTCGCGCTCGCCCGGGAGATGCTCGGACTGGCAGGGATCGAGGCCGATCCCGCAGTTGCGCTCCGGGACGGCTCGGCCCTCGAACGCTACCGGGCGATGGTCGTGGCCCAAGGAGGTGACCCCGACGCCGCACTTGCCCACGCGCCTCACATCGAAGTTGTGACCGCCGACCGCTCGGGGACCGTCGGGCGGCTCGACGCCCGGGCGGTCGGGGTCGCAGCGTGGCGGCTCGGGGCGGGCAGAGCACGCAAGGAGGACGCCGTGAGCGCGTCGGCTGGTGTCGAGTGCCTCGCCAAACCCGGCGACGAGGTGGCCGAGGGTCAACCATTGTTGGAACTTCACACCGACCGGTTCGAGCGGCTCGACTGGGCGCGAGAAGCCCTGAAGGACGCTGTCGACATCGGCGATGAGGCCCCGGCACCCACGCCGGTTGTGCTGGAGGTGATCTCTTGATGTCCATCCCAACGATCGATCAGATCCGCAAGGCTCCGAAGGTCCTGCTCCACGATCACCTCGACGGCGGTCTGCGGCCCGCCACAGTCGTGGATCTCGCAGCTGAGCAGGGCTACGACCGTCTTCCGACGACCGACCCGCAAGAGCTCGCGGCCTGGTTCGTGGCGGCAGCTCCCCGGCGCGACCTCGTTCGCTACCTGGAGGGCTTCGCCTACACCGTCGGTGTGATGCAGTCCGGCGAGGCGCTCGAGCGCGTCGCCGAAGAGTGCGTCGAGGACCTCGCGTCAGACGGCGTCGTCTACGCCGAGGTGCGTTTCGCCCCAGAGCTGCACACCGAGCGCGGCCTGACGCTCGAGGAAGTGGTCGAGTCGGTTCTCGCGGGCTTCGACAGGGCGATGAAACGCTCCGCGACCCAAGGACGACCGATCGTCGTGCGTGCATTGCTCACCGCGATGCGAACGGCGGCGCGCTCGCGCGAGATCGCCGAGCTCGCTGTCTCTTACCGGGATGCCGGGGTCGCGGGCTTCGACGTCGCAGGTCCCGAAGCGGGCTACCCGCCCACAGACCACCTGGACGCGTTCCATCTTGTGCAGCGGGAGAATTTCCATGCCACCTTGCACGCGGGCGAGGCGTTCGGCCTGCCTTCGATCTGGCAGGCGATCCAGTGGTGCAACGCCGAGCGGCTCGGCCACGGGGTCCGCATCGTCGACGACATCGTCGTGGCCGATGACGGCGGAGTCTCGCTCGGCCGGCTCGCGGCCTACGTGAGGGACCGCCGGATACCCCTCGAGATGTGTCCCACCTCGAACGTGCACACCGGGGCGGTACCTTCGCTCGGAGAGCACCCGATCGGGCTGCTGCGCCGACTGCACTTCAGGGTCACGGTGAACACCGACAACCGCTTGATGAGCGGGATCACCCTCTCCTCGGAGCTGGCGGGGCTGGTCGAGACCTTCGGCTGGTCGTGGAGGGACATCAACTGGATCACGATCAACGCCATGAAGAGCGCCTTCTACCCCTTCGACGACCGTTTGGCACTAATCGAAGGCCGGATCAAGCCGGGTTTCGCCGCCTTGGACCCCGATGCCGGTACGGCGGCGGCTCGGGACCAGTCCGGAACTTACGCCCCGGCGGCTGACGAGCGTCTCATCTACTGACAGCGAGTCGCCACATCGTCTTTCAGCGATCCAAGCAGCAGATCTGCTTCGCTCCGCTGTTCGGCGAGGTGCTCGGGCGTCGTCGGCGCCGTGACGACCTCGAAGTAGACCTTGAGCTTCGGCTCGGTGCCGCTCGGTCGCATCACCACGCGGGCGCGTTTGCCGAGCCGGAGCACGAGAGCGTCTGTGGCTGGAAGTTCCCCTGCCCCCTCGGATAGGTCCACGAGCTCTGTCACTGCCAGCCCGGCGAGTGTCGCGGGCGGGTGCGTGCGCCAGCGATCGACGATCCCTGCCATCTCGGCCTGGGCGGTCGCGCCCTCGAGCCGCAAGGACCACTGCGCGGTCGCGTGCACGCCGAAACGGGAGGCGAGGCTGTCCAGCCGGTCGGTCACCGAGGTCCCGTCGGCCTTGGCGGCGGCCGCTATCTCCGCAACGACCAGCGCAGCCGACAGACCGTCCTTGTCGGAGACGGCGTCGCCGACCTCATAACCCAGCGCCTCCTCGTAGCCGAACACGAGCCGGGAGCCCGGACGGCGAACCGCTGCCCGCGCGATCCACTTGAATCCGGTGAGAGTCTCGACATATGCGACCCCTGCCGCCTTGGCCATCGCGGACAGCATCGTGGAGGAGACGATCGTGGTTGCCACCAGCCGGTCGCCACCACTTGTCTGAGAGAGGACTCGATCGGCGATGAGCACGCCTAGCTCGTCGCCTGTGAGCATTCTCCAGGTCCCGCCCGACGGCTCCGGCACTGCGATGGCCAGGCGGTCCGCATCGGGATCGTTTGCGAGGACGATGTCTGCGCCGAGGCGGACAGCGTCGGCCAACGCGAGGTCGAGTGCTCCCGGCTCCTCCGGGTTGGGGAACGACACCGTCGGGAAGTCGGGGTCCGGCTCACCTTGCGCGGAAACGACCGAAACCGGCCCGAAGCCCGCCTGTTGCAGGAGCTCTGGAACGACCTCCCCGCCGACGCCGTGCAGGGGCGTGTACACGATCCTGAGCCGCCGAGGGCCCGCGGGATCGAGCAGGGCGAAGGCCCTGCGCCGGTACGCGCCCAACAGCTCGGCCTCGTCGATGGACTCGCAAAGCTTGCGCGCCGCAGCGTCCGGTGCAGGGGTCGGATCAGCCGGCGAGGCGATCGCCTGTGCCAGCGCGGTGCTCGCCGCCTCGGCGATCACGGCGTCAGCCGGCGGTATCACCTGGGCGCCGTCTGCCATGTACACCTTGTATCCGTTGTCGGCCGCGGGATTGTGGCTCGCGGTGACCATCACGCCGGCCGCGGCACCGAGGTGTTTGACGGCAAAGGCCGTGAGAGGCGTCGGCAGCGGACGGGGGAAGACCCGCACGACCACACCGGCTCGCGACGCGACCTCGGCGACGTCGCGGGCGAACTCGTCCGAACCGTGGCGGGCGTCGCGCCCGACGACGATCCCACGCCGCGCGGCCCCGGCCCCCTGGCCGAGCACCCAGTGCGCGACGCCCGCGGTTGTCGCGCGAACGACCAGCCGGTTCATCCTGGCCGGGCCAGCACCGAGTGCACCTCTGAGCCCCGCGGTCCCGAAGCTGAGCGGGCTCTCGAACCGGTCGCGCACAGCCTCGCCGTCTCCTGCATCGACGAGGGCGGCTAGCTCCGCGCGTGTGGAGGGGTCCGGATCCGCCGCCATCCAGGCCGCCGCCTTGGCGGCGAGGGCGGCGGAGATCAAGGCGGTCTCCTCGTGCCCGGTGGTCACAGCGCCGACAGCACGCCCGCCAGGAGCTCGGCCAGGTATGGCGCTGCTGCGGCACCGGCAGCCAGCACCTCCTCGTGGTCGAGCGGCGTCGGGCTCACCCCTGCCGCGAGGTTGGTGACGAGCGAGATGCCCAGCACCGAGGCCCCCAGGTGATGGGCCGCGATCGCCTCGAGCGCAGTGGACATCCCGACCAGATCGGCACCGATGCTCCTCAGCATCGCGACCTCGGCCGGCGTTTCGTAGTGGGGACCCCCCAGGGCCGCATAGACGCCCTCTCCAAGGGCCGGGTCCACCTGTCTCGCGAGCGCGCGCAGCTTTGCCTGGTAGAGATCTGTGAGATCTACGAAACGGCTCCGGTAGCCGGCCGGAGGTACCTGACCGCCGAGCGGCGAGGCGCCCATCAAGTTGAGATGATCCCGGATGAGCACCACCTGGCCAGGCCTCATGGCGGGATCGAGGCCGCCCGCCGCGTTGGTCAAGATCACGACCCTGGCGCCGGCCATCACAGCAGTGCGGACGGGATGGACGACCTCGGCCGGCGAACGGCCTTCGTAAAGGTGGGTGCGCCCGATGAGAAGCAGGACTCTGTGGTCATCAAATCTGAGCGATCGGATCGTGCCGTAGTGGCCGGCGACCGTCGGTGCCGCGAATCCCGGGAGACCTGCGGCTGACCGCTCGGCCTCCCCGGTCCCGAGGCCGTCGGCGACGGCTTGCCAGCCCGAGCCGAGGACGATCGCCACGTCGTGCGGAGGCCCGCCCGCCCAGCGCGTCAGTTCTGCTGCAGCCTCGGCCGCGATCTCGTACGGGTCCGATATGGCGCTGTCGACGGTCACAGAGCAAGAGGCTAGCGATATGAGCGACGGAGAGCCTTTGCGGCCATGCAGCTCACAGGCCTATCGGGTGCCACACGGTCTTGGTCTCGAGGAACGCCAGCATGCGACGCGGCGTGGGCGCCTTGGTCCAGTCG
>PLKG01000090.1:0-3672 GCA_003140595.1 Acidimicrobiaceae bacterium | reverse complement strand
TCGTCTCGCTCGCGAGCACGACCGAGGTGTTGCCGGTCACGATCACCGGCGCCAGCACGCTCACGAGGCCCAGCAGCGATGAGGACTGCGGGCAGACCACGCCCACGACACCGGTTGGCTCAGGCACGCTGAAGTTGAAGAACGGTCCCGCGACCGGATTGGAGGATCCGGCGACCTGGGCCAGCTTGTCGGCCCAGCCGGCATACCAGACCAGGCGGTCGACCGCGGCGTCCACGCTCGCCGTCGCCTCGTCACGGCTCGTCCCCTCGCTCGAGGCGACCTCGTCGGCGAACTGCGAACGGCGTCCGTCGAGCATCTCTGCGACGCGGTAGATGACCTGCCCCCGGTTGTAGGCCGTTGCGCCCGACCAGCGCGGCTGTGCCTTGCGGGCAGCCACGACGGCGTCGCGCACGTCTTTTCGCGAGCCGTGGGCAGCATTGGCTAAGAAGGCGCCATCGGAGTCCGAGACGACATAGGAGCGGCCGGACTCAGATCGCGGGAAGGCCCCTCCGATGTAGAGCTTGTAGGTCTTTCGCACTGCCAAGCGTTCGTCAGACATCGAGGTAAGCCCCCAGGCCTTGACGGCCACCCTCCCTGCCGAAGCCCGATTCGCGATATCCGCCGAAAGGACTGGTGGGATCGAAGCGGTTGAAGCTGTTCGCCCACACCACCCCGGCTCTCAGTTGACCGGCCATCCACAAGATGCGGCTCCCTTTCTCGGTCCACACGCCGGCGGAGAGCCCGTAGACGGTGTTGTTGGCCTTGGCCACCGCCTCTTCTGGTGTGCGGAAGGTGAGCACCGAGAGAACGGGGCCGAAGATCTCCTCCTGGGCGATGCGGTGCGCCGGCGAGACGTTGGTGAACACCGTCGGGGCGAACCAGTAGCCCTTGGAGGGAAGGGTGCAGCTCGGTGACCACCTAATGGCACCCTCGGCCTCGCCGGCCGCGGCGAGCTCGCGGATCTTGTCGAGCTGGGCGGGATTGTTGATGGCACCGAGATCGGTGTTCTTGTCGAGCGGGTCACCGACACGAAGAGTCGCGAGGCGGCGCTTCAGGCGCTCGACGACGATGTCCGCGATCGACTCCTGCACCAAAAGGCGCGAGCCTGCGCAGCAGACCTCGCCCTGGTTGAAGAAGATGCCGTTGACGATGCCTTCGATCGCCTGGTCGAGCGGCGCGTCCTCGAAGACGATGTTGGCCGCCTTGCCGCCGAGCTCCAATGTCAAGTGCTTTCCCGTGCCGGCGAGCGCGCGCTGGAGATCCTTGCCGACCTCAGTCGAGCCGGTGAAGGCCACCTTGTCGACCCCCGGGTGGGCGACCAGAGCCGCCCCCGCTAGAGAACCCGCGCCCGTGATGACATTGACGACACCGGGGGGCAGGTCGGCCTGCTGGATGATCTCGGCCAGCAACAGTGCGCTGAGCGGCGTCGTCGACGCGGGCTTGAGGACACAGGTGTTGCCGGCTGCGAGCGCCGGAGCGAGCTTCCAGGCAGCCATCATCAAGGGGAAGTTCCAGGGGATGACCTGGCCGGCCACTCCGATGGGAGCGGGATTCGGTCCGAATCCGGCGTAGTCGAGCTTGTCCGCCCACCCTGCGTAGTAGAAGAAGTGGGCCGCCGCCAGCGGGACGTCGACGTCGCGCGACTCGCGGATCGGCTTGCCGTTGTCGAGGCTTTCGAGCACGGCGAGCTCGCGGGAACGCTCCTGCATGATGCGGGCGATCCGGAAGAGGTATTTGGCCCGCTCGGCACCGGGCATCGGGCCCCAGACCATCTTCTGGGCGCGCCCGGCGGCTTGGACGGCCCGGTCGACGTCTTCGACGCCGGCCGCCGCGATCTCCGCCAGCACCTCCTCGGTGGCCGGGTTCTCGGTCTTGTAGGACTTGGCGTCGACCGGCTCGACAAAGGCCCCGTCGATGAACAGCCCGTAAGAGGACCGGAGGTGCACGACCGAGCGGGACTCCGGAGCCCGGGCATATTCGAAAACCTGCTCAGGGCGCTCGCCCGCGACGGGGTGGCCCGAGGTCTCGCCGATTCCCGCGGACTCGTCCTTAAGGTCGGAAACGGCTGCATCCTCGCTGTTGTTGGCGTGCTCGTGCTCACTCATTCGATGCTGAAATCCTCACTCCCCGCATAGGAGCCACTGAGCTGTTTGGAACGCTGCCTGAGTAGGTCGTTCAACAGGCCGGAGGCCCCGAAACGGAACATGGACGGGTCGAGCCAGGCCTCGCCCACGGTCTCGTTGACGATGACGAGGTACTTGATGGCATCTTTCGCGCTGCGGATGCCACCGGCGACCTTCACACCGATGAGTGCCCCGGTGAGCTCGGCGAAGTCTCGTACCGCCTCCAGCATCACGAGCGCAACAGGAAGTGTCGCGGCCGGGCTGACCTTTCCGGTCGAGGTCTTGATGAAGTTGGCGCCCCCCAGCATCGCGAGGTAGCTCGCGCGCCGGACGTTGTCGTAGGTGGCGAGCTCTCCGGTCTCCAAGATGACCTTCAGGTGCGCCTCGCCGCACTCCTCCTTCACGGCCTGCACCTGCTCGAGAACAAGGCCGTAGCGTCCGGAGAGGAACGCTCCTCGGTCGATGACCATGTCGACCTCGTCGGCGCCACCCGCCACGGCGTCGCGCACGTCGGCGAGCTTGACGGCGAGCGAGGCGCGCCCGGAAGGAAACGCTGTCGCCACCGATGCCACCTTCACACTGCTGCCTGTGAGCGCCCGCTTGGCGACGGGCACGAGGTCTGGGTAGATGCACACCGCCGCGACCGGAGGGACCGACGGATCAGAGGGGTCGGGCCGGCGAGCCTTGGCACACAGGCTCAAGACCTTGCCGGGCGTGTCGGCTCCTTCAAGGGTCGTGAGGTCCACCATCGAGACGGCCATCTCGAGGGCCCACCGCTTGGCGGAGGTCTTGATCGACCGGGTACCGAGCGATGNNCGGCGCAGGTCCGACTCCGAGCGTCGCAGGTCCGCGAGCATCCCGCTGACGGTGCCACCCGCTCCCAAGACGGGACCGCCAAGGCTCACAGTGCCCGGGAGCGGCCGGGGGTCCTGGTCGAAAGCGGGGCGGGCGGGCGCGCCCGAAGCGCCCTGCACGTTCGTCCTGGCCTCGCTCTCCATTCGCCCACCTCTCGGGTCGGTGCGAAGTCGAGCGTAGCCTTCCGTTGCCGCGAATTGGGCGCCCGAGCTGACAGGCGCCGTCATTGGGCGCGCTCGGGCGGCGGCGTTGCCGCTGCTCTGTCGAGGTCAGCTGCTGTGAACACCGCACTCACGCTGAGCCCGGCGGCCCGGAGCCGATCATGGGCTTGGTCGCTTCGGTCGATCACACAGAGGACGTGCGCGACGATGGCGCCGAGCCGGCGGAGATCCTCGGTCGACTTGACGACCTGTCCGCCCGTTGTAATCACGTCCTCGACCACAAGCAACCGGCGGCCTGCGATCTCGCCGCCCTCGGCGAGCTTGGCTGTCCCGTAGGGCTTGGCTGCCTTCCGGACGAACACGGCCTCAAGTCCGCTCGCGAGCGAGAGCGCAGTGGCGAAAGGCACACCGCCGAGCTCGAGCCCGGCGAGGACCTCGGTGCCGGCGGGTATCAGCGCGACGGCGTGAGCCACCACCTCCCGGAGCAATTCGGGATCGCCCTCGAACAGGTACTTGTCGAAATAGTGGTCGGA
>PLKG01000168.1 GCA_003140595.1 Acidimicrobiaceae bacterium | reverse complement strand
GGTTGTCCCATACCGTCCCCGTGGGGCTCGACAGCCACGGCAACCCCGTCGGCCGCGCGCGCCGCGCCGTAGCCTGGGTGTCATGACCGACGAATCAATGCGCCTCGGCGACGCAGACGGTGAGTGGTACTACTGCTTCAAGCACAAGGGTGTCGAAACGCGCGACGAGTGCCAGCAAATGGATCGAATGGGCCCGTACCTGACCCAGGAGGAGGCTGAGAACTGGCGCGAGCGCGTCGCAGCACGGAACGAGAAGTGGGAAAACGAGGAACAGTAGGCGTCACCTACTGGTCGAGCAAGTGTCCTCGCCGCGCCGACCGCAAACCACACCTGCCGCGGTGACCCTGGGTGGCCGGCACGTGGCACATTTGAACAATTGGAGGACTCAAGAGCGAGGACTCGTCGCGAGTGTCGCCACCGTCGGCACGCCTTCGATCTGTCAACCTGGCCGTCACCCCGCGAGGTTCGGTGGCGCGATCAAGCAGCCGGTGCGCGTACCGAATCTGGCTGGTGTCCTGACGCCCAGGCCCGATTACGGTTCCGCTACGACAAATATGCCGACAATGGCACCAGATACTCAGTTCGACGCTGTCCCCGGCGCCGCTCGCGGTCGACGCGCCGATCAACGATGCCACTGATACGGCGTTCAGGATTGAAAAGGCCGTAACGGTCGCTCGACGGGTTGGAACGGCGAACTGTTCCGGTCTTGGTGTCGGACCTCATGGGAGGCCTTTCTCCGGCAAGGGTGCCGGCGTCGGGGGTTCTGCCTTCCCGTCGGTACGGACAACGCCGAGGCGTGGCCATTTCGGCGGGACAGACGGAACCTGGAATGGAGAAGGTACTTTGACGATGCGGACCAAGTGCCAGCGGCGAGCGTCGGCCTCGGCCTGTCTGTGGTTGAACCCGCTGAAAACGGCATCGCCGAAGTAGTGGCCGTACCGACTTTCGAGCCAGTCGGAAAACTGCTTGTAGGTCATCTCCTGCTCGTTCGCCAGGTCGACGGCGAGCACGTCCGCCCAGTGCCTAAAGCGGCGGTCGTGACGATGCTGATGACGTTCCCCGAGGTACCCGAGGCCTCCGTAGGTGGGGTCCTCATATTTCCTCATGATGTCCTCGAAGGTGAGCTTGCGCGCCTTCAGGTCTTCCGTCACTTGCCCTGCCTGACTTCCGAGTTGCTCGGCATCCAGTCGGGCCTTCACGGATCTATTGCCACCATACACCAGTTATAGAACACTAGCAATGACCTTCTAATAACAGTGGCCGATGGCTGAGTGGAGCTTCCTCATCAACCATGCTCGGGCCCTTGTCTGCATCGCACACGACCCCGGGGTGCGTTTGTGCGACATCGCGACAATGCTCGGAATCACCGAGCGCAGTTCCTTCGCTATCGTCAACGACCTGGTCACCGAGGGTTACGTGATCAAGGACAAGGACGACCGTCGCAAGCGCTGCCAGGTTGAACACCACCTGCCGCTGCGAAAAACCCTGGGTCGCGAGCGATCGATCCGCGACGTGCTTGCGATCCTGGTCGACAGTGACGCGGCCGAAGTTGGGACCAGGGCAACGGCTCACAAGTCCGGGTTGGGTCTTGAAGGTGCATCAAGACCCAACCCGGACTAGCCCTAATCTGATCCAGGTGAGGGATGACTCAGGAGCCTACGGTCCTGGTCAAAGGTCGCGCTCGGTGAAGTCGTCGAGGCTGGGTCTCATGCTGCTGCTCGCCGTGCTAGTCGGTGTGGGTGCGCTGAGCACTCAGGCGGCAGGTCGGCGGCTGCCAGCCCGTTCCGAGCCCAGCGTGCGGCCGTCGATACCGCTGAGGTGCCCGCGGTTGGTTGCCTTTTTCGTTCGGCTACATCCAGATGGCGGTCCGTCCGACTTGGGACGTCTGGTACACCCAATCAGCGCCCCTTCAATGCCCCACCGACTTTCCGGGCCCGGTCACACTCATCTATACCAGCCCCAGCCCGAACAACCCGCCGAAGCCGGATTGTGAAGGTGGGCTGTCCGACACGACAGTCCTCGTTTGGTACCCCGCCTCCCTCCGAGGTGCCAAGGCGTTGAGGCATCAGCGGATCAACGGCATCGCGGTCGACGGCCCCAAGGTCGTTGGGAAATGGCAGGAGGTGTCGCTCCCCAAGCTGGGCTTCGTCATCTACACCGAGGGCCCGGAGGCCCGGGCGGTGCTCCATACGCTCACCTACTCGGCCCGGGCGGCCCTCGCCAAGCTCATTCCCGCGCCGGCGGTACCGGCGAACTGGGGGTGGCTGATTGCCGACGGTCTGCAGTTCGCCGTACCGTCGAACTGGTCACTCGATCACTGGGCAAGGAGACTCCCACAGCTCGGAAGCGACAGCCCCCTGTGGATGCAGCCCAACACGGTCTTGTTGTACTCCGGGGGTCAGGCCTCCATCACGGGAGGGGGCATCGTGTCCGGAGGCGGGACGGCCCTCGGCCTTACCGATTCCTTGTTCGACCAGGAAGGCGCTGTACTCTCCTCTCCGCCCCTCAGCTTCTACGGCATGGAGTACATCACCGGGCCCACATCCATGCCCTGTGCTCGGATCCACTCGTTGAGAATCTGTCTCTCCCCCGGTGACAACACCCTTTTCGGGCCTGGCCTGTACACGATCAGGCGCCCCAGTTCCCGGAAGATCGTCACGCTCACCATCGGGCTCGCAGGCGACGGCTTAGTCGCCCGGACCATCATCGGCTCGTTCCGCCCAGCCTGAACAAGGCGCCGAGAAGATCGCCAGCTGACTCCGCTCCTCGCCATTACCTGCGCCTGCCTTGAAGGATGACGGGACCCAACCATCGTCACGACAGCCCAGCAACTGTTTTCAGCGGTAGCCGCTGCGGAACGGGTTCCGCCTCGGAGGCCGAACAGCGTTCCTGACACGAAAACCCTTTATCAAGCACGCGCGAGGTCAGGGACAGTGCCCCGTTGCGGGACGAACTCCCGAAGTTCAGTTGTCGATCACTCAGGCGGCTTCGGCCGGCTCGATGCTGACGCGGTAGCCGAGGGCTTCGATCTGTCGGGTGAAACGCCGCGCGTGCGCGTCGCGACGACGCTCTTGGAACCAGTCAGAGCCGAGGTCCGCATAGGGGACGCACTGGTCGAGGACGTGGAAGGTGGCGACGAGCATCGAGTGCTCGACAGCCTTTCTTGCCTTCGCGTGGCCAATCCGTCCCCGGAAACGCTGGAACTGCCCGAAACACCAACAAATCGGCGGTCATCGTCCCAAGAGTGCGTACCGTCGGGGACCGAATCGTCCCTAATCGTCACTCGACCTCCTCCTCGTCTTCGGAGTGGTACGAAACGAGGAACGAGCCGATCTCTTCTCCTTGCTACCGCCGATCGACGAATCCGGCGGTTATTCCTAGGTCACATCAACGCGAGGTGTCCGCGGCGGGGTCACTCCGGTACGATCGTGACCATTGCTCATTAGCCTTCACGAGGCACACGATCACCAACAAGAGGACCAGGCATGCCCAACTACAAGCTTCCGACAATCTCTGAGAGGCCAGTCCTAGAGCCCAAGACCGTTTGGCTCGTTGCCAGCGGCGACCTGCGCCAGTCGCCGAACACAGCCGGTTGGCCGACGCAGGAGAAGCTGGAACGGTCCCTGACCTCCGCTCTGGCCGACCTCGGGTGGTCCACCCACCGGGCCCATGTTTACGACCCGGTCAAAGGTCATGGGTTCATCGATAGCCAGCGTATGGGAATGTCCGTTTTCGCCGGTATACCAGTAGATGCACCCTTGGTGGTGGCCGAAACGGTCTGGCAGTACAGCCACCATGTCCTGGCCGGTCTCCGCTCCCATCGAGGGCCGGTCCTTACCGTCGCCAATTTCGACGGCACGTGGCCGGGCTTGGTGGGACTACTCAACCTGAACGCGTCAATGACCAAGATGGGAAGGGAATACTCGACCATCTGGAGCACGGACTTCACCGACGAGTGGTTCCGTGACGGGATAAAGCAGTGGACGGAAACGGGCAAGATCGTTCACGACGCGTCCCACGTGCGCCCGCTGCCTACCCTGCCTGATTCGAGCCCCGAGTTCCAGCTTGGCGTTGCCATCGCCAACAAGCTCCTCACCGACAAGGCCATCTTGGGCGTATTCGACGAGGGGTGCATGGGCATGTACAACGCCATAATTGACGATGACCTGCTCAATGGCATCGGGATCTACAAGGAGAGGCTTTCCCAGAGCGCGCTCTACGCCGAGATGGCGACGGTCGGCGAAGAGGAAACCACGGCCGTCCGGCGTTGGTTGAGCGATCGCGGTATGACCTTTTGCACCGGGAAGGACGAGGCTACCGAGCTGACCGACGAGCAATTACGTCAGCAGTTCGCCATGTACATCGCTGCCCTCAGGATAAGTGATGACTTCGGTCTCGATTGTGTCGGCATCCAGTACCAACAGGGCTTGAAGGACCTCGTAGCCGCGTCGGACATCACCGAAGGGCTGCTCAACAACCCCGACCGTCCGCCGGTGCGGAGCCGCGACGGCTCGCGAGTCCTTTGGAGCAACCAGGCGCTGCCGAACTTCAACGAAGTGGACGAAGGAGTCGCCGTCGACGCCCTCGTCACCAACCGGGTCTGGACCGCGATGGGACTGGATCCATCCACGACTCTTCACGACGTCCGCTGGGGCGAAGACTTCGACGGCCAGTTCGTGTGGGTCTTTGAGATCTCGGGCTCCGTGCCCGCCTCCCACTTCGCCCACGGCTACGCCGGCGCCACCAGCATGCGTCAGTCCCCGGTGTATTTCCCGTTGGGCGGCGGCACCCTGCGCGGCATCTCCAGGCCAGGTGAGATCGTCTGGTCCCGTTTGTACGTGATGGATGGGGCGCTTCACTACGACATCGGACGTGGGCGTGCTGTCGAGCTACCGGCCGAGGAGACGGAGCGGCGGTGGCGGGCGACCAATTACGAGTGGCCCATGATGCACGCCGTGTTGGACGGCGTCAGCCGCGACCAGTTCATGGCTCGACACAAGGCCAATCACGTGCAGGTCGTCTACGGGCCCGATGCTGACCAGGCCGACCGCGCCCTCGTCGCCAAAGCTGCCGCGTTCGCCCAACTCGGCGTGGTGGTGCACCTCTGCGGGGACGTAAACCTCGCTTCGCAACAACTGTGAACCAACAGGCCTGAGTTCACGTCGGTTCCGCGGCCACCGCGTTCGTGAACGACCTGAGGTTCGTCGCCACCGTACCGCTCATGTGAAGAGCTCTCCAGGCTGAGCATTCTTGCTGGTCAGGGCGTAACCCAGCGAGCTGAGACAGCCAGGGTTAGCCGCGCTTCATCAGCGCTCTGCAGCTTCGTGGCGCCGTGAAGCGGACGATGCCTACCGAGTCTGACGGGTACGGCGCTTCGTCGATGCCGTATGTCGTGGATCCGATGGTGACGACTGGGAAAATCGCGCCGAGCGTGCGAGAGCTGCCCTTGAGAACCAATGTCTCCGGGTCACCACAGCCGAGAGAGTTCCAGTTTGCAGCCCACACGAGCCCAGCGGTGTAGCTGAGCGCGTCACCGGCGCATCCGAAGAACGGCTGAGTCATGTCTGCACATGGCCCTGCAGGAGGCACTTCTCGTCGCACGAGTCGGAGCGTGGTGCTCCGGTAGATCGAGAGAGTGCTCGGCAGACTCATCCCGCCGGAATCGAACCAGAAGAATCCGTCGGCAGCGACAAAGCTCCAATACCCACCCCGCGCCGACCGTGAGCGGTGAAGCACCTGGCCGCTCCGAGCTTCCAGCGAAACGAGCTCGCCATTGGAATTGACCGATAGCAGAATGCCCACGGAGGCATCTATAGCGAGATCACAGAACGAACCTGGAAGCGTGACATGCGCGAGCACCGCACCACTCTGCGGGGCGAGGCGCTTCAGGTTGCACCTTGACGGCCCAGTGGCGGCCCAGAGAAGCCCCGTCGAGGTTGCAGCCACGTCACTCAGTTGGTTGAGGAGAACGGAACGGACTGGGCGAAGGCTCGACGAATCGAGCTGGAGCAGACGCCCGACGACCGAGCCGGCAGCATCGATTTCGACCCAGATGCTCGACTTGACCACGAAGAGCTGGGTCGCCTCGGGCAACACCGGGGACCGGACGAGGACGTCGGCGTGAGCCGGATCGACGCGAACGACGGTGACTCCTGTCCCGTAGCCCTGCACCGCGAGAAGGTCATTGCCGTCGGGGGTAAGTGTTTCGAACACACCTCTGTCTACGAGCTGCACACCTGGAGGCAACCTCGTCAGGCCCAGACTTGTCGTCTTCGATTGCAAGTCTGCGCTAGTCAAATGGGGGAACGCGATCGCCCCCGCTTGGACAACGAGGAGGACCGCGAAAGTGAAGCAGCCCAGTGCACGTGTCCCCTTACGTATTGTTCCCACAACACTATATTACGGATGAAAGTCCTTCGTGTGGCGCGCTCGTTGCGAAATGATCGCAAGCCACCCACCGCATCGGTGTCATGACGGGGATCCGCAACTTGGTACTGATGGTGCCAATTCCATTCGGACGCGAAACCTGAACAAGACACAGCCCCTTCAAGAGCGCAGCTACCTCAAGAATCGATGCCTGCTCTTGCTATTGCGGATGAGACAATCGGGGCCCTCAGCTTCTTCCGAGACCACGCCGACGACCTGGACGAAGACGACATAAACGCCGACCAATGTCTCGCGGATGTCACCATCATTGCGATTCTTCGGTACCGCGCAAGAATCGATCTAGGTGCTCTCAAACACCGGCTCACTCATGCGTTCCAGCACGGAAAGTGGCGGATCGCCGCGAGAGAGGGCCGCCCGGTGATGAGGGTCAGTACTCAACCGGTGGCGACACGCGACACTCCCGATCGCTGGGGGATGGCCACGGGGGGATGCGTCGTCGACCTGGTCGGCGTACGACGGGCACTCAAAGTAGTCTCCGTCGGAAGGTGACTGATCGATGAGCCGACGCCCGGAGGTGGACCGTGGACAGCCGATACCGTGACCGCTGGATCGAGTGCCTGTCCGACCGCATCCAGATCCGCGCTTACTACTTTCCCTGGGGTACTAAGCGCATCCCCTACGCCTCGATTCGCTCGGTGAAGCGCGTCGAGATTGGTGCGTTCAGTGGAAAAGGGAGAATCTGGGGTACCGCGAACCCTCGCTATTGGGCAAGCCTTGACCCGGCAAGGCCGAAGAAGAGTGTCGGGCTCATCCTCGATTTGGGCCGCTACGTCCGGCCTTTCATAACACCCGACGATCCCGACGCGGTCGAGGCGCTGCTCCGCGAGTACTGCGAACCTGGGACGTCGATCGAAGACTCCGAGCGCGGCCCCATCATCTGACCTGACCGTCGATCACTGCTTATGAGCCGGGAGCAGAGGGACGGCCCCGACCCGACAGCGCCCGTGCCGTGGCAGGCAGCACGGGTGCACGTGGGTCAGTCTCGTGGACTGGCTATTTCGCCCGGAAACGGGGTCGACAGTGACATGCGGACCTCGAGCAACTCCAGAGTTGGAGACCGAACAGGCCCCACGCGCGAACAGTCGGGGCAGACGAACAAGTGGCCCACTAGAACGTCTTCGGCAGCCGGACCGACGTAGCCACAGGGACAGTCCACGATGACCGGCAGAGTCTCGACTTGGAGGACGGCGTCTTGCAAAGGTGTAGCTGCGGTCAGCATTGTGAAGGCCTGCTGTAGTTCCCCGTCAATGTCGGGCAGGGAGCAGCGCACCCTCACTAGAGATACCGCCCGGCCGTCAACCCGGCGGCAACACTCGTCGACAAGCTCGGCGACGAGCGACATCTCATGCACAGCGTTGCCGATGCTGGTTGATCAGGTCGATCACGGCGTCGACGAGCATAGGCATGCCAGCCTCGACGGGAGCAGACAGAGCAGTTCCGGGATCGATGTCGGCGACTCGGATGCTCACCTGCACTGCGCGGGGCGACTGTCCGAAAAGGGTGGCGGCGAGCTGTAGCAAGTGGGTGGGGTCGACATGATGCGAGAATGCCGACCCGGCCTTCGGCGAGTCAGGCACGGGGTAGACCGAGACGGACCCGGCCACGCCCGGTTCTTCGGAGGCGTCGACAAGCACGAGAAGGCTGGCGCGACTTACGTCCTCTGCCAATTCCGGCGTCAACTGATGGCGGGCCAGTACTTGCGCTCCGACGGCGCGAGGATCATCGGCCAACAGTTCTGCAGCTCGCCAGCCAGCTCCGTCGTCTCCGCGGATCGGATTGCCGTAACAGATGATGAGAACGTTGCCTGCGACGCTCACCTAGCCAACTCGTCGAGCACCTGCCCGTTCGGGCCGATCAGCTGCACGTTGAGTGGCATTTCCCCAATGGCATGGGTCGAACAACTGAGACAGGGGTCAAAACAGCGAATGACTGCCTCGACTCGGTTCAGCATGCTCTCTTGGATCTCGGTCCCGTGCACGTACTTACGAGCGACCTCGAGAACGCCCCGGTTCATCGCCAGGTTGTTGTGGCCGGTCGCGATGATGAGATTGGCCCACTCGATCAAACCGTTCTCGTCGACGCGGTAGTGGTGAAGGAGCGTGCCACGGGGAGCCTCAGACACGCCGACGCCCTCGGATCGGTTGGCCCCGGCGACTGCCCTGACGCGATCATCGAGAATCCCCGGATCCGAGAGGAGTGCCGCGATCGCGTGAATGCAGTGAAGGATCTCGATGAGCCGGGCGTGGTGGTAGTAGAAGGAACTGGCGGGGTACCGGCCGAGCCGCTCCCGGTATTGCTGTAATTCTTCATCCGCCTCGGGAGTCCCCATCTGGTCTATTACGTTCAACCGAGCCAAGGGGCCTACGCGGTACAGACCCTCGGGATAGCCAAGGTCCTTCCAATAGGTCGACTTGAGGAAGGACCACGGCTCGACTGACTCTCCGAGGTAGTCCCAGTAGGGCCGCGGGTCGATGTGATCGGCCA
The DNA here is from genome assembly GCA_003140595.1 of Acidimicrobiaceae bacterium. Taxonomy (GTDB): domain Bacteria; phylum Actinomycetota; class Acidimicrobiia; order Acidimicrobiales; family Bog-793; genus Fen-455. The sequence continues at coordinate 4,323 of PLKG01000168.1, read as the reverse complement.
CGAGGTAGCCGGCGGCGTCAACTACTCGCAGGTCACCGTCGGAGAAGGCGATGTCGCCGTTCTCATGCACAAGGCCCATGTACAACGACGGGAAGTTGGCAAATACGGCTGCTTCGTCTGCCCAATCTGCGACGTTTGCCTTGTACCAACTAAGAGTCCGACGGATTCGCTCCAGAGCGTCCGGGATTCCAGCGAGAATCTCGTCGCGGATCTCCGGCTCCAGTGGGTGGCTGACGCCACCAGGCACGATCCATCCGGGGTGGACCCGCTTGCCGCCGAGCCGCTCGATGATCTGTTGGCCGAACTTTCGCATTGCCACACCGTCGAGTGCCAGCTGCGGCGCGGCCGCGGCCACGCCCAGGAAGTTACGCCCAGCGGCATCGGCGTCGAAGCCCAATAGCAGGTCCGGCGACGAAAGGTGAAAGAAACTGAGGGCATGTGACTGCACCATCTGAGCGAGATTCATCACTCTTCGCAGATTCACCGCGACTGGGGGGATCGAAACAGCCATGATCTCTTCGCAGGTCTTAGCCGACGCGATGAGATGGCTCACGGGGCAGATTCCGCAAATGCGCGCCATAAGCGCTGGCATCTCATGGAATGGTCGCCCCTGACTGATCCTCTCGAAACCCCGGAACTGGGTCACATGAAAGTGAGCGTCAACCACTTGCCCCAGTTCGTCTAGCTGGATGGTGATCTTGGAATGGCCTTCGATCCGTGTTACTGGATCGATGATGATCTCCGTCATTCTCTCTCCGAACTCAGGTGCCAAAACGCGACATTTTTGCGGTGTCCGGTATCCGACCGGCTAGCAATTCGTCAACCACCCAGAAGATCTGGTCAGCCGATGGCGGGCACCCTGGCAGAAATACATCTACGTCAACTACTTTGTGCACGGGTCGCGACTTGGCCAGCAATTTCGGGACCACTTGGGAAGGCAACTGCGCGTTAATTGTCACATTTTCGATGTATGCGCGCTGCAGGAGCGGACCAGGACCATAGGGATTCCGCATGCCGGGCACGTTCGCCGTGACCGCACAGTCGCCAAGTGATACGAGGATGCGCGTGTGAGCGCGCACCATTCGAATCTTCTCGAGGTCGTCTTCGCTGCTGACCGCGCCCTCGACAAGTGTGACGTCAACCATGGCAGGAAACTCCTTGACGTCCACAAGGGGGCTGTAAACGAGGTCGGCCCTCGCCGCGACGTCTAGCAGGCGCTCATCCATGTCCAGAAATGACATGTGGCAGCCGGAACAGCCGTCCAACCACACAGTCGCAAGGGTCGCTTTGGTCACTGTTGGTCCTGTTCAAGAGCTCTAAGGTAAGGAAGGAATCTCCGCCTATGCTTGGCTTCTGCCACGGACCGGCCCTTCTCGAACAAGGCACCCGTCGGGCACACCTGGACACACTTGCCGCAACTTGTACAAGTACGCGACTCCCCCCAGGGCGTTCCCATATCGGTGATGACACGGCACCCAGCACCCCGATCGAAGACGTCCCAGGTGTGGGCCTCCTCGATCTCATCGCACACCCTGACGCATCGGGTGCAAAGGATGCAGCGGTTGTGGTCGATCACAAACCTCTCGTGGCTTGCGTCGACCTCCACCACCGGCTCGAGCGGCGGCAGATCGAAATGAGTCAGGCCGAGCTCTTTGGCCGCGTCCTGCAGCTCGCAGTGATTGTTGGCGACGCATACCGAGCAGACGTGGTTCCGCTCCATGAAGAGCATCTCGATGATCGTCCGGCGGTAGTCGTGGAGCGTGGGCGAGTCGGTCACTACCGACATACCCTCCTCGACCTTGGTCACGCAGGCCGCTAGGAGCTTGTTGACTCCCGCGACCTCGACCACGCAGAGCCTGCACGCCCCGACGTCGGAGAGGCCCTTGAGATGGCAAAGGGTCGGGATGTGGATGGAATTCTCTCGAGCGACCTCGAGGATCGTCTGATCGGCGTCGCCGGCTACGTCCTTCCCATTGATTACAAGAGTCCTTACGCTCATGACGCCACCGACGAGGTCATCGGGCACACTCCAGCTGGGCAGACTCGATCTTCGATGTGTGAGACGTACTCGTCCCGGAAGTAGCGAAGGGTACTGAAGACGGGATTCGGGGCGCTCTGGCCTAGCCCGCACAGGCTCGTGCTCTTCACCATGACGGCCAGACGCTCCAGGGTGTCCAGGTCACCAGGTTCCCCCTCGCCCCGAGTGATCTTGTCGAGCAGCCCGTGCAGTTGGACCGTACCCACACGACATGGGACGCATTTGCCACAGGACTCATCCTTGCAAAAGTCCATGAAGTACTTGGCGACGTCAACCATGCAAGACGTCTCGTCCATGACGATCATCCCGCCCGATCCCATGATGGAACCGGCTTGGGCCAGGGACTCGTAGTCCACCGGCATGTCCAAGTCGTCGGCGGGAATGCAACCGCCCGACGGTCCGCCGGTCTGGACCGCCTTGAACTTGGCGCCGCCGATGATCCCGCCACCGATGTCGAAGACGATGTCACGCAGCTTTACGCCCATCGGGACCTCGATGAGGCCAGTATTGACAACTCGCCCTGCTAGGGCAAAGACCTTTGTGCCAGGGCTCTTTTCCGTGCCGATCGCCCTGTACCAGTCTCCACCGTTGCGAACGATGGATGGGATGCTCGCTAGTGTCTCGACGTTGTTGATCAACGTCGGCCGCGCCCACAGCCCTGATTGAGCCGGGAACGGCGGGCGTGGTCTCGGTGTACCGCGGCGACCCTCGATCGAAGCGATCAGGGCTGTCTCCTCGCCGCAGACGAACGCCCCCGCGCCGATGCGAATGTCAACATGGAACCCGAATGCCGTCTCGGCAATGTTGGCGCCGAGAAGACCGCTGCGCTCTGCCTGGCGAATGGCCAGCCGCAGCCGCTTGACGGCCAAGGGATACTCGGCACGGACATATATGTAACCCTGAGAAGCGCCGACGGCGTACGCGGCGATCGCCATGCCCTCGAGAACCTGCTGCGGCACGCTCTCGAGGACGCTTCGGTCCATGAAGGCTCCGGGGTCACCCTCGTCAGCGTTGCAAATAACGTACTTTCCTTCAGCGCCCGAAGACTTGGCCACAGTCCTCCACTTGAGGCCGGTCGGATAACCTGCTCCGCCCCGGCCGCGAAGCCCACTGCGAACGACCTCCTCGAGAATCTCCTCCGGCTTCTTGGACGTGACCGTTTGCGTCAGTGCCTCGTAGCCTCCGTGGGCCACGTAGTCATCGATGTCTTCCGGATCGATGACCCCCGAGTTGGCCAGGACAATCCTGACTTGCCGGGCGAAGAACGGATCGTCAGCGGTCGACCGTCCACCTTCCGAGCCTTGCAGCGCGTTGATGACGCTGTCTATGGACTCTGGTGAGGACGGGTCAACAGCCTCGAACAGCAGCCCGCGCTCCGGTATCTCAACGACTGGTCCGGCGACACATAGGCGCAGACAGCCGACTCGCTTGACCGCGGTGTCGGCCAGACCCCTCTCGGTTGCTCGCTCCCGTAGCGCTTCGAATACCTGATCAGCATTGAGGGACATGCAGCCTGCAGCTTCACAGACATGGGCACAGGCCCGGGGACCGCCGGCCTCCGGCTGCGCCTCCGGCCTGTCTAGGTCTTGCTCTCGGTCCTTGACATCAGTCATGCGCGTAGTTCCTCCAAGAGGAGGTCGACAGTTTCGGGTGTGCACCTACCATGAACACTCCCGTCGATGACCACCGCCGGTGCCAAGCTGCAGGCGCCCAGGCAGCGGGCGTTTAGCAGGGACACGTTGCGATCTTCGGTCGTCTCTCCAGGCTTTATGCCCAGCCGCTCATGGATTCGACCGAGGAGCGCCGAAGCGTGGTTGATGTAACAGGCAGTTCCTGTGCAAACGACAACGGTGTGAGCGCCCTGAGGCTTGAGCATGAAGAGCGAATAGAACGTCGCCACGCCGTAGACACGGCTCAGCGGAACCCCGAGGGCGTTGCCGACATACTCGAGCACGTCGGGCTCCAGGTACCCAAAGGCTTCCTGAACAGCGTGGAGAACCTCGATGAGAGCGTCGGGGGAGTTCCCGCGACGGCGTATCCGCGCATCGATCATCTTCCACTTTTTATCGTCCGACATAGGTGCAGCCGTCGGTGTTTCAGTCACGGTGGGGGGCATCGGACCTTCCAAGAGCTCGCTGCCTCGCAGCATAGTGGGGGTCGTTCAGAGAGACAAGATCGGCGCGGCCTAACTCCGGCCTAGTGGTGGAAAGTGCACTGTTTGTAAGGGCTTAGTGTCGCCACAGTTGCGTTCGGTGTTCTCCTCCGGCCCGCTTATCTGTGCTCCG
>PLKG01000010.1 GCA_003140595.1 Acidimicrobiaceae bacterium | reverse complement strand
TGCCCTGGTTGAGGGAAAGGGTCTGCGCCGAGAGCATGGCCACCTGCACGACAGGCGAGCTGGCGATCGGTGTGAGCATGCCGAACTGGCTCGACTGCTCCTCGGTCACGAACGTGGCCGGGCCCGTCGTGCTTGAGGGGAGCACCGAGCTTGCTCCCCCGCCGGCGCCGTAGGTGACGGTGAGCTGGCTGTTGGCAGACATGATGAGGTTGGAGACGGTGATGAGCTGGCCGCTCACCGAGACCGTCCCGCTCGAGGCCGTCGTATAGCCGGCGCTGCTCGAGGCCGTCGTCGGTGCGGTCCAGCCCGCCGGCACGGCGATGGCGAGCGCACCGTCGTTGATGCCACTGGCGGGAGCGACGAAGGTGAATGTCAATGTCGTCGGCACAGGGCTCTCGGTGACAGAGGTCGGAGAGACAGAAGCCGTGCCCGTGCCGTCGGGGACGAGGACGCTCACGGAAGGAGACGAAGAGAGCGCCGTGAGGGTGCCCGAAGCGGTCGATTTCTCGCTAGTGGCGAAGGTGCCCGATCCGGCCGTGGAAGGGGCGATGGCGGAAGAGGACCCTCCCCCGGCCCCGTAGGAGACAGTGAGGACAGAGCCCGAGCCGAGGCTCACCCCCGAGACCGTCACCACCTGGCCGGCGACCGAGACCGTGCCCGTGGAAGCAGTCGAGTAGCCGGCGTTCCCAGATGTCACAGACGGGGCCGACCAGCCCGAGGGGACGGTGACTGCGACGGTGCCATTGTTCATCCCTCCCGTGGCGGCGGCGAAGGTGAAGCTGAGCGTCGTAGCAGCGGAGGTGTCGACGGCTCCGGGCGAGACGCCGATTGTGCCCGAGCCGTCAGGCGAGGTCATGACGCCGACGGCCGGGGAAGCAGAAAGGGCGGTGAGCGTCCCAGACGAGGTGGAGGCCTCCTCGGTCGTGAAGGTCGAGCTCCCGTAGCTGGACGGCGTCAGGGCGGCCGAGTAGCCCCCGCCCGCTCCGTAGGTGAGGGTGAGCGTGGAACCCGAGCTGAGGGTGACGCCGGTGACGCTTATCACCTGGCCCGCCGCCGAGACGGTGCCTGTCGAGACGGTCGTGTAGCCGGCGTTGCCAGATGTCGTAGACGGTGCCGACCAGCCGGAGGGGACGATGACAGAAAGGCTCCCGTTGCTCGTCCCGCCCACAGCGGCGGTGTAGGTGAAGCTGAGCGTCGTCGCAGAGCCGGCGAGCGCCGTCGTCGGCGAGACGGTGAAGGTGCCCGAGCCGTCAGGCGAGGCGTTGACGACAACCTGGGGAGAAGAAGAGATCGCCGTGAGAGTTCCCGAGGAGGTGGACTTCTCGTTCGTAGTAAATGTTGCCGTCCCAATGCTCGCGGGTGGCGTGACGCTGTTGGCGCCCCCGCCTGCGCCGTAGGTGACGGTCATCGTCGAGCCGCCCGTGAGGCTCACGCCCGAGACGGTGATCACCTGGCCGGCGAGCGACACGGTTCCCGTCGAGGCGGTCGTGTAGCCGGGGTGTCCCGCGGTCGTAGAAGGCGCCGTCCAACCGGCCGGGACGGTGAGGGACAAAGATCCGTTGACGAGCCCGCCGGGAGCGGCGGTGTAGGTGAAGGTCAGACTCGTCGACGAGCCGGCCGTGACCGTGGAAGGAGACACCGTCTCTGTGCCCGAGCCGTCCGGGGAGGCGTTGACGCTCACGCTCGGAGATGATGAAAGGCTCGTGAGCGTCCCTGAGGAAGACGACTCCTCCTCTGTGGAAAAGCTCATGGCACCGGTACTGGCCGGGGGCAGCGCCCCGGTGGAGCCGCCGCCCGATCCGTAGGTGATCGTGAGCGTCGAACCAGAGCTGAGGGTGAGCCCCGAGACCGTGATCACCTGACCGGCGACCGAAAGCGTCCCGACTGAGGCGGTCGTGTAGCCGGCATGGGTCGAGCTCGTCGAAGGCGCCGTCCAGCCCGAAGGGACGTTGACCACGACCGAGCCGGCGACGAGGCCGTCTGTGGCGGCGGTGTAGGTAAAGCTGAGCGTCGTCGGGACAGAGGCGAGCACGCTCGTCGGGCTGACGGTCATCGTCCCCGTGCCGTCAGGAGGGGCGACGACGCTGACTATCGGCGAGGAGGAGAGAGCCGTGAGGGTGCCCGAGCTGCTCGAGCGCTCCTCGGTCGAGAAAGTGGCGTTGCCGAGGGTCGTCGGAGGAGTCACCCGGGCCGCTCCCCCGCCCGCGCCATAGGTGATCGTCAAGCTCTGGGCAGAGCTGAGCGTGACACCAGAGACGGTGACGACCTGGCCGGCGACAGAGAGCGTCCCGGTAGAAGCCGTCGAGTAGCCGGCGGTCCCAGAGCTCGTGGTAGGTGCCGTCCATCCGGAGGGGACCGTGAGGGCGACGGCCCCGCTCGAGAGCCCGCTCGATGGGGCCGTGTAGGTGAAGGTGAGAGTGGTGGGCACGGCCTCGATGGCACTCGTCGGCGAGACGCTCATCGTCCCCACCCCGTCGGGCGGGATGACGTTCACCTGGGGAGAGGAGGCGATGGAAGTAAGCGTGCCTCCGCTGGTCGACTTCTCCTGCACACTGAAGGTGTTCTCAGAGCTCGTGGATGGTGCGATGGCCGCGTTCGAGCCACCGCCCGAGCCGTAGGCGAGCGTCATGGTGGACCCGCCGGCAAGGGTGACGCCGGAGACGGTGATCACCTGGCTCGCGACGCTGACGCTGCCCGTAGAGGCCGTCGTGTAGCCGGCGTGACCGGACGTGGTCGAAGGGGCGCTCCAACCGGTTGGGGCGGTGATCGTCACGGCCCCGGCATAAAGGCCGCCTGTTGCGGCCGTGTAGGTGAAGGTGAGCGTCGTCCCGACGGACTCGGTCGCCACCGAAGGAGAGACCGTCATCGTCCCCGAGCCATCGGCTGAGACCGAGACTGTCACGCTCGGAGAGGAGGAAAGAGCCGTCAGAGTGCCCGAGCTCGTCGACTTCTCGCTCGTGGAAAAGCTCTGGGCGCCTGCTGTCTCGGGAACCGTGACCGAGTTCGCCCCTCCCCCCGAGCCGTAAGTGACAGTAAGGGTCGAGCCAGAGGTAAGGCTCACCCCCGAGACGGTGATCACCTGGCTCGCCACAGACACCGTGCCCGTGGAAGCGGTCGTGTAGCCGGCATGACCCGAGCTCGTGGACGGAGCCGTCCAACCAGATGGGACGGTGATCGCCACGGCGCCCGAGGAGAGTCCACCGGCCGCGGCGGCGTAAGTAAAGGTCAGCGTCGTCGTCGCACCTGCGGTGGCGGTCGTCGGTGAGACCGTCATCGTCCCCGAGCCGTCGGCGGCGTTGGTGATGGCGTAAGAAGGAGAGGTGACAGCGGTCGTGTTGGCCGAGGTCGACACCGCGAGGGTCGCCGAGGCGTTCGCCGTCGCGGGATTCGTCACCGCCGAGACGGCGACAGAGAGGGCGTCTCCGGCGGTGATGGCCTTCGGCACCTTGAAAGTCGTCGTGGCGTTCGAGTTGGAAAGCGTCGGGGTGGCCGTGACCGTGCCCGAGCCGCTCGAGTGCGTGCTGTCTGTGATGACGTAGTCAGACGCCGTCGCCGGGAAGACCGTCCCGACAGCGCCCGTGTGGGCGTCGAAGGTGACCGTTCCAGAACCGGCGCTTAATGCCGAGGTGGCGGTGAACTTGATCGTGTAGGTGGCGCTCGACCCGGCCGTCGAGGGCGAGACGGTGACAGAGACAGAGCTCACCGAGCTGGCAGCCGCGATGCCGACACCGAGCACAGGAGTCAGCAGCCCGGCAAGGATGGCCCCCGTGCCGAAGAGAACGAGACAGCGTTGCAGCGACGGGAGGAAAGCTCTCGGTGCCCGCGAGTTCTGGGTGCGGGATGGCCGGGCCGACTGACGCATGAGCGCGTCCCCTTTCTGGCGCGCCCTATGAGCGCGAAGCCCTCGCAGCGACCCAACGTTCCTCGGGGGGTAACGAGTCGCGGCCTCTTCTTGTCAGCGTGACTGTCTCAACGCTAAATGCAGGTCTAATTCGACGCGATCGTGATTTCAAGAGGGGTATATCTAGACGTCATCGAGGTGAAACAAAAGAGGGTGCAGCCTCCTTCGCCCGGCATGAACTCCCCGACGAGCTGGCTGCGGCGACTGCCCAGAATGGACAGTCGACTCCTCGAAGTTGCGCCGATCGTGGGGCGCCTCGCGCGACCCAAGCCGCATCTGTACCGCCTACACATTATCAATCTAAGGCAGGAACCCATGGGTGGTTTCGGCGGCGGAGCAACACCTTCTCGTTGCAGATGCACCCATGTTCGCCAAGCTGCCAACCCGTTGTGCGAGTCCGAGACCCCATCATTGGGGTAGGGAGGACTACACGACGATGAAACGACGCAGGCACTCAGCCAACGGTTAGTCACTCCGCCCCGACCTCGATCGGCGGTTGCAGCTCCGCAAGGAGTCTCTCGGCGTTCTCACGTTTGACTCGATTTAGGCGAGCGGTTACCCGGTTGCAGCGACTTTCGCAGACTGCTTGCCGCTTCATCCGGCCTGTCGTGGTGTAGCAGACACAAGCCCTTCCAGTAGTGGAGCCAGTTGCTGTGCGGAATCACTCGCTCTGCCTGAGCGAACTGTTCGAGTCCTGCCTCGAGATCGCCAGACATCCCAAGTGCGAAGGCAAGGGCGTCTTGGGCCTGTGCGCGGGAGAGACGCGATCTATCGAATCTGAGGGCTCCGGTGAGGTCGTCGATCGCCTCGCCGTAGCGGCCTATCTCAGCTAACACTTGCCCCCGAGCGTGGAGGACCCCGAGAGATCGGGTACCCGACGTACTGGGCCGTGGTGAGCGCAGAGTAGGCACCGAGCAGCTCGCCCGCGTACCACTTGATGCAGACGTAGCGACGCCACAGCCAGCCGCTGGCGATCGTGACCCTCGGTGCCCGGCTGACGATGGCAAGAGCTCTGCCGTACTCCTCCTCCTCGGTCAGCAAGCGGGCGTATCGATGGATCGCTACCGACAGCTTTCCACCCTTCTTCATGCCAACCGCGTTCTGAAGCGCCATCTCGAAGGCTGCATCTGCCTCATCCCACCTTCCGCTCTCATACGCAATGGTGGCCAGTACGCGCCAGGCGTGTCGGCGATCAGTTGGATCGTCAGAGCGTGTGAGGATGTCGAGCACTTCGATGGCGCTGCCGAGCTGCTGTGATCGCTGCAGACGCGCCGCTAGTTCCAGCTCGTCTAGCCGCGGCCGTGGCACGGCGTAGCTCTCATTCCCGGCACAGGGCTTTGGTCCAGGCGACGAGGTCCATGGCGGCGAGCACGAGCTCGAGCCGGGCCTCGTTGGAGACAACGGAAGGACAGGTTCCGAAGCCCCATGTCCTTGGCGGCACGGATGCGGTCCTCGACCCGGGCGTGCGCGGTGGCGAAGCTCACGCTCGGCGATCTCGCCGGCCGAGGTCGTGAGGAAGCACTGGTGGCGGTAGCCCTCAAGGGTGTCGAACAGGCTGAGCTGGGCACCGAGGTGCGGACGTTCCCGCCGGCAGATGAGCCGGGCTCCTTCTCCCCGCGCCGAGAGGTCGATCAGCTCGGTGAGCTCTGTCACCCAGGCACCGTCTCAGATCTGGTCGTCCATCTCGAGTCGCCGGCATCCAGTCTTCCTCCTCAGCGAGGAGGAGCGCCTCTCGCACGCGAAGGTCGATCGCCATGCCAACCGAGACCTCGATGTTCCGCTCCGCACAGGCGTTGACGAGGTCGGCGTCGTCGCCTGGCCAATGTCCGCCGCGCCATTGCTCGGGCAGCTGCGAGATCGCTTGGTCGAGGAGGATCTCATGATCAAATGCGTTGTTCGCGCCGGCGTTCCCCGGTCGGAGCATGGCGGCGAGCGCCTCCTCGGTCCCATCGAGGAAGACGAGCAGCGGATGGAAGCCGAAGCCGTGCTCGTAGTTCGGGGCGGCGTCTTCCTTTTCCGAGTGCGCCGTCACGAGCGTCGAGTCGAAGTCGAGCGCTACCGACTTGGGTGCAGCTCCAGCCTCGCAGGCAGCTTCCCGGGCCTCTCGTGGTGCCGTTTCGATCGCAGGGCGAGCCCACCCGGAGGAGATCACCCGCCAGGCGGTCGGGTGAGAAGCCACTTCACCGAAGAGCTGCGGCTGGTTGCGAAGGATCGCCAGATCCGAGAGGCCGTCACCGCCGTCGAGGAGCGTCACCACCAGCTGGGCGAGCACGCCTCCCGGGTCGTGACGACGCGACCGCATGTTCCCGCCTTGTATCGCGTGCGACGCCGCCTTCGTGAAACCCAGTCGGTCGGCCAGTTCAGCGACGAGGAGCGAGCCCGCATGGCTAACGACACCCTCGCCGTCAGGGGTCACCACGACGCGCTGCGCGGCTCGGGTAGCGTTCACCATGAAAGTGCCCTCCTGAGTGGGATGTTGATGCCTCGACAACATCAGTTTCCCTTGCCAGGAGGGCGTTTTCGCGGATACGCGCCGTGAATTCCGGTAGTTACTGAAGAGTCCGGGCTAGTGGGGTCTTTCTCATGGCCACGGACTCCCGTCTCTTCAGTTATCGGCGATTCGATCCCCGGGCAGGGTCCGGCACCGCGACGAAGCGCACGCACGACCCTCTGAGGGCATGCGAAGCCCAACTGTCCAGAACGGACAGTTGCGACTACGCAAGCGACGAGTCCTCCCTCATGGGCCCCTCTCTCCCGAATCACGTCACTTGAGCGTCTGCGAACGGAACGGTAGCGGACGATGCCCGTTCGCCACAGACGACGACGCGAGAACCCGAAAGCCGGACCGTTGACGTTCTCCGCCGCCATTTGCCGAAATGCCACGTCGCCAGTTCGATATGGACCTCCATCGGCGGGCAATGACAAGCTGACCGGCATATGGACACCCGGATCGGTGATTACCAGTCCAGTTGTAGAACGCTTCGATCCGGTCGAAGGTCTTTCGATTCCAATAGTTCCGTTTGCATGCACGCGCAGAGGTTCTCCACGACAGTGTGGTCGAACGCGTCGCCGACGCTTTCCCGTGAGTGAGCAGGCCGACCGAGCGGCTTCTAAACGTCAAAGACGTGAATTGCCTGACTGGATAGATCGGAATCGCCCTTGACCCGCACCCCCGCTAGTGCTACACGGAGAGCGCGACTCCTTCCAGCCCTGCCTTCGCATTCCGGAAGATCAAGGAGGCCCACGGACATAAGTGATGCGGAGAGCGAAACCGCGAGATGAGCCCGCTAACACCGATTAACTGCATAGACGGGCAGATAGTTTGACTGTGTCGCCTTGCGCATCGAAGAGACAATCGATCTTGCCCAGCCGACGTTCTGCTACGCGGTTCTGGCTCCACCCGGAGGCGGTTGTGCCGACGATGGCTACAAAGCCCCCTTCGCCAGGGCGCTTGGCACGATGTCGCAATGGCCCGGCGGCCAGCTCGTGGCCATCAGTGCCCAAGGTCGTCAGGTTCCGCTCCATCTGTGAAACAAGGGCCGCGGCCGGTGTGCCGGTGACCGACGTAGCCAACGGCCTGGATGTCCCGGCCTTGGATCTGGGCTTACCTGAGCAGCTCGGTGGGACTACATCTTGGGCAGTGTTCGGGTCGTCGCCCGTGATTCGACCAGCCCACTGCTGTTGGCAACATCACGGCGCTAAACGAGCTCTCGCACCGGCTCGCGGAACGGCCACAGCCGAAGATTCTCTTCTGGCCCTGGAACTAAATTGGTTCCGGAGACAATAGATATCTGTGGCACACGGTGTTGGCTCGGACGAGGAGGCGCTTGCGGCGTCGCTAGCTGACCCGGTCGTGTTTGCCGTCCTGTTCGAGCGCCACGTTGATACGATTTACCGTTACTTGTCGCTTCGCGTCGGTCGTGACCTGGCCGAAGACTTAACAGCCGACACTTTCGCCCGTGCCTTGGCTGGGAGACGCCGCTACCAGGCGGACCGCGGCGCAGTGAAACCGTAGTTGTACGGTATCGCCACGAACCTCGTCCGAGAGCATAGGCGTGACGAGCAGCGGCACATTAGGGCAATCTCGCTTATGTACGAAGCCACATTCCGCTCCACCGACGACGCCGTTCAGTTGGTGGAGCGCCTACGCCTAGCCAGCGCCCTCACATCCCTCAAGGCCGAGTGGCGCAGCGTCGTTCTAATGATCGGGGTCGGTGGGCTCAGCTATGAGGACGCCGCCGCCGCACTACACATTCCCGTCGGCACTGTGCGGTCCCGCTATTCGAGGACGCGGACCCAACTCATTGCCAACTTGGCGGACACCGCCGGGCACAAGGGCACAGGAGACAAAGTGTCATGAAAAACTCATCGTTGGACTTGTCCCCGCTCGTGCACGCGACTCCTGGGCCGACCCCTGAGGCGCGAGAGCGACTCGCCGCCGGGCTCCAAGCCCTTATCCAGTCTGAACAGGCAGGGCACACAAAACCATGGCGCGCATGGCGGCGGGCATCCTTGACCCATCGTGTCCTGGTCGTCGCGGTTGCCGCCGCCATCGTGGTGGTGTTCTTTGTCCCCCTGCCGCACGTAAGCCTACTTCACAGTCTTGTGAGCCCGGTGAAGGTGACGACCCCGACGAAACTCCCTGTCGTTGACCTCTCGGCCACGCCGAAAAGGTGGGTGCCTGTCGCCTACGGTGATGCGCAGGTATCCGTACCCAGCTTTTTCAGCGTCCATTACCCCGGAATGCCGTGTACGCGTGTAGCGGCATGGGGAATGGTTCTTCTTGCGAACGCGCCGCACGGAGCCGGGCGAGCCCCAAGTTGTCCAATGCACTCTCACGCCACACACGTGGAACTGATCCCAATGCGCCGCGTTCCCGCGATCTACGCACACGAGAAGCCCGTCATCCTGAACGGTGTTTCTGTTTACCGCGTCTTAGCCGACGCGCCAATCCCGATAGCAGAGCTCGACGCGCCATCGTTGGGCATAGAGGTCATTGCCCGAGGCGCATTAGCGAACGCAGTCGCCGACACACTGAGCCGCTCGCCGCGCACTCTCGTGCTCGCTCGCGGTGCCGCACCGGTGATTCCAGCGTCATGGCACACTGTGAGCTTCATGGGTCTGGCGTTCGCTGCGCCGCAGTCTTGGCGACTAACTCGGACGACGTTCACCGTCCTGATAGGTGGACCTTGCAACATTGCAAGAGCATTCAGTGGTGGAGTGGTCCTCAGCACCGACAAGTCCGTCACCATGGTCGGTTGTTATGCCGCTCGATTGGTGTTTCCACAAGACAGTGTGCTGGTTGATGCCGTGTCGCGAACACTAAGCCAGGGCAGGCTGGGCCTGGCACTTTCGACGAGCTGCCTCAGCCTTCGGAGCCTGACTGTTTGTCCGGCTACATCGCCCGCCTACTTCAGTCTCATTGTTAAAGTCGCTATGCTAGGGCGCAACAACCCGGTGTTCGTATCCATCGGCTTGGCCGGGAACGGCATGGTCGCCAGGACGATCCTCTATTCGCTGCGAGCAGCGACTCCAAGATAGACGACCGGTGGCTTTTGCCTCATAGAGAGCCACGTCGGCGAGGTCATTGACCTTAAACGGCGTGCTCGGCTAAGCCTCACCAATGATGAGCCGGAGTCGGACATCGAGGTCGCGACAGAACGCGTTTTCGCCGCCTCTCAACGGGGTCGCCTTCTTGCGGCACTAGCAGGGGCTGGCAATGGAAGCGCACTTCGCCTGGCGAGCTTCTCCTTTGTATTGCCGAGCAGCTACAAGCTAACCGCAGCTCCGTCGATTCAATGCTGGCCCGTCGCGATCCTCCAGGTACCTCAAGGTACCCGCTCTCGCTGGCCCCGATACCGACAATCGTGGCCGGTCCATACTCGTCAACGCAGACTGCATCTGCGGCGACGGATGAAGGCGGCTGCGCCAAACCCCGCTCTCACTGATAGTAACCGCGTGACCGTGTCCGATCTCGACGCAGCTGAGCTGCCTCAGCGAGCAGTGCCTCGGCACATCGTGCCCGTTCTAGACGCGCGAGCATTCAGCTCAGCCGACCATGTGGCGGCTAAGGATGTCGAGCACGACGTAGAGGTAGAAGTAGTGGCTGGTTTCAGACTTCTGGCGCGCCCCCCCGTGCCAAACCGTCCAGCCGGGTGGCCATCTTCTGCCAGAAGCTCGCTCTCGAACGGGCCTCGGCGCTCACCTCGTAGAGTCGACTCTTCGGGACGAGCGAACATGCGAGCACCACACGGTCGTCGGTCACTTGGTGATTGTCAAACCAAGCGGCAAACTCCTCCAGCGGAGGACTGGCGTGGAACGCGGCATCGGTCAGGAGAGGTTTCGCGACCGTCTCCCTCATATGCCCGTCTTCTATATCTTCGGCGGCGACGGGAAGCCGCCCACGACCTAACCGTCGCGAGGGGCCAAGCACCCTTGCGGTGTCGAGAGCTTCCGAAGTGACTGAAAGTGCTTGACCCTCGTCCGGTGAGCTCTTGCCGCGGATTTTGCGAAACCGTCCGTCGCGTCCTTTCCTCACACCCGCCCCCTCATCTGCGATGTGCTCCGATCGGAGCGAACCCACCGTCGTCGGCGACAGGCCACAGACCTCCGCGACGGCGCGGTCGGACGTCTCGGGGCTGAGCGACAGTAGGCGTGCTGCAGCCCCCTTTCGGTCCGCGAGACTGAGCGGCTTGCCATGGGCAGCGTTGGCATGCACAGCCGCGATGAGCAGTTCGGCCTCCGACCCGCTCACGTGCCTGGCGCGAACGCAGGTCTCCTGGCGCAGGACTGCCGCCCGCACGCGGTGAAGGCCGTCGACGACAACCATAGTGGCGGCGTCGACCACGATAGGGGGAAGCGGTGTCACGAGCGAGGCGAGCAACTTCGCGTACTGCTCGTCGACGCCTTCGGAGCGCACGACCGGTCCCTGCCGCAGTGATGCAATCGGCACCAGGCAGGTTTCCTGCTCTTCGAAGAAGGCAGCTCCTGACGGGTCGCCGGGCGATACCAACGAAGCCAGGATCGTCGCCGCGACGGCCCGGTTCACCGCCTCGTTGCGCGCCCCACTTTCGCCGTCATCCCGGGCGTCGGTCACGACTGTCGTGACGCAGGACGACCCGTCAGAGGATGGCTCTTGTATCATGTCCGAGGCGAGAACTCAGGCGACGAACCGGCGTGCCCGCACTCCGGTCCGCGTCCAAGGAGCCGCCGGTGTCAGACCGTGTTGCATGGCTTCCCTGCGATGCCCGTCCAGGCCGTGCAGAGCCTGGCGTTCGCTGGGAACTTGCCTGGATCAGGCCAGTCTGCGTTACCTTGTTGTCCCGCCGACAGACACGTCGTCGCACTCTCGGCGATGATCGTACCGTTCTCGAAATACACGGCGTAGGTGCAGACCGAATTCGGCGCCGTCGTGCTCGTGGCCCAGTCCGTCACCGTCGTGCCCGAGTTCGCGATGGCCTGGCAGGTGTTCTGGTCACAAGCCGTCAGCTCCATGGGAGCTGGTGACGTCGCCGAGAGGATGACGGCGCCTCTCGTCACGCTGGCGTCCGAGAGCCCAGCTGTCCCGATCACCGCCGCGAATACGAACAGCACGAGCACGGCCACGGCTCCGGTAGAACGGATCAGTCTTTGCAGCATGTACCCGCCTTCCACTCGTCCTCAGGACAACTACGTAGTTGTAGTCGCGTATCTACTACGTGACTGTAGTCATACGCGGCTGAGGCGTCAACGGCGCTCGATGACTGAGGGCAGGGCGCTAGCTGTGCGGGGGTATGACGATGCGGTGAACGGGGAGAACCGGGGGTGCTCTCGTCCCGCTCGGCACCGCAAAGCCCAAGGTGAGAAGAAGGCCAAGTGCGACAATGCTGACCACGAGGCGATGCCGGCGGATGACCACGCGGGGGTACTCTCCACCGAGGGCCTGCACCCGCTCGTTCATCATGTCGGGCGCGACCATGGCACTCGCGCCGACAGGTGTTCGAGGCGCTGCTGCGAGCACGCTCTTGAGGGCGCGGATCAAGTCCGAATGGCCGTGCCGACTGACCGCAGCCGCGTCCGCTTCGATCTCGGTCGTGATCCGCGCGGCCCGCGCCAAGTCCGGGAGCACCGGGACGAAGAAGAGCCCTCGGATGGCCACGGCGGCGACCAGGAGCCGCAGCGGGTCCCGGCGACGTTGGTGCGAGGCCTCATGGGCGAGGACCGCGTTGAACTCGTGCTGATCGAGCAGTTCGATGAGGCCCGTCGAGACGACGATGCGCGGACGGAGGAACCCGAGGCAGAAACAGAGGACCTCGTCGGTGGCGACGACCTGGACGTCTCTCAGGCCTAGGCAAGCGACGCGGCCGGCAAGGTGTGCTGGCGCCTCACCGAAAGACCTCAGCGTGCCCTGCAGTCGGGAGAGGCGGAGCAGCTGGCGGACGAACTCGTAGCCCACCAGGCTGACCGAGATTACGACGACAAGCCCAATGGGGAGCGCCGGAAGCCACGGACGTCGCCCGACGAGCGGTACGCGTTGCATGCAGGCGAACAACCCGGCCGTGTTCGTGTTCCAGCCTGGAACATAGCAGGCGAACTGCACCAGCACCCGTTGTGCGAAATAGGCGGCAGTTGCCTCGATCCCGAGCGCGACGACGAGGAGGAGCCAGAAGCTACGTCTCACTGGCGCGGTGCCGATCGAGGAGATCGTCGAGGCGCTCGAGCACGGCGGGGTCGGCGGCTGCGACGCCCACCAGTCCGGAAATGGTCGTGTCGTCGCCATAGCGCTGACGAAGCGCCCGGATCGCCCGCTCGGCGTGCCAGGCGACGAAGTCCTCTTCTCGCACGACGGCGGTGTAGAGATAGGTCCGTCCTTCGACGACGTGGGCGAGATACCCCTTGGCCTCGAGCCGGCTGAGGACTGTGAGGACGGTCCGGGGCGAGAGCGGGACGTCGCGCTTGTCGTTTATGAGCTCTGTCGCCTCGGCACCGCTCACACCCGGGTTGCGCCAGACCGTCGACATGATCTGGGCCTCGAGAGGTCCCAACAGATCTGCCGGCCGTGTCTTTCGTCTCTTCTCCAAAGCCTGCGGTCCTCCGTCGATCTCAAGCTAACAAAAGGTTACAGCCTCATCCCAAGCATCGAAGATAGGACCAATGCTTGCAGCGCGCGGTTGAGACAACCAGGCACGTTCTGGCCATCTGGCAGGTACCCGAGTCAGGGTCTACCCGCCTGCCGAGTCGTTGCCCTGACTGAACACCCCGGCCTTCAACTGGATGACAAGAACTGCGGGTGCCTATCTGAAACCCGCGAAGCACGACTTGTCAATGATGTTCGAATACCGCGGGATGAAGTCCGACTCTCGTTAGCCACGCGCTCGCGTAGATGAGCACGCGAGCGACAAAACGCTCGACGCAGCCGATTATGTCCTTCTTTGAGTGCCCTTGCTCCGTACGTCGATTCACGTCGGCAATGGTGGGCGGATGCCAGGGTGGCAATTGGATGGGAAGCCGGCGAGGTGGCGAGCCATTCGCTCGTCCGGAGATGGGGAGCAGCTTCCTCAGAATCAAAACGGACAGTCAGTATCTTCGTTGACAGAAGCCTGCCAGCGAGCAACGGACACCGAATGTTGAGCACAGCGAAGAACGACGAGGCCGCTGAGCCGGAAGACTGCCCAAGGAAGTAACCCTCGCGCAGGCCGAAGGTATGGGCGCATGGCGCGTTGTGCTGCCGGTCACGGCACACGGATTTACTGATGCGACTGTCAAGAATGGACAGTTGAGTCTTATGCACCGAGCAGATCGTCGTCGCGTCCCGGGCGGTAGGGGGCGAGTGTGCCGTCGCCGCCGACGAGGAGTACATCAGACGGCGGTTAGCGCTATCAGCACTTAGTCGTAGAGTGGGTGCCGAGTTCGTCTTCTCTGATGTCGTGCTCCCCGCTACTGGGGTGCTCCACGTGACCGTCCGACTTCCTTCATGCCCACTGCTGGGCATCTCGGTTGATTTCTCTAGGGGGTTCCTTCACACTGACCCCGCAGGTTCGCTCAGCAAGGGGGGCTCTTCGATGGACTTGGCAAGCTTCAAGTACGACCCTGACCCGGGCAAGGGCCCCGCGCTCGGCCCTGCGCCGCAGCCTGCGGTTGGTCTCGAGCTCCTCGCGGCGCTTAGCGGCAAGTGGGTCGGAGAAGGGTTCAATACGATCTGGCGGCCTCACCAAGTCTCGACCGGTCAGGACCGGTTCCTCGAATTGAACGTAACAGAAGAAACACTAGAGTTCGCAGAAATCCCTGGGCAGATCCCAAATCGCGGCCTTCTTCAGCCAGATCTTGAGATGGCAGGACTCACTTATCTCCAACAGATCTCGGACAAGAACGTGCCGGCTCCTGGCAACGGGCTCCACGTCGAGCCCGGAGTGTGGCTGAACATCCCAGCGACGGCGAACCCGGTCGAGTCAAAGTCCGTCGCGAGATTGGCCTCGATCCCCCACGGGACCACGATCCTCGCACAAGGTATCGCCAGCAAGGCAAGCGGGGCACCGAGCATTCTGCCGATCAACATCGATCCGTTTCCCATCGGAAACCCGGGTGCTGCGGCTCCCTTTCCCGAGCAGAACTTGCTGACCAATACTCCGTTCCGCACGGCCAACTTGAATGGCATCAACCAGGCTATGGTCGACAATCCCAACAGCGTGCTTGTCGGCCGGCTCAATCCACCTAATGTCGTCTCAACAACCACGCTGCACGTGTCCACCATCGATCTCCCGGTTGTCGGAGGTGGGACGCTTGGGACTGCATTCCTCGATGGAGGACCTGCCGGGCCGAATGCAGGCGTCGAACAGGTGAGCGCGACGTTCTGGATCGAGGAACTGGCTGGGAACAAGTTCCAGCTTCAGTACAGCCAGGTCGTGATACTGAACTTCAACCACCTGAGCTGGCCCCACGTGACCGTGGCAACCCTGGAGCGTTAGTAGGGCCCTTCGGTAAGCCGGCAGCGCCGATCGGCCGGCTGAGGTTGATGTCCGAATCAGATCGCCGTAAGAACCGGGCAGCATCCCTCGGGCTAGGGCGCCCTTGTGCGACCCAAAGGGACCACGCTTCATTGGCTCTTCTCCTAGCTGACGCGACGAGGTGATCAAGCGCCTCGAGATGCGGGACTGTCATGGGAAGAAGTGGTAGCCCGCTCGGTCTAGGTGCGTGGGTCCGAGCCGGAAAAGCGTCCCGCTTCGAAGCTCGATGAGGCGATGTAGCGAACCCCAACCAGCTGTCGCGGCCTCTCGTTGGATATGAGGTGTCCGAAGCTGACACGAGGGTGATTCGCGCCTTTAATGCTGGCGCGATCACGGCCAATCCGCCGGCGTTCGAGCTCGATGGTAACGGTAGCGAGGTGCTATGCCGTCTCGGTTTCGTGGCGTCGCTCTCAACTGTCAAATCTGGACAGTTGAGCTTTTGCGAGAAAGGAATGTTCCCCCTCACCCCTGGCAGCCGTTGCGCCTGCTCAGGGGCTCCGTCTGAAGTACGGGCCGCGTTCAGACATCGGCTGCCACGGTTGACCTCAGGGTGGGTTAGGCGTAGTCGAGGCACAGATGCACTGATGCCCCCGATCGTGCGTCGATGGCAAGCCATTGTGTTGCCGGAAAGGCGTGATCATGTCGTCCCAACACCACGTACGCGTCCGACGAATCCTCGCGGCAGGAACTCTCCTCGTGACCGTTTCCGCGGTCGTGTCGTTCGCTCTCGTCTCGAATCGAACTCCCGTCGGCCGGGAAGCGGCAGCGACGTCGAGTTCCTTGACGATCCCGTCGTATCTGCCGACCAGCATTCCGCCAGCGACGACTCCCACTTCGGGGCCGTCGAGCGCAGTCAGTACTACAGTCCCCTCGACTCTTGGAGCCCCTCCGACTGCCTCGCAGATAGCCGCGTCCAACGACACCTCTACGTACACGCTCACGCCGACGCCCGTTCCGACGGCCTCCTCAATACCTTCGACGCCGTGCACCGACGCGGACCTCTCAGCGAACGTTTACGTCGATGGCGTCCTTGCGAGCATGAGCTTCGTCCAAGACGTTGTGACCATCTCCTCTCAGACAGACTGCTCGCTTAGCGGTTACCCTGTCCTACAGTTTTCAGGCTCATCTGGCCCGGTCGAGGTCAGCGTGACGGACGGCGGCACTTCCGCTGTCCAGGTGCCGAGTCCCACACCTGTTGCAGTCGGCCCAGGCACGCCGGTCTCGTTTCTCATTCAGTTTCAACCCGGAGACACCGCTTCCTGCGTGATCGCAAGCTCTCTCGAGATCGGAGTCTCGGGGACCACTCCGAGTGTGGGAGTCACCTTGGCAGATGTGCCGGGTTTCCAGACGGCTTGGAACCTGTGCGGCTCGCAGGCCAGTGTTACGCCGTTCGAACAAGGTGCCTCGCTGAGCCAGTACACCTAGGTACAGCCAATGTGATGGCCGGCAAGCGGTAACGGATCATCTTTAGCTCGAGCAGAATGACTAGGAGAGTGATTTCGATGTCTAGTTCGGAACACGTTCTTGTCCCGCGCCGTTCTCCAATCCGAGCCCTCCGCGTCATCGCGCGCTGTCGGCCCAGAGGCGTGTCGTTCATTTCGATAGTGGTGGCAGCCTTGCTTGTCACCGCAGGAGCGGCACTTGCAGCTCCACTGTATGGCTCTGATGGATCGGCTCCAACGCCCACGTCTCAGAGCAACGGCGGTGTCTGGGAGGAGCCCGCTTGTTCAAGCCCCTCCTATTACTACGACACGTACACAGGCGAGGTGGGAACGACGGATCCCTCACCCCATACGAATACTTATGATGCGCCCAGTTCCAGTAGTACCGACCTTCTACAAGACATCGAGGACGCCTATGGTGACTACGAGGTCGGACATGGAGTCGGCGCGGGGTCGTACTTTTTCGTGACCGGTCCTCAGTACGCGCCTAGCGGAGTGAGTGCCAGCCAGTGGGGCATCGACCAGGCGAACTACGCGACCACCGACTACAACAAGGCTGACGAAGCCACTGACGGCGAGTTTAGCAATCTTGTAATTTTTGGCGACTTTGAGGGATTCAGCGGCGAACCGAACGGGTGGTATCTGAATGCCACTGGCACTCACCTTGCCGACAACCAGGACGTCGTGAGTAATTTCATAAACACGCTCGAGAACGATGGCACGAACGTGGGCGTGTATTCAAGCGGAGGTCCCACATCCGACTGGTTGACGATCACCAACAATATGACTCTTAGCGTGATCGAGTGGACCTCCGAGGACGATCAGACGGCAGCGGTGCCGTGTCCCGCGACCATTTTCTCAGATAGCAACGGTAACAGCGCAAAGTTCTTCAGGGGTCAGTACGCGTCCAGCGAGACCGCTTTTTCGTGGCAATGGTCGGAGGCCAGCAGTGGAATCATAGGCGACTATGACCAATTCAGTGTTGCAAACTACAACGAGTTATTTGGTACTGACTATGGCGCCTAGTGTTGATTCACGCTTGTCGGAGATCGCGTTGTTGGGGCGGAGGTCTCGTCGGTTTGGGTCGGTTTCGGACGCTGGCGGCGCGGAAACTGCGCATTGTCATCTAATAAAGAGCGTTCGGCTTCTACAGGTTGTCTCAGTTCTAAACTCTTGACCAGCGGGCTGCAACCGCTCTCTCCTAGCTGACGGGCGCAGTTGGTCGGCTGCTAGGTACGAGGGGAAGCTGAGGCTGATCGTCCAAGTGGGTCGGCGCGTCGTGATCGTCAGCCCTCGTAGTCGGTTCGTTGTAGGTTCGGTCGGTTGGTGTCTTTCGATTCACGTAGGTGACCCAGGCACCCCCCAAGGTCGTTGTAGGAGTAGCGGGCCATCTGGTCTGGATGGCACCTTGGTAGTAGACGTGAGCTTGCGAAACGGGTCGTAGAGGTAACTGGAGGCGCCCGTCCAGTCTGTCATGGCAACCTTGGGCCTCCTGGGGCCTCGGATGACCACCATACTGACGACCAAGAGCACAGGCTGACGGCGGCATACGTCTACCGTGCGTGGGAGTGAGGCCATTGGCTCCCGAAGGGCATGGGTGGTGGGGTCAGATTCGCAGCCCGGATCCGAGATCTGAGGTTCATCGCCGCGCCGGGAAGGCAACTAACTGCCCGAATCGGGCAGCAGAAGTCCCATGCTGGTCGCGTCGATGGCTCAGGGTGCCCGGCAGTCTGACCTGCAACGCGTCGAGCGAGGTAGGGCGAGATAGGAGGAACCCCTGCCCGTAGCGGATGCCCAGATCACAGAGCATGTCGAGCTCGGCTTCGATCTCGATGCCCTCGGCGACGATCTCAGCTCCGAGGCCGGCTGCAAAGCTGACCAGGGCGCTGGCGAGAGTTACGCGCACCGGATCCCGGTCGATGCCGGAGGTGAGCTCGCGATCAAGTTTGATGATGTGGGGGGTGAGCTTCAGTATGTGGGCGAGGCTCGCGAANNCCGGTGTCGTCGATGGCGAGTCGCACTCCCATCGCGTAGAGGCGTTCAAGCGCAACTGAGAGCCGCTCGTAGTCGTCGACCTTGGCCTCCTCTGTCAGCTCCATCACGATGCGCCCCGGTTTGGAAGCGACCAGCAGCTGTCGCAGCTCGTCGGAGATCATCGCCTCTGGTCCAGCGTTCACACACAGGTAGATGTCCGGCGGCAATCGGTCCAAGCAGCCCAGGGCGCGCTCTACCGACGCGAGCTCGAGCTCGACGCCTAGCCCCATCTCGTGAGCTTCGGCGAACCAAACGTCGGGTGTCCGATTCGGTTGCCCGGCAAAGCGAGCAAGGGCCTCGACCGCGAAGCACTCCCCGTCTCTGACGTCGTAGATCGGCTGAAAGACGTGGGCCAGACCCCGGCCTCTCAAGAAACGGTCGATCCAACTCCGGTTCTCGATCCGTTTCATCGCACCAGGACTCAGCACGTTGGCGACAAAACGTTCCTCGGCGTCCCTGTCATCTCGACTAGGTACCTTGGCTGCTCGATCGCGTCCGGCCGCGGCAAGCAATGCTTCGGTGACGCTCGCCAGATCGAGCGCCACCACGATGACGACGCTTATGAACTCCGCAAGGCTCTCGAGCGTCGCCACATCGCGCTCGTCAAATGCGTTGGGTCGGCGCGACGCGACACAGAGCACGCCGACGGTCTGCTTCCCACGCCAAAGCGGAAGGAACACTACCGAGCGAACATGTGCCGAGCGTGCGAACTCGATGTCGATACGCGGATCCATCTCGGCGTCTTTTGAGTAGAGCGTCTCGCCGGTCCTATACGCGAGTCCCGCGAGAGTTCCCGCCACAGGCACCCGCTTGCCAATCTGTGCCTCGGTGTGCCCCGCTCCACAGTCGAAGCTGACCCACTCGGGATCGTGCACGAACCCGACGAGTACTCCGTCGACATCGCCGACGAGACCCATGGCCTCGTCGGCGACTCGCTTCATGAGCACGAGCGGGTCGGCGGCTCGCCTTATGGCCTCCTCGAGCCCATCTTGCTCTGCCACAAGTACCGCCCTCCTGGGTGCTCCAAAGGCAGCCGCTCGGCCGAGTTTCGTGATGATCGGGTGACGCGAGCAGTTGCCCGCAAGCTCATTATCGACTAAAGAGCATTCCGGCTTGAGGGCTCGACTGCGAGAGGTCGCAGATCGTTTCATTCGCTCGTGCGGCAAGTCTGTGAAGCAGAGATCTGTTCGCGAGCAGCCCGCCACCCCGGGTTCCGTGAGCAACGGGCCGCGTCGCGATCAGTGGGCCGCCACCACCTTCAAGAGGCAAGGATCGAAGGTGGCAACCACGCTCGTAGGGAGGGGCGACGATGGCACGTGCGTGCCGCGCCGGTGCCCGCGAGTGGCAGCGTGAGTGGCCTTCGAGGTACAAGTGCAGAGGCTCACTGGCTGCTCCCGAGGAGCCTTCCGCGCTGACGCCGGTCGACGGCTCGCACGTAGGTACCTATCGGCAGGTTGGCTCCCTTTAATAACGGAATCAGGACTTTCGGCCCTATCGACTTAGCCAATGATTTCGCTTCGTCGATAAGCGATGCGCAGGCAGCGGACGGTTGGCCAAGCGTGCCTGAAAACCTTGGCTTTGGGGAGCTGACCTCCGGCCGGCGCGACTGGCAGCGCTACGCGGCGCAGTTAAGCGAGGTCAGGACGGAAACGGACTGGCTGCTTGCCGAGCTGCGGCATGCTTTGCGCGAGGTAGACCATTGGCGCACCTTGGCTGAGTGCGGAGGCGACGATCCTTGCACGCCAACAAGAGGCGGGGAAACGCCACGAGCCAGCGTGGAGGGACTATCTGATAACTAGGCGTGACCCAATTACGCGTCTACTCTTGGTCATGGGTGAGCAACTGAGCGACGGTTACTGCATCCTCGAGGAGCGTGCCCGCGCCATCAAGATCCGCGGACCTATAGGCACCGAGACTGAGGTCGGGCGTTTCCCCGCGATGGTTCACGCCGTGAAGGTCACGGCCGGCGTCCTTGAAGCAGGCAGGTCCCCCTTCACAGTTGCTACCGCCTGCGGTCGTCCTATGCCGCGAAGCGCCGCTCAGCCTGAATTGTCGTGGGAGAATCACCTAAAGGGCCCGGGCCAGACGCGGCCGTGCGGTGTGTGCAGGGAGAGGATGCGCGAGCTTCCCTAAATTCGGAAACTGGCCCCGATCCCGAGGCTCGCGTGTCCACGCTGTTGGCGGTGAACCGCCGTTGAGGGTCTGTTCGGGCCGGGAGCTCTTCGGCGTCGGCTGGCCGGAGCTGCTAGAAGCTCAGCTGCCGGTTGCTGGAGTACTCGGCCGTCGTTGCCGAGGCTCTGAGCCGATTGACTTGACTACCAAACTAACTACCATGAGCGCAGACACAGCGATCAAGGGCTGACGCAGCGCCAGAGCGCCACTGCCGACAGACTGGGGCGATGACTCAATCCAGCGAACCCCCTCGTCCGATCGAGACGCTCGTTCTTGTGCTGGCAGACCTGCTTGAAGAGGGAGCTGACCTCTTCCTCGAAGGCCTTCCGACATCGCTGGAGACCTCACCGGGTTCGGCATGGGCGACTGACCGAGCGGTGTGGAAGGCGGCGTATGAATCGGATGATGTCGCCGGTTGGGTGTCAGAGACCTCGGCGATATACCTAGCTGAGTCAGGCCACTTGCTGCGAGCTTTCGCGACGTTGCTGCGTTCTCACCGCGTTTTCGCTGCGCAAGACGTCATCGTCCGATCCGTTGTCGAACGGGTTGGCCATGTCAACTGGATTCTTGATCACCGAATATCAAGCGAGCAACGGGCTGCACGAGTCGGACTGGAGCTGGCTGCGTCCTTCTACACCTATCGGGAGGCACTTTATTTGCTCGATGCTAATGGAGGGGCGCGGGCAGATCTCCGAACAAAGGCCCGAGCCCAGCAGCGTCAGCTCAAGAAGTGGTTTGACGTGGCTCAGCCGCCCGAGGACGAATGCGATGACACTTCAGCTCCGACGGGCGACGTCAGACGTTGGGTAGTCGGCGGAGAGAAGTTCCTCAGCCTTACCGCTTCCGCAGAGTTTGCGCTTGAACATGGATGCATTGCGAAGATCGCGGCTCAAGGGACGTACGCGGGTCTCAGCGGGTTCTCCCATCCGAACGTCGCGTTCAGCCGAGAGCACCGCACTATCGATGAGGGTGGACACATCACCTTTCGCTTCGATCGAGAGGCCATCGAAAAGGCCGTCCGGATGGCTTTGTTGAGCTTCGCCGACGGAGTCAAACACTGGGTCTGCTACTTCGACTCCGATCAGGTGAGAGCGTTCGAGCGCCTTGACGACATCGCCGATCGGCTGGATACGGCCTGCGACACGACGCCGCCCAGCTAAGCAGCTTCATCAGCGCCACAGCTCTACACCAGACATCGCATTCGGACACTTGCCATCCTTCCGGACCGCCTAGGAGCCGCGGTACGGCAGCTGAACATAGGACAAGTGCATCGAACGAAAGAGCGTCACACACCGTGTGTCGCTCCGGACAAGACACGGGCCGGCCTTCAACATCCACGACCCGCCAGGCCAGTTGAGAGGCCCTTGTCATCTCGGGTGCTGCGGCGTATCCTGATCCTGGGGAACTTTCTTAGGAGAATTAACAAAGTTTGCAGCGAGAAGAGAAAAGAGGACTGACGTGAGGCGTAGGCGCGGCTGGTCAAGCAGGGGCGGGATCGCGTTGATATCGGCGGTTCTGTGCGCGGGTACGTTGGCAGCGACCGTCGGTCGCGTTAGTCATAGCAACACAGGTAGTAGCCACGTTGCGAAAGCCCAAAAAGTTGCAAAGGCGATCCTCACTTCGGGCACCGACACGCAACCATCGACCACATCTGCGGCGAGCCTCTACCTCTCGAACTGGGCGAACATGCAGGCGATCTGGATGGCCCCGACGCTCAACCAGGAGCAGACGCCGACCTACGGTCCGCGGATCGCAGAGCTGCATTACTCGGGCAACTGGAGCGTGAACCAGATCGTCGACTACACGGGCTTCTTCATCGACGAGACCGACAGCGTGAAGTACGACTCGCCGCAGAACTTCACGACGACCGGCTATATCGACGAGAACGGGGTGCTGAACGGCAACTACGGCACCTACAGCGGGAACACGACTCCGATCCAGATGAGCCGTGACTTCGTGATGGTCCCGAACGAACCGTTCATGGTCGTGAAATACACCCTCACGAACCCCTCGGCGACGAAGTCGTACAACTGGAATGTCCTTGACCAGGTGCACCTGAACAACACAAACAACAGTGACAACGTGTCCGGCAGCTACGACTCGACACGTAACACGCTGTTCGCCAACATGACGGCGTCGGGCCAGTACGTGGTGTTCCTTGGCGCCATGCAAACCGCCTCGTCCTACCAGGTGGGCAACGACTCTGACTGCACGGCGAGTGACTCGACGGCGAGCGCATGGTGCCAGTTCGACGCCAACGGCACGTTGCATGACAACAGCTCGCTGTCGACCCCTAACATGGATCTTGGCTTCCAAAACCTGGTCACCATCGCTCCCGACGCTACCCAGACGCTCTATTACTACCTCGGGATCGCCCCGACGATGACCGCCGCGCAAACCGATGCCTCCACCGCAGGCGGCCAGACCGGCACCTACTGGTATTCCCAGACGGCGTCGGACTACTCGACCTGGCTGAACGCGGGCAAGACGATCTCGACCACCGACACCGGCGTCAACACCGCCTACCTGCGCAACCTCGTTGTGATCAAGAACGCCCAGAACCCTGGCGACGGCCTCTTCCCGGCCGCGACCAACCCCGGCTCGTACGGCTACAAGGCGTGGGTGCGCGACTCGTCGTTCGACGCCATGGCCCTCGATGCCGCCGGCCACTATGCCGAGGCCCAGCAGTACTGGGAGTGGATGGCCGCCAACCAGCTCTCGAACGGCACTTGGGAGACCACGTACAACTTATGGACAGGTGCCTACATCTCCTTTGTCCAGCCGGAATACGACAGCGTGGGCGAGTTCCTCGTCGGCGCATACCGGGACTACCAGCTGAGCGGTAATACGACGTTCCTCGCCGATATCTGGCCCGCCGCCCAGGCGGCGGCGAACTTCATCGCCAACAACGTCGGCAGCAACGGCCTCGGCCCGGAGGACTTCAGCATCTGGGAGCAGACTGATCAGTACAACACCTTCACCGAGGCCTTCTACGTCGCAGGACTCAGAGCGGCGGCCCACCTCGCTCTCTATGAGGCCAACTCGAGTGACGCGGACAGCTGGAACGGCGCCGCGACCTCGATCCTCTCGGCCGTGCAGCGCTCCTACAGCTGGAGCCCGCCCGGTGAGTACGACGACACGACCGGCTACTACGACCAGGGCGTCACCTCCTCCGGGTCGCCCGACACGACGATCGACTCGTCGAGCGACGAACTCATCGCTCTCGGCGACGTCAACGCCGACACTCAGCAGGCCGCGAGCCAGATCTCGATCGTCCAGCAGGCGCTGACTCACGACACTTACGGCATAGCACGATACGAGGGAGACACCTACTACTACACGAGCCCGTACAGCCCGGCCGGCAACGAGGCCGGCTCGGCCGAGCCTGTGTGGCCGAACATGACGATGCTCGTCGGCCTCTATGACGTGTACACCGGCCAGAGCTCGACGGCGCTCAGCTTGCTGCAGTGGTACGCAAGCGTCTCCGGCGTGGGCTACATGCCGCCAGGCGAGGCGGTCAACTGGAACACCGACCAGCCCATCGTGAGCACCATGAGCGAGCCATTTACGGCCGCGAGCTTCATCATGACATCGCTCGCCTACACCTCTCAGTACGACCCACGCGTCTATCCCACGAACGCCAATGCCAGTGCGTACGCGACCATAAACGAGACGACAACCCCATCCAACGACTGGCCGCAGTGGCGCAACATCCCCTTCCTCGACGGCAATCCGGCCGGCAGCGCCTCCGGCTCGGCGATGACGAGCATCAAGCGCGTCTACGTGAGCAACGACTCGACCAATCTCTACGTGCGGGTCGACAACGCCTCGGGGTCCCTCTCCGCGTACAACACGTCGCCTGACTTCGCCATCTTGATCTACGCCCAGGACTTCAACCACTCGGGCTCGCTCCATACGACCTCGACAGGGTTTTACGGAGGAACACTCGATCATCCGATGAACTATCTATTCGCTCGATGGTCCAACAGCAGTACCTACTCGATGTTCAGTGCCAACTCGAGCGGCGGCTGGACCTGGGACTCCAACCTTTCCACCCAGGCACCGCAGTGGGACACGGCTACGGGGCGAATCGAGCTCGAGATACCTACCTCTGACATGACGAGTTCGGGAACCGCGTCGGCAGGCTCGTGGTCATACCTGGATGTCGACATGGTCTACGACAACTCCGGCGTCTGGACCGATGACGACATCATGGGGCTGCACTACGAGATCGCCAGCTCGAGCCAGGCGTGGCTCTACGGAAGCACGCTCGGGCACGAGATCTCGAGCCTCACGACCAACGCCTCCCGCTACTCGCCGAGCACCGGGGTGACGATCAACGCCGACATCGTCAACCCGCAGGCGGTAACCGAGAACAACGAGACGCTGACATTGGCCTTTACCCATAACGGCGTCGCGGTCGGCTCGAACGAGACGGCGACGGTGTCGCTCGCCCCAGGTCAGGTGCAGAACTACGCCGTGAGTTGGACGCCGCCGACGACGAATTACCAGGGTTATCTAATTCAGGCGACCCTGACCGATGTCAACGGCCACGTATTGGACACTGCGTACACAGCCGTCGACGTCTCGTCGAGCTGGACGAAGTTCCCCCGCTACGGCTTCGTGACCAACTTCGCGGACAACTACACCCAGACGCTGATAACGAACCGGCTGAACTTGTACCACCTGGATGGCATCCAGTTCTACGACTGGGAGTGGAAACAGCACGTGCCGCTCGCCGGCACGGTCTCGTCACCCGCCTCCAGCTGGGTGAACATCGACAGCAACACGAACTACCAGCACTCGATCGAGACGCTCATCAGTGACGTGCACTCTGATGCCTCTGTGGCGATGAGCTACAACCTCATTTACGGTGCCTGGGCCGGCTACGGCTCGGACGGGAGCGGGGTCAACTATCAGTGGGGGCTTTGGTACAACACCAACTGCACGAGCCAGGCCAACGTCGCCCTTTCTGACCCGCCGCTCGCCACGCCGTACCTGTGGCTCTTCGACCCCGGCAACTCGAGCTGGCAGAGCTACATCGATGGCCAGGAGAAGGACGCAGACGAGGTCTATCCGTTCGATGGCTGGCAAGCGGACGGCTTCGGCAACATTGGCACTGTGTACACCTGCGCAGGGGCATCGGTGAACCTCGCGAACGAGTTCAGCGGCTTTTTAACCACTGCCTACAACACCCTCGGTGGCAACATCGTGTTCAACGCCGTCGGCCAATACGGTCAGCAGCAGATCGCGACGAACTCGGACCTTGCTTTCCTCTACACCGAGTGCTGGCCGTTCTTGGGCCAGACGACCTATGACGACCTCCAGAACGCCATCTACAACAATGACACCTGGAGCTCGAACACGAAGGCATCCGTGCTGGCCGCATACCCGGACCAGTCCTACGCCAACAGCTACTCATCGACCGACCCGGGCTTTTTCAACACACCGGGGGTGCTTTACGAGGACGCCACGATCTTTGCCTCAGGTGGCGACCACATCGAGTTGGGCGACGTTGACCACATGCTCGACGCGCCGAACTACCTGAACGGCAACTTGTACATGACCGCTTCGTTGCAACAGTCGATGGTGAACTACTACAACTTCCTCACCGCCTACGAGGACCTGCTGCGGGGCGGAGAGACCCCGAACTCGAACGTAATCGACCTCCCCGGAGGTCCGACGACGAGCACGAACGGGTCGGCGGGGACGGTCTGGACCTTCGCAAGCTCAGCCTCAGGCACCGACGTCGTGCAGTTCATCAATATGTTGAACCTGACAAGCAACGACTGGATGGACACCAATGCCAACCAGCCCGCGCCAACGGTCAAGACCAACGTCTCGGTGAAGTACTACTACACGTCTTCGGTCGCGCCAGTGAGCGTCTACACCGCCTCCCCGGACGTGAACGGCGGTATCGCTCAGAGCCTTTCCTTCTCCACGGGAACCGACAGCGGAGGCAAGTACGTGACCTTCACCCTGCCATCGCTCGACTACTGGGACATGGCTTGGGTGAACTACTAACAAATCTCTAGCGGTCCCACCCCCCGGCCAGAGTCGGGAAGTGCGCCGTTTTCAGCGGCGCACTTCCCAGTGGCCTTACGGTCCGGAGGTCACAATCGATGGACAGGCCTTTCATCTATGTGCTGAATTGCCCATTTGCATGGAGGACGCCCGTTAGCAGGCCCCGACCAGGAAGCTGGAGATGGCCAGCTGCAGCCGCTCGGAGGAGCGTCTTGTGAATGAACAACGAAGGGCGGACTTGATAAAGACTCGCGCCGCTGGTGCTACGGTCCCCCAAGGCACAGCTCGGCAGCGGCGGCTCCGTCGACCCTCACCCCTTCGTATTGCGTTCGTGCTGAGTATCGTCGTAGCCGCGTGCGCCGCCGGGATATTGGCCCTCGCCGGTCGATCGCTGAGGCCGGTCGAGGCCCGTGACGTCGTGCCGCCAACCACCGCGCCAAGCACGACCACGGTCTCCAATGGGTCGAGCTTTATCCCCAGCATCGGTCTTACCCGCACACAGGTGGAGTCACTATTTCGGGAGATCGACGGTTCCCACACCGTGTTCAGGGCCGCTCGCGCGTTGCACGGCATTCCTCGAGTGCTGGGATCGGACAACCGCTTATATACGATCATCGAGATCAACGGCTATCCCGCGGTCACCGACGTGCAGGTGGTCTCGATACTCGAAACGACCAGCAAGGCAACGCTTGAAAACCAAGTCCTCTACGATTCGCTCGCCTGTAGCGCCCTCGGCGACAAGGCAGCGCAGAATTGGTGCACCAGCCGGATCTTGAACACGACTTCACATGGGCTGGCCACCGCAACAGAGGCGGCGGACTTCGGCCCGGTGCGCATCACTGTGAAGACTTATCAGTCCACAAGATCCTCCGGACCTGCGGTCGCGACGGTAAACATCGGACCTACGTAAATCCCCCATTCATGCCGCTTGTGCGGCCATGCCCGCCTTGTGGCGGCTGAGGTACTGCAACGCCAGCGTCAGCTCGAGCAGCCGGTCCTAGCGACGACCTAGCGGTTGGAACTCGCCGTGAGGGGAACCCATTAGCTGATCCACTCGCTATGCGAGCACTAGCTGTTGTTGATTGAGCCAAGCCTCGACGAACTCGACCGGGGTGAGCCAGCCGTGCGCGCTGTGAGGTCGGTTCATGTCGTAGTCGATCCTCCAGTCCTCTAGAAGGAGCTGGGCTTCGAACAGGGTCTCGAAGCGCTGACCGTTCAGATACTCGTCGCGCAGCCGTCCGTTGAACGACTTGATCCAGGCGTTTTGCCAAGGAGATCCCGGGTCAATGAAGACCGTGTCGGTGCCGACGAGGCGGCACCACTTCGCGACGGCAAAGGCGATGAACTCCGGCCCGTGGTCAGAACGCACGTATCTCGGTGCTCCCCGCTCTAGAGCCAGACGATCGAGGCATCTCACAACGCCGTCGCCGTCAATGGAGCGCGCGACGTCGATGGCGAGGCACTCACGGCTGTACTCGTCGATCACGTTCAAGAGCTTCAGGATCCTCCCGTCAGAGGTCTAGTCGAACTGGAAGTCGAGCGCCCAGACGACATTCGGGGCGATCGGGCACACTACAACCAGGCGAGGCCGCATCGCGGCTTGCGGCTCGCCCAGCCGATCCCCCACCCGGTCACCGCTTCGCGGGCGGCGTTACCACTCGCCGCGACGTCCTCGGCGGCATCATCCACGAGTACGAACGCGCCGCCTGCTTACCGCAATCGGCTCAAATCAGACAAGAAAGCCTGAGGCGGTGTTCACACTCTATCGGGCCCTGGCACCAAACTCTCGGATCTTCGATGCTTGAAGGCTAGCGATCATCACGAGCTCATCCCATGGCATGCCCTGCCCAAAATCCGAGCCGTTGAGGCAGATAGCTACATTGCCGACCCGGCCAGCGACGGAACGCGCTCCGCCGGGACCCTTGTGACCAGCTGCATCGACGTCAACTTCCCAGAGATAAGTGCTGTCAAGTCCGGGAACGACCGCACCGTCTACCTCTCGCTCGGCGAGTACGGTCATACCGGGCTTGCGGAAGAAGTCCGTGCGGAACTTGCGAATTGGCTTCTCGGCATCAGCCCCAGCATCGTACATGAACAAAAAGATCATGAGACCCCGATGTCCACTCAGAAAAAACCGAGTGGCCTCGACATACCCAGTACAGGGCGACCAGAGCAGAATCCTGATCGTTGTAGAACTTCTCCGCGGCGGGGCACCCCAGTAGGTAGTTCGCCAGTAGTTCCATGCGTGCGGCATCGATGAGAACTCGTTCGACCGGCATGGTCGAAGTCTTACCTCGCGCTCTGCGTCTCGCGAGGTGTTCCGGGACACTTACTACGCTTCGAGAACCCCGTCAGGCGCGGGTCAGCTCAAGTCGACGATGGCGTCCTCGAATCTGGCTCGAGAACGCATACCTCGTTAGCTTCAGTATTCGAGATCCATGCCGCACCAGAACTCGCAGATGCGACGCCAGATGGCTGCGTTAGATCGGCCTTGGTCGGAATGGAACTGCCGAAACTCCCTATCGAGCCGGAACCAGCCACGGTGTACACGTCCCCCTGCTTCATTGAAAGACCGTAGAAAGCACCATTTGACATGGCAAGTACCCGAATCCGATTGTTCGAGGAGTCGGCGACGAGAATGTTACCGTGGCCATCGACGGTGACCGCTGTCGGCAGCGCGAAGCTGCTCCTGAGCCCTGGTAATCCGTCACGGCTGTATCCGAACTCGCTGTTCCCCGCCAGCGTGTAGAGGAAGTCGGCTCGCGCTGCATGCCCAGACAATCGCACGTTCTTGTCAATCAAAAGTCGAATCACGTTGTCGCCTGTGTCCGCAACGACGAGGTCGCCGCGACTGTCGAAAGCCACGCCCTGCGGATCACCCAGAAACGCGCGGGTCCCAAGAATCCCGCTAACGACGGCACTTGGTTGGCTACCGTCGCCTGCGATCGTGTATACGTCACCGCTTATCCTCGTCGTGCCAAATTGGACGCCAGATTGCAGTGCCACGTACCGGATCCGGCCGTTCCGGCTGTCAGCGATAGCGATCCCATGCGAATCAACCGCAACCGACGCGACGTTCGAGAAACGCGCCAACGTGGCCTTTCCGCCGTCCCCGCTGAAGCCGGAGGAGCCATCGCCGGCGACGAGATAGACGTGGCCTGCTTGCACTGGACGACCAAGAAATGACTCCCCATTGGCAGGGATGACGAAGAGCTGGTTGCTGAGCCTGCTCAACGCGAAGATGTCATTGAGGGCGTCTACCGCGACCGCGACAGGCTCACCGATCGATGTCCTCGTGCCCAATGAGCCAGCGATCGTTGGACCAATACTGCCGTCTCCTAGGATTGTGTAGATGTGGTGTGCCTCAAGGGTTCTTCCGTAAGCGTGCAACGTCGTGCCTGGGATCATCCTCACCCTGTTATTGTCCGTGTCGGCGATCACGACGCCCCCATCTGACAGCCCCGCCAAGCCTATCGGCGTAGACAAATCGGACATCGACGCCAATCCGCCATCACCCCCGAAGTTCACGCTGCCATTGCCAGCAACTCGGACCATGACACCCGCAGCGATGGATCTTCCATCGAACGTCGTTGTTGACTGCGGGAGAAAGGCAACGGCGTTAGCCGCCTGACCGGCAATGAATAGGTCAGATCGGGCATCTACGGACAGACCACCGATCAAGCCCGGGACAACACCTCCGCCGCGGCTGATCAGCTGCGACACTCCCGAAGGCAGGTATCTCCCGTAGTACGTCCCAGCATGCACGGTGAGTATGTAGATATCCCCGGATCCATCACTGAATATAAGGCTTTGACCCGGCCCCGGGACCACGCCTTGAGGTGAGTTGAACGACCTGAGGAGCGACGACGTCGCCGAGTCAACAAGTGTATATGTCACACCGGCACGCATTTTGTGCCCGAACGCAGTCCCGTTCTGGCTCGCGAGGAAAAGTATGCGGTTGTGACCGGTGTCCGCGATGGCGAGGCCGGCAGGGGTTGCCGCCACCGCCCGCGGGAAGCTCAGGTTCGTAGTCAGTGAGAGCGGGTAGCTTCGTCCGGCTAGCACAGTATGACCAAAGACGCGCCCGGATTCGGCCGCGGTGAGCCAGATTGTGCCCGTTTGACTGTCGACGAAGATCGCGTCACCTTGCTCGTCCACCGTAATGCCCCAGGGGTTTTCGATCGTGACACCATTGCCCACCCCACGGCCCGTCAACTGGTAGACGCGACCCCCGATCATCTGCATCCCGAAGAGCCTTCTGTTTCTACCCGGCACGACAAGAACCCTTCGATTCCCGCTGTCAGAAATCAAGAGATCGCCGTACTGGTCGGTTGCAACGCCCGATGGTCCGTACAAGCCGACGCTCAACGGTAGGGCACCGTCAGAAATGGAGCGCGCCGTTCCCGACCCAACGGCGGTCGATTCTTTGCCGGTCAGAACATCGATTCTCCTGATAACGTTGTGTAGCGCGTCGGCCACATAGAGGAAGTGCGACGAGACTGCGACGGCAAAGGGCCGTTGGGGCACCTGCAGAGCTTCTCCATCGATAAGGGCACCTCCGGCTACTCGCGAAATGCGGAAGGGCACACTAGGGCTTCTCACCGAGCGTAAAGCATACAGGGACCAGTTCGTTGGCACTATCGCGAGGCTCAGGAGGAGACTGGAGCCCCACAATAACGGTCGCAGCGATCTCTTGCCCCGCGGTGAGGTCCGCCGCCGAGGCTCGGACATTGTCTTGGATCTAGCCCTTTTTGCACTCATCTGATGGCTATGGGAAGTTCGGGGTATCAAACTGGTCAAAGTCACCCTGGGATCCGTACGTGGGTATGGCCCATTGCCAGGCTAGCTCGTAGCTCGAACTGACACCGCCAAAAAACTCCCCGCAAGTGTTCGAACCCGACACACACCACGCTTTGAGTCCGGTCGAGGACGACACCGATCCTGAGTAGAATGCACCGGCTGCCCATTCGTATGCGTACGTCATGCTCGTCCCATAGCTACCCATATACGACTGCCACTCAGGATTATTTGGGTTGCCTGTAGAGTAGACAGCGCCGAACCAAGGGGTGTTGTTGTAGACATAATTGTAGAAGGTGCTGAAAGTGTCCCAATTGAGCTGTGTAGTAGGACTTCCGGAGCTGCCACTGGGCGGGTAACAACGGTTCGAGTACACGTAGTCCCAACCGCTTCCTACCTCAATGTCGGCCGACAGGATCACGGCATGGTTAGAGGGGAATGATCCAGAAGCAACGTCTTGGTCGGCTGTGGCTCCTTGGAGCTGGCCCCAGTTGTTGGCCTCTCCAGTCGTCCCGTTGTAGTTCGGGTCGACTCCAGGACCGCCGGTAAAGAAGTAGTACTGCGCGCCAACCCCAGTGCCCGCCGAAGCGTTCAGATCTGCGGCATTGGCATCGTGCGTGTTATAGGCAGATGACGAGCCACAGCCACTGACGTCCTGCCAGTACCCACCGACCTGACCAATATAGCCACCGTACGCGCCGCCGGTGTACTCTTCGCCATAAGGTACGCCACTTCCGGTATAGAGAGTCGCCGAGGTGTCGGATCCGTAGTAGTAGCCGGCCGGTGTGTCGCCCACGAGAGGTACGACATGGCCAGATGACGCGTTCACGTGCGTCACGAGGCTAGTGCCACCGGCGGTAAGCGGCGTAACGAACGCTGCCGGAGGCGAGGCCGCCTGCAGTGATCCACTGGTTGCGGCGGTACTGCACATCGCCACGCCTTGTGGTGCCACGAGATCGACGACGCTCGAACCTGCGTCGGAGGAGTAGCTTATTGAAGCGAGTGATGGGCAGTTCGTACCACCCTGCGGCAGGATGATGCCGAATTGCGCGCTCCCGCCGTTGCTGAGGGTGATGGTTGACGAGGTCGTTGCCGAGTAGGAGAAACCGGAGAGCAAGCTTGCGTACTTGCCAAAATACGGGAACGCCTTAGCTTGCAGGGACGAGCCGGCGCTATCCGTAATGGTCACTGACGCGGGGTTACTCAGTTGGCAAGATTGAGGGTCAGCACTCGTCACTGTGATCGGAACGAGTGTCGTCGTGCCCACCACGCTAGGTGTCCCGAGTTGGACGGACAGGGTTGACGTCGGGCACTGATCCGCCAGAGTCGGTGCTCCCGGCTGCAGCACCGGCGTGGCCCCAGTACCCAACTGGAAGGGCGTGACGAGCATCAAATCGCCTGGGCAAGGTCCGAAGTTCAGGCTTGCTACCGACACAGGCGCCCCGCCGGGCACAGGCATGAAAGCTACTGGAAGTTGGGTGCCGCAGGCGGAGGACAATCCTGCTTCGGCGAACGTGATTGAAACGGAAGCCATCGACTGCGGCGCAAGGTCGACAGTTGCTGAGGAAACGCTGCCGCCAGTGGGGAGCAGACTCGTCGTCACCTCGGTAGCGGTGAGAGTAACCCCTGAGATGGTGGCCGCCGCTGTCAGCGTTGGCCAGCCGCTCAGGGTGCAGGTCGAAGACCCGCCGTTTTGAACGTCGATTGTGAAGGCAGGCCCGTCCAGCGTTGCAATAAGGCTACCTGACAGGATCCCCGCCGTTAAGTCTGTCGGAGCACATACATTGGTCGGGGAAGCCTGTTGATTCGCCGAGGCGCTGGCGGCTGCCCGGGTGATCACCAACGGGACCACGCAAACAGCGCTCGCCAGTGCAAATATCGCCATGACGGAAGCGAAAGAGTGCCCATCCCGCATCGTGACTAAATTTATCAATCGCTTTCTTTTCAACGAAACCTCCTTAACTGCGAAACACACGCTGCCAGTAAAGACCCAGGCGTGAGCGGAAGTGAATAAGAAAAGCCGTCACAATCAACATTCGTTTGCGACACCGGGAGCTGGCGAAGTGGCACGCCGTAGGCAATACCATCAAGTCCCTCGGTGTCCCGACTCCCGCCGTGATGGGTGCCGTAGAGCACTCCTTCTCAAGCTCCCCCGTCTCGTGAGTGGCAGGAGGGACCCCCCCCCGCTCTCGCAGAGGTTGCGACTTTCCGCGTAACAATGCAACTCAACCCTGATAGACCGGCCTCAGAAAGTTTACTCCTCGCATCCAAAATAGTTGCAGAACAGCTGCGAATCCGCCTCATTGTTGAAAGATCCCAAAGAGCTAACGGATGCGTTGACATGAATCGCGTACTCGGGCTGACCGTAATTCTTTTGCTCGAACAACGTCGTGGCACATCCACTGTATGCTGCAACAGATTCGGTCACGTCATCCCACCCCGCCGGCATGTTGGCGCCGCCCACGGTGCTCGTACAACCCGCGCCGGTCCAAACTAGCGAGCTTCCGCTATACCCCGTGCCCGTGTAGTCGATCGCCAGTACGTCCGAATCTGGTGAGACGTCCGCTTGCAGCTCCGACGGCGTCACGTATCGTGCTACGGCTGCATTCGTAAGGTTGACTGTTCCGCCGGTAGCAAAGCTCACTGAGGCCCCAAAGGTGGTAAAGCACTCGACGGTTGACTGCCCCGCTAATGACGCGACGCAGTACTGCCCCGGCGCACTAGCTGAGGCTCCCGAAGTGAGAGCCAAGGGCAAAGCGATCAGCAACCCGCCGCCCAGCACCAGAACACCTATCAGTCTTGAATGGAGTCCTATATTCTTCACAGTAATCGACCCTTCCTTTCGCAGTTGACCGAATCGCAGGCAGTAGCACTCCTTATGCTGCAGTTAGTTCACGGCGCCCTCTGCGCCGGTGCAGGCCAATTATGCGCCCTAGATCATACGGAATTCAAGGGAATCATTGGCCCTGTCTAAGTACAGTTGTGGACTGAGCAGACCACCATAGGCCGCGTAAATGCCTGCCGTGGGCGCCTCGGAGAATGGACCTCGAGTGTATTAAACCGGCGGCGAGTGTAGATCGTTAGATGCCGGCGTATCGCGCCTAGAGAACCATGAACAGAAGGTGGCGATGTCTCTCGTTACGGCGCTTTCTTGTCCCGTATATGGCCACCACGAAAGAGGACGCCCAGGGACTCTGGCCGACTGGGTTGTCTTTCTGGCGCGAAATTTGCGCCTCTGCAAGACCAGCAAACCAAGGAAAGCCTCGGTTCTGTTCACGGCCCGTCCAAACGAACATCTACTTGAGCAAAGGGCACCACCTCCCTGTAGTGGAATGGCGACCCGGATTATCGCTTCTCAGCGCCAGAAGGAGGACTTGACAAGCCGAGCTGCCGACATGTCGAAGCATCGCCGGGAAAGACACCGGCCGTCCCATCTGGCATCGTGCAGACGACGAGATTCGGTACCTGATGGATCGTGGTGGTGCCGGTGACGTGAATAGCGTTCGGTGCACCGGAGGCGAGAAAGCCGTCCTGCCAAAGCATGGTGCACGTCTGCAGGGCGTCGGTGACCTGTGCCGGGGACCCTGGGGCGCCACTGGCGGTGACCGCGGTGCCCTTGTGGCCGGCAAGACTCGGAACGCTGTAACAGAAAGCGGTGCTCGTGTTAGTAACTGACTCGAAGTGGAGGTACACGGCCGCAGAAGCTCCACCGGCGGCGGCAACGGCGACGCCGATACTTAGACCGAGCACCACACCCGGTCGGCGCCATCTCCAAGAGCGGCACGGACTGGCGACTAGGGCCTCAAGCTCTCGACGCAGAGCGGCTCGATAGTCGGTAGGCATTGGCCGGGGCCCGGGAACCTGATCAAGGATGTTCATCACCACTCTCCTTCGGGGTGTTGGTAAACGGGCGCATGCCGTTCGGCCCGTTCGGGGTTATCGGTCTCGTCGCTGAGCCGAGCACGAAGATGCTCATGGGCACGGGAGAGCCGGGAGCGAACAGTTCCGACTGGCACGTCGAGCGCGGTAGCAGCTTCCATATAGCTCAAGCCAGCCCAATCGCAGAGAGCAACAACCTCCTGCTCCTCCGTTCGGAGCGCGCCCAGAGCCGTAAGTATCTGTGCCAACACCCGTTCGTCGTCCAACCGACCAGCGGCGTCATCCCCGAAGTCCCCAGTGGCGCACGGAGGGGGCAGCTTGGCGAGCAGGCGCTTGTTGCGGCGCAACGACCGGTCGGCATTGCGGATGGCGTTGTTCGCTACTGCGAGGAGCCAGGGCAGTATGCAGTCACCGTGAAGCTGAACCGCACGTCGGCGACGCCATGCTTCCAAGAAGACGACACTCGTCAACTCCTGCGCGCTCGACCATGAGGCCGTACGACGGAAACAGTGGACGTAGATTGCGTCCGCGTGTCGTTCGAACAGCTCACCGAAGGCGGCACCGTCGTGCTCGGCGGCTCGTCGCCACAGCTCGCTGTCGGGTACCGGCTCGTGCGCGCTGTCCACGGACTATATATGTCCGGCATGAGGTGATTGGTTCCCTGCGCCCCGCGAACCCGCCCCGATGAGTCCACTCACCGGTTGCGATGGCGACGAGCAACCCGTGGGTGCCGAGAACGTCGTCGGAGGCTTCACGAAGCCAATTCGTACTCGTGGCCCAGACCACCAAGCCGGACCGATCTTCGTAGCTGCATCACATCGGGAGGTGAGGTCGGGGCAGCCGTGTGCACGCTGGCGTCACCGAGGAGCCGAGGCCGACATGAGCGATGCACTCACCTTTCATCCTGAGCTTGCACCGCGAACACCGCACGATCTGAAACACGGTTGCCATCATCGACACTGTGTTGCTTGCTCGCCAACCAGCCTCTCGCCGAGGCGTATTCGGCCTCGATGCCGACCAGCATGGCCAGGACCAAGCCGGCTATCGGCACCGTCGAATGAGGAAAGTCTCACTGACTCGACGACCCAAAATGGTTGCGAAAGATCAACCTTGGGCGCCGCCCGTACGTGCTCGGTAGGCGTGGGTAACAGGGGAACGACGGGGCCAGACACCGAGTGCAAGTACTCAGTCATGTTGATAGCGGCGGTGTCGAAATTAGGTCCAGGTAGGGGACTTGACAGCTTTTCAGGTGAGAAAGAGTCCCCGCCGACAGGATAACGAGGGGAGGGATCCGGATTGATCTCGACACGCGTCCTGGCTTTCAGCCGTGACCCGACGAGCGGGTCTGCGTGTACCAGTACAGGTCAGGGGCCCGATTCTCGCGTTAGTTCCACCCGGCTTGGTCATGCCGGAAGCGGTCCTGTACATATGATTGCCCAGGTCAGCGGCTTGGGACAGACCTGGACACCGATTACCGCTCTTGTCAGACAGATCGGCTGTATTTCACGTTTTTCGTGAACTTCTGCTATCTTGTCAATCAGGAGGCAGCGATGGCCCGCCCACTTGAGCTGATTGACTCCCTCGTCGCCGAGGGCAAAGAGGAGTTCACCTTCGACGAAGCCAGGGCCGCGCTCGATCGCTCGCCGACCGCCACCGCCAACACCCTCCGACGCCTGCAGGACAACGGCCTGGTCGATCGGCTGGGCCGAGGGCGCTACGTCATCCGCCCCCTCGGCTCGCTCCACACCTCGACCACCACCGACGACCTCGCCCTCGCCGTGGGAGCCAC
The DNA here is from genome assembly GCA_003140595.1 of Acidimicrobiaceae bacterium. GTDB lineage: Bacteria > Actinomycetota > Acidimicrobiia > Acidimicrobiales > Bog-793 > Fen-455. Next base: position 13,870 of record PLKG01000010.1, on the reverse strand, counting down.
GTTCGGCGACCGGCAGCATCGCATCGCCTACCTGAGCGCCCTGGCCGATCTCGGATTGCTCAGCCACCCCGTCCGCACGATCACTGTCGCTTGCACCACACAGGTCCGCGTCCCGGCCATCAGCCGCCGTCCGCTCCGGGTCGTCATCGAGCGGGCCGAGACCATCCACCTCGAAGCCGAGCGGCTCGGGCATTCGTGGCGTTCCACTCTGGACCGAGCACTGTTCGAATGCGCCCTCCGGGTCGATCTCACGGGAGGCGTCGAGCGGCTGGCGGAGGCTTTTGTCAACGGCGCGTCCGGCGCCAATCCGGACCGACTCTCACTGCTCGCCAGGGCCTTCGGTCCCCGAGGATTCGCCGCGGAGCGTCGCCTCGCCTCGCTCGCCCAGGTACTCGATCTCCCGCTCCAACTCGACCCGACCGTCGGGCGCAGGCAGCCGATGGTCCGCCTCGACCCCCGCGGCAAGAAGGTGACCTGGGTGGACGACGCCTTCCGGGTGGCCTGGAGCATAAGCGCAGACGAACTACGAGCGGTCGCCGGGAACTGACTGTGCTCACCCGCCACGCCCTCACCCGCCGAGCAGACACCGACGGAGTGGACACCCCTGTCGTGGAGCGGGACTACGTACTCGCCCATGTCGTCGCCCAGCTTCACCACGCCCGACCGGAAGACGGCGGACGGCTCGTCCTCAAAGGCGGCACCGCTCTTCGTTTCGTCCACCTTCCCGACTACCGCTACTCGGCCGACCTGGACTTTACCGTCCTCGACGGCAGCGCCGAGGCGTCGGCCGCCGCCCTCGGCAAGGTGCTGGAGGCGGCTCGAGAGCACGCGGGCCTCCCCCATCTCGAGCTCACCGAAGGAGACAAGCCGGCCATCTCGTACGTCGGTCCACTCGGCGCCGCCCGGCCTCGCCAGATCAAGCTCGATCTCGCGACCGACGAGCACGTCGAGTCGGTCGAGGAACGGACCCTCCGCAACATCTGGCCAGACCTACCCGATCCTCTTCCGTTTGCCGTCTACCCGATCGAGGAGATCGGCGCCGAGAAGCTCCGCTGCGTCGTCCAGCGCGTCCAGTGCCGGGACCTCTACGACCTGTTCCGACTCACCGAGGACGCCGCACTGTCGCTCGCCGAGGTCCGACCGCTCTTCGCACGCAAAGCTCGGGCCAAGAACCTCGACCCCGGCACTTTCGCCCAGCGCTTCGAGGACCGCGTTGAACGCTACGGCCAGCGGTGGAGCACCGAGATGGGCGAGCACCTCGCCGACCCACCCCGCTTCGACGACGTCGTCCGCGTTGTCCGCCGCCAACTGCGAAAGGCGGGGCTGCTCGATATTTAGCGCCCGTAACGCCCCCCGCGGCATCGTTTCCTGCCAAAACGGAGGGACTCGTATCGGGAGCGTCAGCAACGGCGCAGACTGGGTAAGCACGACAGCTGTTCAGGAGGATCGGGCCTCAATGTTCTCCCCCGTGCGATCATTGCTGGCATGGCCGCCGACGGGTTCCATATCGAGAGCAGAGCGGAAGTCCTCTGGCAGTGCATGGGCCAGAGCAAACGGCCCCTCGGGCTTCTGCTTGGTGCTGGTTGCCCAGCCTCGATCCAGGTAGACGGGTCGAACGGAGACGCGCGCCCCCTCATACCCACCATCGACGGACTGACGACCCTCATCAGTGAGAGCATCGACTCATCGAAGTTGCGCGACCAGTTTCGGGGTCTAGTAGCGCAGCTCACGGAGGATCAGTTGGGTCCTCCAAACCTCGAAGCAATGCTCAGCCGACTGCGCACTCTCGCGACTGTTGCCGGCACACACGAAATCCGCGGCCTAACCGTCTCGGCCATCGACGCCCTTGAAGCCGCGATCACTGACGCCATTGTCGAAGCCGTCTCTGTCGATCTCCCATCAGGTCCGACGCCCTATGACGACGTTGCCGTCTGGATCCGCGGCGCCTCACGGTCCTATCCCGTAAGCGTGTTCACCACGAACTATGACCTTCTCCTTGAGACTGCCCTGGAGCGCAGGGATGCGCCGTTCTTCGACGGGTTCGTGGGCTCACGCGAACCGTTCATTGACGTTGCCGCCATCGAGCAGGACTCGTTGCCGGACCGTTGGGCCCGAGTGTGGAAGTTGCACGGATCGTCTAACTGGTCACTTCTGCCATCAGGAAAAGTCATCCGCACCGCGGCGAAGGACCGAGCTGGCCGCCGATTGATCCACCCCTCGCAGCCGCCGGATGCCCTACCTCATCATGCAGGACAGGCTCAGGCAGTTCCTCAGGGAGCCAGCTGCCACCTTGGTGACGATTGGCTTCTCCTTCGATGACGCTCACATCAACGAGCTGATTGTGCAAGGAATCCAAGGGAACCCGGGTGCGGCCGTCTTCGCCCTCCAGTACGAAGAACTCGCCATCTACGACAACGCCAGGTGCTTGTCGTTAGAAAACCCAAACCTGAGCTGCCTCGCCCGCGACGCCGCAGTCATCGCGAGAGCGGAACTCCCCTGGGCCGCGCCCTCGACGGGCGCTGCAGCCAATTGCGACCTCGGTGACTTCAAGACCTTCGGAAAAAAGCTTCGCGCACTAGTCGGTGATGGCGGATCGGACGCTCGCTCTGATGGGCCGACTACGGCGTGAGCGATCCCAGCCTTCTCGGCTACGTCCAGGATGTCGCGGGCGCCACCGTAAGCGTCGTGCTCGAGGACTCAACCCGCTCCGGCCTTGTCTTCGTCGAGGGACATGCCTACCACGTCGCTCAAGTCGGGGGGTTCGTGCGTATCCCTCTTGGATTTACCGATCTCGTCGGCATCGTGTCGCAGGCCGGTTCCGGTGCCGTGCCTGAGCGACTCGCGGAGACTAATCCCTTCGGACGGATGTGGCTCACTGTGCAGTTGATCGGCGAAGGTTCGCCTGGCCGTCCTTTCAGTCGAGGCGTATCGGTCCTCCCCAGCCTCGGCGACGCCGTACACGTCATGACTGAAGCGAGGCTGGGAGCGGTCTACGGGGAGGTCTCCTCTCCCATCCGGGTTGAGATTGGCCGGATCGCCAGTGCTTCTTCCATTCCGGCGCTGCTCGACATCAACGCTCTCATCACGCGCCACTCGGCAGTCGTTGGCACCACTGGCGCAGGGAAATCAACGACCGTAGTCAAGATAGTGGAGGCCATTGCCGACCCCAAGCGGTATCCATCGGCGCGAGTCCTGATCTTCGATCCGCATGGCGAGTACTCCGCCGCTCTTCTTGACCGCGCGAAGACCTTCCGGGTCGGAGCGGACGGGCCGTCTACTCGACCACTTCACGTTCCATATTGGGCGCTTTCGTTTGAGGAGCTTCTGCCTCTCACCTTCGGAGGCGTTCATGACGACGCGTCTACCGGCGCCATACGTGATGAGATCGTGCGCCTCAAGCGCGAGACCCTGGAGGCGAGCCCCGTCGCCGGGGTTGGGCCTCACGAGGTCACCGTCGATACCCCTGTGCCGTTCAGCATCCACCAGCTCTGGCTCGACCTGCACCGACTCCTAAACGCGACCCACACCGCGCCTCCGGCAAGCCAGACCAGAGATTCCGAGGCGCTACTGCTCGATGACGCTGGTAACCCCCAGCAGACGGGAGACGCGATCACTGTCACGCCGCCCCGCTACCAAGCACCAACGCAGGCGGCGGGTGCGACGAAGATCTTCCTCAGCGGTAGCACTCTGAACATCCGGCGCCAGGTCGAAGGGCTCGCTTCCCGACTGCGGGACCCCCGCTACGACTTCCTGTTCCGGCCTGGCCCTTGGGCGCCGAACGCCGCCGGGAAAGTCGAAGCCGATCTCGACAAGTTCCTCGAGGAGTGGCTGGGCGGCGAATCGTCGGTATCCATCCTCGACCTGTCGGGTGTCCCGTCGGAGGTTCTGGCCGATCTGGTGGGTTCTCTTACGCGAGTCATCTACGAGTCCCTCTTCTGGTCCAGACGCCTATCCGAGGGCGGACGGGAACGCCCACTCCTCTTTGTGTTCGAGGAGGCCCACGCCTACCTTGCCAATCGACCGACGAGTGCGGGCTGGGCCGTCGAGAGGGTCGTGAAGGAGGGGAGGAAGTATGGCGTTGGCGCAATGATCGTCAGTCAGCGGCCAGCCGAGGTGGATGCGACGATCCTTTCCCAGTGCGGGACGGTCGTGGCTCTCCGCCTCGCCAATGCCACGGACCGCGGGCATGTCGCGTCGGCTGTCGCTGACAACCTCGCAGGTGTCCTCTCGATGCTGCCCATTCTCAGGACCGGCGAGGCTATCGTCATCGGCGAAGCCGTTCCGGTACCGATGAGAGTGCTGGTCGACCTACCGGCCCGACTTCCCGAAAGCACTGACCCCAAGGTCGTCGGTGTCGGAGTGCCAGGCGGATGGGACAGGCGCCGGGAGCCGGCGGACTACAAGGACGTAGTAGCAAGGTGGCGCTCGAAGGATCCCACGTCCGCCAGGATCGTGCCCAATCCTGCAATGCATCCCGCAGCCACCGAAGGAGCGGACTCAAGCACATGAACAGACAGCCAGTCACGTCCTCGACTGTCGAGTCCGTGGGATTCGACGATGACTCATCGACCCTTGAGATCGCCTTCCATGACGGCTCTGTCTACCAGTACTTCGACGTACCGAGGGCCGTGTACGACATGCTGGTACAGGCCGAATCCCCCGGAAGCTTCCTGCACCAACAGATCCGAGGCGTCTATCGCTATGCCCGCACCTGACAGCGGCGGGTCGCTCTCTGCGAAACGTCGCCAGGGGGGTGCAGCGGTCAAGGACTGATTTGTAGTGGTGAGGCAGGAACCCCGGTGGTGCCTACGGCAACAGTTCACGGCGTGACTCGCCTTGGACCAAGGTCTGGATCGATGGCTTGCCGAGGTAGTTCAACGCCCAGTCCAGCCAGCGATCTTCTCCTCCGTACCAGCTTCCCGGATCCAACAAGAGATGACGTGGGAGCACGATCCCACCGCGGTCGAGCCTGACCAGATAGGTGCGGCGGCGTCTCCCGCCCGGAAGTCGGCGCTCGATGACAGCCGATCCGCTGACTCGCTCCGTCACGCCAGCTAGATTCGCCATCGGGTTCCAGTCCGGTTCGGCGCCATGGCTGATAACGACCCCCTCGACGTGTTGGAAGTCGGCGAGGCCGATGGCCGTGTTGTGCATCAGCCATCCAAGCTTCTCCTCTATCGGCAGGTGATAGGCCTGCGTGAGAGCTAGCAGGCCGCCGCCCTCATCGATACGGATCCAGCTTCGACCGCTCCCCATCGTCTGCTCCGCCTTCGTGCGCAGGCGCGTGGCGAACCTCGGCCACAAATCGCCGTCGAGCATCGGACCTTCGTGAGTCGTCGTTCCCGGCCGCTCACCTTTTGGATACACGCTCGCCGAAGCGAACCCCAGATCGAACTCCGCGAGATCGTGGGATTCGGACGTCGCCGCCGCGGCCTGTTCAAGCGCGGAGATGTACTCGGAAAACTCTTCGTCCGACAGCAATCGCGCCACCCGCGTGACGCACTCGACGGAGTGGCCGAACTCGAGCCGGAACTGTTCGTCCGAGAGACGGTCACCCTGTCGACGCGTTGCACGTAGGCTCCGGTCGAAGCCCTGCGTCGTGACCTCGATCGAGTAGGCGAAGCCCGACCGTGCCACTCGGACGTCCGGTAGCCGGCCGCTGCGGGTCGGGACCTCGCAGCCAACCTCCCATCCATCTCTCAGTGCGAGACCGATCACTTCGAGGACGATGTCTAGATGATCGAACTCGTCAGACGAGGTTGACCGGCAGATCCCGTTTGGCCCTTTCGAGAGAGCTTTCATCACGTCCTCGGGAAGCAAAGCGATACGCGCTGCCCGCTCGACATGACGCACCGCCGCAATCCGATTCGACAGCGGATGGTCATACATCGACATCAGCGGATGAGACAAGTTCTCCAGGTTTCGGCGAAACCAGTCGTCACCGTAGAAGTCAGCCACAACGTCGGTCGCCCAACCGATGACCTCCCAGCCCAACGGAGTTACCGCGCCAGCATCGGCCGCCTGTGACCAGGAACGCCAGTCAGCCGGCAAGCGCTTAAGGATCTCTCGCATCCGGTCATCGTTCGGCACAAGATCGATGTTCGCGCCTTTACCGCTGGACGACGTGCCCAGATGCACCTGAATCCAAACCAACCCGACCGGGCACCCCAACTCGCGAATGAGAGAGAGGCACGAGGAAGGGGTCAGTGATCGGACCACGCCTCGCGCTACCTCCGAGACCGGACAACCGCTCTCGTCGTCCTCCGCGAAAGGGGCACATCGGGCAGCAAATCGGGCAGCACAACAAAGGCACAAGGCTGCCACGCACCCGAGTAGCCACAGTCGATCACCGGAGCAATCGCCGCCGCGACTAGCGACCGCGAAATGGCAGGGTCCTCGCGGCCTGGTGATCTGCCGTTCCCTGTGAAACGCCTAGATCGGCTTGCGCACGAGACCGACACCCGGGCCGCCGTCGGCGATGACAAACGCGATGTCGTTCTCTTGCGCCTTCAAGTCGACGTCCTCGACGAACAGCGCAAGCAGCTCTCTTTGCGGACTCCGGTCCCGGCGGTATGGCTACAGTTGGCTACACTCGCACGGGTCCTGAGGGAGTCGCCACACCCACATACTCCCGTGACCAGGACTTTCGGTGGAGATAATCGCGTGCTACTCAACCGCTCTCTCACCTCTGTTCTGGGAAGGTCTCCTCGCCCTGACCGAGACCGCGTGAACACCGGGAATCGTCAAGCCGAGGCGTTGCCGGACGGAAGCCTTATCTTCTTGTATGCGCCTGACCTGGACATTTGTCAAGTTATTTTAGTCGGGAAACGAGTTATGAACGTCGTATTCGACATCAAGCACCTCCGTCTCGTTCTCGGTCAGCCTCAGCCAGAGGTCGAATCCCAAGGGTTCCGGCTCGTGAGGACCCTCGTTGCCCTCGGAATCCGTGTGGAGGTACTCCACACTCAGCGTCACGCGCGCGAGGTAAGCCCGCAGCTGCGGCGCCCACGCCAGCTGCTCTATCGAGTACGGCGATGCATCAACCGGTCGATTATCCTCGTCGCCAGTAAAGGTGCGCAAGAAGCTCGCCAAGTCCGGTGACCCGACAAACCAGTCCTGCAGCATCGCCAGGAAGTCGTCGACTTCCACATGAGCGGTGACCTCGACGATGTAGGGTGCCTCAACCTCGTGGTAGGAGCGGAAGATCGAGCGCTCGGCTCGCTCCCGTTGAGCTCGTTCGTTGAGCCACCGGCGCGTTAGGTAGGCATTGAGTTCGAGGGCGTCGCGCTCGGAACTCGTGAGCTGATCAGCTTCGTCGCTCCCGAGCACCGCGTTTACTTTCGTGAGGGACTTCGAGAACCTGTTCGCCGAAACGAGCACCTGAGCATCGGCCTCGGCATCCTCACCTCTGACGAGAGCCTTTTGGAGCAGCAGGCTGATTGCTGGGGTCCTAGGTGGAGTCTTCCAGCCCTTGCCTCCTGGACCATTGCACTTGGCACAGGCAGGGACGAGGTTATAGGAGGCCTCCCGGTCGTAGTCGGGAGCAAGGGAATGCAGTGCCAGGCACTCGGCGAGCGCTTTCCCGGAAAGCGACTTCGGTATCACGTGATCTATCTGAAGATCGGAGAATCGGAGCGGCACAGTGCACCAGGCACATTGCTCGTTCCAGGCGACGAACAACCCGCATCGAAATGCGGGGTCAGTCCTCGGGGTTCGCGGCGGCACCCGTTCCACCGTAGTTCGCACCGGAGCACGGGCGGCCTCGTGACGATAAGACGAGGGGTCAGCCGCAGTGGCCGCAAGCCGCAACGGTCCAGACGTCTCGGTTGGCGTACTGATCTGCAGCGTGACGGGCGGTGGTCATCGCTGCAGCTGACGAATCGAACGTCCCAACCACTGCCTGTTGCGGGTCTTGCGGCCCCGCTCCTGAAGCCCTGGCCCGAGTCATCACCGAATTGGCATCAGCAAAGAAGATCTGGATGGCTAGTGTTCGCGCGCCAGTGGTCACCCAGTCCTTGCCTGGCAGTAGCGAACATGTTGGGCTCGCGCGCCATCCTTGAAGTAGGCAGAGCAGAACTCTACATGGCCATGGCAGTGCCACATGCTTTAAACGACACATCACTCAGGGTGCAGTCCCGGCCGCAGCTCCCCCAATCCGAACAGGTATGGCACTCCGGCTTGTCGTGCTTGAGTGTCCCGGGCTGCCAGCATCGGCTGCAGAACCAGTTCGCCCCCGACTCCTTCCAGGGTTTGGCGTCCGAGCGCCAGCTCGAGTGGAGGTCGGCGTAGACGGTGTAACTGCCGAAGGTGGCTCTCATGGTCGAGCCCGCCTCGCCATGCAGGACCTTCCTGCGATAGTCGCTCGTGATCTGCTCCAGCTCCGCTGTTGCCGCACGATGTTCCGCCACTTCGGCGTCGATGTCCCCTTGGTCGACCATCCACTGGCCCCTCACCTTGGTGACGGTCACGCCTGACCGACAGGAGCGCACCAGCTGCCGTCGGCTTCCGAAGCTCACCAGACCGCTCCGCTGGGCCTGCTGCCGATACCAGTCGTACGAATTGCAGCAGCCAGCCTGGCTCGAGCCGGAATCGCTCGTAGGCGGCTTTCAACGGGATCAGCATGCTTCCAGCTTTGGACGCTGCTGAGGGCGGATCGTCCCTCGCAGTACACAGCAGCGAGGGCGCCGCTGCCTCACGACTACTCTCCTCGCTTTGCTACCGCCCTGGCTGGCAAGTCGCAAGCCCACTGGAAGAACGATTACCCCGGAAGCGGGTCCGGCGGAACGTCGACTGGGAGATCCACCGCTCCGTTCAACAGGGCCTTCCCCTTTATTAGCTCAAGTTCGCGCTCTATTTCGTCGACCCGATCCCTCACCGAAGACGGCTGCCGCGACAACCAGATCGCGCCCCAACCGCGAAGAACGCCGACGTGTTGCAAAGCCGTTCGAGCGCCGACCGCGCGCCAGTTCTCAACTCCGAAGTCGTCCGGCTTGGTCTCGTAGGGCTCCTGCGCTGCCACGACCTGAATCTGGTCAAACTTCTGCACTAGACGCTCGTACGACGTTTATCGAACGGTCGCGGGCGTCAACGCGCTCGCTGGTCGTACAGGATCGGAGGCGTTCTGCGCCTTGGCGATCCCAGACTGGCACCACTTCACCGAATCGGACAGCTTCTCGTCGGTAATCCGTGATGGCGAGAGGCTAGGGATCATCACCGGCCAATACATTCGCGTAAGGTCGGACTACCTGGCGGATGTGTTCTCCCTTAGCGGACACGAGTTCGCGGCCGCGATTCCGAGACTGAAGCAGCTTGCTCAGATACCCGAGCTTGGCATGCCTCGCGAGCTCGCCGTGATGCTCACGCGGATCACTAAGCAGCAGCTCGCGATCATCGACCCCGAACGTGCGAAGCAGATCACGACAAAGGACTTCGCGCACAACCGCGATCTTCCGCGTACGGAGATGCCGAGCGTGCCCGAGATCAACAACCAGGTGTATCCTCCGCTGGCTCCCGTGTCACTTGCGATTCGAGACGTATCCCGATGAAGCACGATCTGATACTGCCTCCGCACGTGGCGACGGAAGCCGCCCGGTCTTGCCGGAGACGACTAACGACGGGCCGACCTACCGCGCGCCGTAACCGCCGCCACTCGGGTCAGACAGGGACCCGGAAACCCCCACGACCTCGCACCGTCTATATGGTTCACTGGCGTCTGAGGCGCGTATAGGAACGCCCGGAGCCTCGCGGCTCGTGAGAAAGGCGAGATGAAGGCATGGACGCTCTTCAGAGCAAGGGGCGTCCGGGCAGCACACCCAACCTGCGCATCGTCGCGACTATTAGCACCGCTGAACAGGGCGCGAGGCGTTTGGGCGGCTGCACCTCTCACTGGCCTCTTTGGCGTGCGTCGCCTTCTGAAATCGCGAAAGTCCTGGTGGTTGACCCGTTGCTCCAGTTGCACTGGTGGTCCTCAGCCACCCTGGTATTCCTGAGCGCATGAGTGGCCGTGTCTCTCCCCCCGGGCAGTCCCAGGTCTATACCACCCGATCGCTCGATCCAGTGCTCGTTGAGTCCATCGTCGTGTTTATCGACTCGCTTGGAAGCCAGGCCGTGGCGAGGGACCGCACCCTTCAGCAGCGTCGCCTAGAACAGCTTTCGACGGGAATCGCAGCGGCGCGCAAGACTGCCGGTCTCCCCAGTGCCGACGGCTACTGCTCCACGGCAACATTCACCGACAACATCGTGATCGGCTTTCCAATCGACAAAACGGGCGACCCCCCGTTGAGCGATGTTGACCTAACATGGGCAGTCTACTTACGAGTATTGTTAGCGGCCGCTAGCTACCAAGCCGAACTAGTACGACATGGACTATTTGTTCGCGGCGGCATTGCCACCGGTCCATTATGGATGGACACCAATTTTGTATACGGTTCTGGCCTGATCGACGCATACAAGCTCGAACACGAGCACGCCATCTACCCCCGAATCATTGTGAGTAGCCATTTCGTCGACATTGGAAAGACTCTTGTCGGGCAACTGCGATCTGCAGAATCCGAGGCATGGCTCGATAATTTCCTGATTCACGGACGGGATGGTCAGTACTTCATCAATTACCTATTCGACGACCGGATTCAGCAGGCGCAACGCAACGATGTCGTCGTGGCAAAGACTGGGTACACAGGTCGTCGCCCTCCGGCATCAATGAACTGGAAATCGAAGACGCAGAGTACGGCAACCTGCTTATCGACCTTGACGGCGGCGGGATCGGTCCGCGGAAGCCCAAGAGCATCAAGCTCCGCTGATCAGAAGTTTCCGACGTCACATGCGAGGAAGATCCGATCACGGAGTTCAGCTGTCAGAATGGCCGGTCAGTCATCTACCGCTTCTGGGATCAGCCGGCGTGGGTCACGGCCGGAACGCCAACGACACCTGGATTTGTCGGCAACTACGCGGTGAGCCTTTGACGGCTGCGGTGAACGCGCGCGTGTTCCTGCCGAATCTATGGCGACCATCAAGTAGCTAAATAGCTCACCACCTGAACATTGGGTACGCCCAGTCCCATAGCCAGAGGTCACTTGGCTACGGCGTACACGGGGCGACGCCAGCACACTTTCAATCGGCAGAGGTGCCAGTCGCGTCAGGCTCTGGATAGTGCTCAACCACGCTGGCCTTCCACATGAGCGCACCGGAGCAATGCAGCGCTGCTCCAGCGTCACAGACTGCAAGGAGGTTGCGCCGCAGCCCGCGTCCAACAACAGGGATCAGCTGGTGGAGCACTTCCTCGATTCCTAAGCAATCGAAGAATGAGCCTGGAGTTGCGCGATCCAGTGCGTATTCGAGGAGCAGGGTCAGGGGCGCTGGGAACTGCTCTGCGAGGTGCTTCTCCTTGATGTCAGTCGTGAATGCATAGACTTCGATGATCGTGGCGTCCGTCTGCAGATAGAGGTCGACAGCGGCAGGAAATCGGCTGCCGGCTACGGTGACCCAACGGAGCATCTCGCCCGCCTCGTGTGGCGCGAACGGCAGGGGCCGCGACGCCAGACGGTCTCGGACATATCGTTCGATCCACCTTGCCCACTGATCTTCCGCGTAGGTGGGTGGCGCTGCATGGAGGAGCCAACCCACGTCGCGAGCGAACGCGATCAGATTGTCGGGGTCCGTCGCATTCACGAAGGCGCGAATCGTGCCGTGCCCGTAGAGGTCGAGCATCGTTCCGACGACTTGCACGCTGAACCACCGCGCGAGAGCAAGGGAGAGTTCTCCGGTGACGCGCGAGAAGGTCTCAGGGAGTTCTTCGAGCAGCAGGCCCAACGCGCGATCGTCCGATCGGTCTCCGGCGAAGAACGCTGACCAAGTTCGCGCAGCGAGGGCGCCGTCCTGCCAGTCGAAAAGGGGGAGGATGCTTTCCGTAGCCCAGCCCTCGTCGGCGGAAAGGAAGAAGTTGAAGTAGCCAGCCGCTACTGCCTTGATGTAGATGGACTTTGGTGCTTGAACCGAGAGCAGCGCGGTCAACGCCGACTTGGTCCGGTCTGGCATTCCGGACCACTCGTTGCCTTCGAGCTTCCATCGGAGACGGATGACGTCGACCCAGAACCGAATCTGTCTTCCCACCCAATGATTGAAGCCGCGCTCGAAAACCCGCTCCGTCTCCTCGGAGATGACGCCGTCGGGCCCGCTCCAGACGACCATGGCGAGTCTTTCGCCGAGCACCTCGACTCGATCGAGAAGGTCGGTCGGGATCACAGGCTGGCGGACGATCGCCACGAGAAGGTCGCCGACGGGCGGGATCACGAGGCGTGCGGACTCGCTTGATTCGAATGTTCCGATGAGGTCGGCGACGAGGGCGAGTGTGCGGTCGAGATCATGCTCCTCAAGGCCCTCAGAATCCCCGAGGCCGTCGAAGAGGTACGACCAGAACGGGTGATCCCACGCGCCATTCGCGAAGAGATCAGACAATAGCCCAATCGCCCACGTCGGATTCTCTCTTGCGGCACCCGAAACCACCTGGGGCATTCTGATCGTCCATCCGAAGAACGTCTCAGGGTCGGCGGCCGCATGCGCCTGGAGGAGCGCCTCGATCTCCGCCACCGTTCGGCTTCCGTTGAGCTCCTCCGCAGAGACCGGCGATGTGGTGCCGAAGTGGAATTCCGTCCAGCGGTCGAAGCCGGGATGAGGTGACGGAGTGAGCCCTGGGTTCGCGGTCTGATACGCCGCCAACGCTCCGGTCACGCGTGCGTCGTCTGGGACTCCGCGCGCTAGCCAGTCGAGCAGCTCGAAGATCATCCTCTTGTCTTTGTCCTCTCCGAGCGAAAGGCTTGAATCCGGTCCGGCCAAGATCGCGGCGAGAAGGCGTGCTCGAGCCCCATCGGCAGCGGCGGAGGCCGTCGTCTCGATTAAGCGGTACACCTCGCGCCGAGTCGCGAAGGCGAAGAGTTCGCCCGATTCGACCACGTGACCGACCTTCTCGTCTGCGGTTCGGTCAGTGCGTACCTGCCACCCATACATCGCGATCCGTCGGAGCAGCGGAACGTCTGTAGCACCGAGGCGGGCAATGAGGGCGCCTCCCTCGTCGCTGCGATGCGCTACGAGATACTCGACGCACTCCCGCAGCATGTCGATCAGGCGGTCAAATACCCGGGGGAACCCATTCTGGGCATCGGACTCGATCGCGGTTCGGACGAAGCTCTCCGCATCAAACTGTGCGCTCGCTTGTGATGCCGTCCGAAGGGTCGCGTGGGCGCTCGCGATGTGGTGCTCGAGGATGCGAACAACGGGAATGACGACCTCGTCTAAGTGTGGCTTCAGGACTTGTTCCCACGCCTGCCCCAGCTCGTGCTCCCCTCCGACTAGCGAGTCCACCTTGAACTCCGTCGGATCCTCAGCTCCGTCGTCGCCCAGGTGAAAACCAGGGGTGATCGCCATGTCGACGGCGGTCAAGTGTTCGAACAGCAAAATGGCCGTGTCACGATCCTCGGGCCAGCGGTTGCGTGCGTCGATGAGGAGGTAGCCAAGGAATCGGTCGACCTCGGGACCGCTGCTCTGTGTCAGCAGTAGAGACCAACGGCCGAGAGCCCGGGCTTCCGGCCGACGATCGGTTTGATGGAACGAGAGAGCGATCGTCTCTGCAGTTGCCCGATTGAGATGACCGCCACGTCGCTGCACCGACCTCAGTGCAGCCTCACTGTCCGACTGAATGACGTCAGCGAACCAGGTCGCAAGCGCTCGTCCCGCAGGTGAGAGCTCCCCTTCGACCCGAAACAACGACTGGAAGGGCTCACGCAGTTCGAGCCACGGCAGCCACTCAGCTCCCTGTGCGTACTTCCAGAAGAATTCGGCTCGATCGTCGTTCGCGATCGTCCGCTCGAGGTACGAG
>PLKG01000083.1 GCA_003140595.1 Acidimicrobiaceae bacterium | reverse complement strand
ACGTCCACGGCGTCAGCGGGCAGCTCGTCGACGCGGTCCAGGAGGGCGTCGGCCTGCAGCGGTGCTTTCTGGCGGGGGAGTTCACCGAGAACATCGTCCGCCGCACGCTCCGCGACCTGATCCCCGACGACGAACCGGACGGCGCAGCGGACCCCGCTCGACGACACAGCGCAATGATCCGACGAGAGATGGAGACGACATGACCATCGCTTGGAACCTGCCTGGTTTGCCCTTCGCACTCTCGCCGTCCTCAGAGGCGGCTNNCGCCCACAGCGACATCTTCATCGACCCGGGAGCCGACGCCGAGCTCAACGCCGAGTCGATGCTCAACGCGGCGACCCTGCTCGGGGTCCCCCCGGACGGTGACTTCCAGTTCAGCGCCCGCGTCACCGTCGAGTTCGCCTCCACTTACGACGCGGGGGTGCTGCTCGTGTGGATCAACGACCGCCACTGGGGCAAGCTCTGCTTCGAGTTCTCCCCCGACGGCGAGCCGATGATCGTCTCGGTGGTCACCCGCGGCGTCTCCGACGACGCCAACTCCTGGGTCGTCGACGGCCGGACGGTGTGGCTGCGGGTCTCCCGGATCGACCACGCCTTCGCCTACCACGCATCCCTCGACGGGAAGACCTGGCGGATGATCCGATTCTTCACCATCGACGGCACGCCCACCTCTGGCGCGATCGGCTTCGAGGCGCAGTCGCCGACCGGTGACGGGTGCGTTGTCACCTTCGACGACATCCGCTTCACGCGCAAGCGCCTGGGCGATCTGCGCGACGGCTCGTGAGCCGAGCCCGGGAGTTGTAACCGGAAGTTGTGCACAACAGCTCCGGACCTAAGGCATCAACCAAAATGAGGGGGCCGCAGCCGTCGGCGCGGATCTACGACTGGCGGTAATGTCCGCCCTCTCCGATCAAACAGCCTTCAGCAGCCTAAGTGCCGTCCGCGCCTGGCAACCGCGTGAACGCTTGGCGTCCTCGGCCATGAAGGCGTAGTCCAGTAGCCGGAGGCCGCGCTCGGCGGCGAAGTCCGTCACGCCGTAGAACGCGCCGCCGAGGTACACAGGGGAGTGCCCTGTGCCTCGTAGTCGAAACCGGCATGACGCGTCCACGCGTTGCCGCGGTACACGACCAATCCCATGAACCCGACTACTCGATCACAGACGCGCGCGACGACACCGTATGTTGACTGTTTGACGGCTTTGCGGAGAAGGCCCAGTTGCGGCTTGATCAGTGCCTCGTCTGCGTCAAGGTCGTACTTGTCGAGGAGGTTTGCGACAAGGGGCGCAGGGAAGGGAGTTCTGTCCCGTCGCCGATGACCAGTTCGTCCCAGCCGGGCAGGCTTGCCGCAGAAGGCTCGACTGTCACAGTGAGTTGCAAGCGGTCTCAGCATCGGAACCGACGGGGCGCGAGGCGCAGCAGGGACGGCTCCCGACACTTGCTTCTGCACGGGCGTGATTTGCGATGCCACGTTCGTGCAGACCGCGCCTGAGCATTTCGCAAGCAAGCATCTCGGTTGTGCGTAGAGCTGGATCACCGGCGTCGTCGACGAACATTGCCACCGCACGACCGGTCGACGCGGTGAGGTCGCATATGCGGCGTAGGACAGCGGACGGAAGGCGTTGATCTAATCGTTGGCTCTGGACCGGTGCGACATTGTGGAATGCCGCGACAAGCTGGACAGTACCGAGAAGCGTGATGCGAAGGAAAGTGCTGAAAACAAGGAGAGAAAGCTCCCGATCGAGCCGATCGAGCACGCCGAGCCGATCGAGCCGATCGAGCACGCGGAGCCGATCGATCCGATCGAAAGGACGGAACCCTTGGAGCCGATCGACAGGAAGGACCCGTCCGAGTGGACGGACAGTAGCAAGCAGCGGGGGAGTCTTCTCAGGACACGTGGCAACATCAGCTGTGTTGTTGTCATCGGCAGTTGGGCTTGATCGAAAGCTCTCGGGGACATGGCGAAGGCTCCTTCGGTCGTGGGCCGGTCGCCCCGCTCAGCTGATCGTGGCCGTCGGCGAACCGCCCGCCACTTCATACGACCACAATTCTGAGGCGACCGACACCGGTTCACCCTGAGACGTCGGTCGGCCGACGCCCGTGTGGCCGTGTGCAAAGCCGGGAGAGCCGACCCAACGTTGGAACGCCTCCTCGTCATGCCACCGGGTGACGACCAGCCACTGGTTGCGCCCGTCGGTGGGTCGGAGCAACTCGAATCCCTCGAACCCCTCTTGGTCGTCAACTGCGCCGGCGCGGGCGGCAAAGCGTTGCGCCAGCTCGTCTCGGGCACCGTCCGGCACGGTGATTGCGTTGATCTTGATAATCGTCATGTTCAGATCTCACCAGATCCACACGGTGACTGCTCGCGGTGCAGAGTCTTCCTGACGATCTGTGGGAACAGAGGGCACGGTCACGTTCCTCGATAGGCTTCTTATTGGGTCGTGTCCTTACAGCGGGACCGGACCAGTGGGCGCGGACAAATGCCCGAACGGCCCGGTAAGTCCCCGGTTCGTCGCAGAGAGGCGGCGGCCTGAGCGGGACGTCGAGAACTGTCAGTGAGTCGTGCGTCGGAATCTGCACGCAAAGATCGAAAGGAGGACAGGGAACCGGGTCCGCGTTGCGGACACCGCGCCCTGACTGCCAATGCCACTCGTCCAGGTGATCGTCGGTAGCACGCGGCCAGGCCGCTTCTCGGACAAGCCAGTCGCCTGGTTGGAGGACCGGCTCGGGCGGCGTGACGACCTCGATCTCGAGATCGTGGACCTACGGGACCATCCGCTTCCGTTTTACGATCGCGCGGTTCCGCCGGCCCGATCGCTGAGGGACTATCCGGACGAGGACGTCGCTCGACTTGGGCGGACGATAGAACGTGCCGACGCCTTCATCATCGTCACAAGCGAGTACAACCACGGTTACCCCGCATCGCTCAAGAACGCGATGGATCACGTGTTCCCTGAGTTCAATCGCAAGCCGGTGACATTCGTCGGATATGGAAACGTCGGCGGAGCGCGGGCGATAGAGCAGTTGCGCCTGGTGGCTGTCGAGTTCGAGATGGCTCCCCTTCGCCATGCCATTCACATCCTCCCGGACCTGATGATCGCCG
This sequence comes from Acidimicrobiaceae bacterium, assembly GCA_003140595.1. GTDB lineage: Bacteria > Actinomycetota > Acidimicrobiia > Acidimicrobiales > Bog-793 > Fen-455. The sequence continues at coordinate 735 of PLKG01000083.1, read as the reverse complement.
CGAGGAACGCCGACGGGATCTCTCCCGAGCTCTTCAGCTCCTTGGATCAGCGCCTCGAGCTTGTTGTCGCAGATCTCCTGTGGTGGACCGCCACGCTGAGCGCCGGGAGAGCGATCTCGGTTCGAACATGACGTGTTCTGCGGTCGGTCAGACGCCGTCGGTCGCCGGCTCCCAGTAGGTCACCGGCGGCAGTTCCCTCGCCTCACGCCCCCGTGCCAACAGCCGGGCGACGAAGTTCGCCTTGGCCGCGACGTAGAGGTCAAAGTCGCCCTTGGCCAGCTCGGCGTTCCGCCTCTTCAAGGCCGCGTATTCCTGTCGTGCCGCGGGATCCTCCTCCAGCATGTCGCGTAGCAGCCAGTGGTCGAGGTGAGCCCTGTTGTTCTCCACCACCAGATACAAGTGGTGAGCCGGAAGGCTTTCTCCCGGCACTGGTCCGAATGCCTCGCGGCCCGCGACGCCAAGGTCGCCCCGCCACAAACAGCCGATCGATGCGAGGCGCTCGATCACCGGACCGACTTCGTGTTCAGAACCCACGACTATGTCCATGTCGATGATCGGCTTCGCGGCCAGCCCGGCAACGGCTGTCGAGCCGACATGTTCGATGCGTATCGCGGTATCACAGAGCACTGGCCACACACAGGCGCGGACCGTTTCGAACCACACGGGCCAGTCCGGGTCGTAGTCGCTGACGACTATCTCGCTCGTCACCTTTGGGTACCGTTCCTAAACACTGAG
>PLKG01000138.1:135983-137823 GCA_003140595.1 Acidimicrobiaceae bacterium | reverse complement strand
CAGCGCGTCTGGAAGCGGTACGTGCAACCCTGGAGGCTGCTGATCGTCGATAGCCGTCGGGTCGGAAACATCGAGTGCCACCATCTCGATCGGCCTTGTGGTCCGATCTGCTCGTTCTCTCCTCTCCGCCCTAGCGCAAAGAGGCCCGGGCACTTTGCCCGGTGACGAGGCAGGTTTGTGGGAGCCGTGATTTCGTTGTGCAATCTGGCTGTTCTGGAGGATCAGAGCCATGTCGACGGCCGGACATCTTGTCGCTGAACAGCCGTAGCGAATGCTCTGACCGATGAGACCCAGCCGTGGCCTTCACCGTTGCTCCCGGACGCGCAGAGCCCACTTGGGAAGGTTCGAGGCGTTTGAGGGTTGTGCGTCGCGTCGGCTACGGGCTTGTGATCACGGGTCTGGTCGTTCTCGGCTTTGTCCCCTACGCCCTGTTCGCCACTCGCCTCGCGGCCGAAGGCGCCCAGTCGTCGCTCCGGGAGTACCTTCCAGTGCTCTCGGGAGGCACTGGGGCTCGATCGCCGGGCGGGAGCGCCTGGTCGGGTTCGAGACCCCGCCGCTCCTTCCCTGGCCGGCGAGCCTTCCAGCCGGGACTGCGATCGCGTCGTTGACGATTCCCGCAGCAGGAGTGACGAACTACGCCGTCGTACAAGGCATAGGCGAGCTCCAATTGGAGTCGGTTCCTAGTCACTACCCGTCCTCGCCCCTCCCAGGACAACCCGGAAACGTGGCGATTGCGGGCCATCGCACGACCTGGGTGCACCATTCTTCAATCTGCAGCACGCGACACCGAATAGTGCGATCACCCTTCGCGTCGACGTCGTCGTCGTCTACCACTACCGCGTGACGGGAACCTTCGTCGTCGCGCCGAGCGACGGGAAAGTCATTGCCGCGATTCGTGGTTGGTGGCTCACCTCCACGACCTGTGATCCGCGTTACTCAGCGTCTCGGCGTGCGGGCAAGACTCGTCTCGAGCGATCTCTTAGAAGCGGCGAGCACACCGCCTCAAACCAAGCCGTTGCCTCCAGTCGTGATGCATATTGAGCCTGCGCGGCGCCCAGCCATGGCGGCGCCATGTCGAACGCGACGGCCGAGACAATCAGCGCGCCGGAGATGAAGGTGGGGGCGCGATTCGACGGCGGGGGAGAGAAATCACAAAGTTGGAGTTTGAGCAGAGAAGCGCGAAACGCCCAAGTCCCCCTCGGCGAGGCTGTTCTTGTTCCGAACAGGCACAGGCGAGTCTTGTTCCGAACAGGCACAGGCGAGCCGCGCCCAAAGCTGCGGCGGCGCAGCTCGCGTGCACGCACCGCCAGTTCCGTGGAGGGCTTGGCGAGGCCGGTGAACAGGCAGCGACCGCACGACCTTGGTTCAATGCTCCTTGCGAACGACGAGCACTGGGCAGTGCGCGTGGTGCACGCACTGATTCGACACCGAGCCGATCATCAGNNGACGGTGCGGCGGCGGCGGCGGCCTCGAGAACCTCCCTCGCGTCGTGCTCTGTCTGCACGTGGTATTCCTTGCCCGTGGACCCCGTGAGCGGGCGTCCCATGGAGGGATAGGCATAGGTGACGTGCAGGACGGCTCGTCGGAGGCGGGCCTCTTCGATCGCGACCTCGAGCGCAGATGCAGCTTCTGGCGAACCGTCGACGCCGACGACGATGAGGGGCTGTCGTGGAGCCTCCGTCATTGGGTTNNTCGACACCGAGCCGATCATCAGCCCCATGAACCCGCCCAAGCCACGCGAGCCGACCACCAACAAGCTCGCGCCCCGGCTGGCCTGTATGAGCACCTCTGACGGGTTGCCGGGGACGCCCAGCCACTCGACCTCGAGACCGGATGTGGA
>PLKG01000138.1:0-135932 GCA_003140595.1 Acidimicrobiaceae bacterium | reverse complement strand
GTGGAGCCTCCGTCATTGGGTTTCGCCTCCTTGGTGTGCACCCTCGGGCGCGATGGCGCGGCCCCTCAGGAAAATACGACCGGAGTCTCTCCTTGGCAAGGTCTTCCGGTCAGGACGCGAGCCCATGTTCGCGGCCTGGGCGAGGGTCGCTGTCCGAGTTGTGGTCGCCAACTGCGTGTAGATGCCCGCGAGTCGGATCTTCACACCGTTGATCGACACGGACAGAGCTACTTCGTTCCCGCCTGCTTGGTGAGGAATTCCTCGCTGACGAGCGTCGCAGAGTCCCGGTTGAGGGTCTCGCCCCGGAAGAAGGCGGGCCGGAAGGCCTGCATGGCGAACATCAGGATGACGCCGATGACGAGCAGCCCTACGTCGAGGATGAAAACGCCCCCGATCTGGCGGCCGAAGATGCCCCAGTGCGTGTAGCTGTTGACTGGTTGCCAGTAGTACCAGAAGGACCATCCGAGAATGAAGAACAGTATGAGGCCGCCGGCTGTCGGCATGACTCCCTGCATGAAGAAGTTGCGCAGGTTGCTCGTGAGGTTTCTCCGGTAATACCAGGTGCAGGAGAACCCGGTGAGACCGTAGTAGAAAGCGATCATCACACCGAGCGAGTCCACTGAGTCCTTGATGACCTGCCCGGCCGAGATGTAGTTCATGACGGCGTAGAGCGCGACCGACACTGCTCCCATGACCACGGTCGAGACCGTCGGCGTGAGGTAGCGCCTGTGTATCCTCTCGAACGATCGCGGGATCGACCTGTAGACCGCCATGGAGAGGGTGGTACGTGCCGTCGGCAGGATGGTGGTCTGGGTCGAGGCCGCCGCCGACGAGAGGACCATGAGCAGCAGCAGGTGGTCCAGGACCGACGCCAGAGTTGAATGCCCGAAGATGGCCGGACCGAGGATGGACAGCACGTCGCCCGTGTTGGCGGAGTTCCCGAGACCGATGCCTGTCGAGCCGATCCCGGCGTAGGACTCGACGGCGAGGATGACGAGCGCGTAAGTGCCGAGCAGCACGAACGTCGAGATGACGGCGGCCTTGCCGGGCACGGTCTCTGCGTTGGCGGTCTCCTCGTTGCAGGCGACGGCGGTATCCCATCCCCAGTAGATGAAGAGCATGTCCGCGAGGCCGATGACAAAGTCGCTGAAGTGCTTGACCGCAAAGGGGTTGAACCACGATCCCGTCGGCACGATGTGCCCTATTGGGGCGCTCCCGTTGCCGACCCTGACGAGCGCCCAGACCGACATGATCGTCAACATGGTGAGCTCGATGCCGAGCAACGCCTTCTGGAAGTTGGCGGAGATCTCGATTCCCACGTAACAGATCCACGTCATGGCTACGATCCACAGCACACCGACGAGCAGCACCCAGCCGCTCGTCGCGTTGTTGCCGATGCCTTTCGCGTTGAACAACTCGAAGACGTACTGACCGGCGACCTGGGCGAGGCTTGCCATGACGAGGATGTCGGCGGCGATGATGCCCCAGCCGCCCATCCAACCCACGCGTGGCGTGAAGGCTCGGGTGGCCCACGTGAAGGTCGTCCCGCAGTCCGGGTCGGCCCTGTTCATCTCCTGATAGCCGATCGAGATGAAGTACATGGGGACGAAAGCGAGGATCGTGACTATCGGTGCCTGCAGCCCGATCGCGACGACCACGAAGCCGAGCGTCGCGGCCAAGCTGTAGGCAGGGGCAGTCGATGCAACGCCTATGACCACGCTCGAGACAAGGCCGAGCGCACCGGTCTTGAGCCCTTTTTCCGGAGCCTGATCTGCCGGCTCTACGACGATAGAAGCCACTGCGCTCCCCCCTTGCGTCGTGCGAAGGTACCTCCTGTTCGACGTGAGCGACCGCTAGCCCGTCGCAGGTCACAAGTCGATTCCGGACACGATAGCTCGAGTGCCAGCGGAGCTGACCACAACGGTGAAACAACTCCGGTGCTCCTCCGCGCTGCTGGGGCGCCTGCAGCCCAGGCGTGAGTGGCCCGGTAACTCCAAACTTCTACCGAGGGATTCGTTGTCGCGGGGCGAGTCGGGGAGGTGCCGTTATCTTCGCGAATCGGGCGGTCCTTCGGGCCGAGCCGGAATGTTGCGCGCGCAAATATTGTTCGACCTGAAGACCAGCCCGTATCCGACGCGAAAGAGGCGACGATGCCAGCAGTGACAGTTGAGAACGTATTGGCGCTGCCGCGGGTCCCCCCGCCGGATCCGGTCGCTGGACGCGAGCGGCCCGTGAGGTCGGTCACGACCGCACCCGCAGGACTGGAAGGAGAGGGATTCCCCGTCCGTCGCGCCTTCGCCGGCGTGAGCCTTACCGATCTGGACCCGTTCATCCATATGGACCAGATGGGAGAGGTCGACTACGCCCCTGGGGAACCGAAAGGGACCCCTTGGCATCCGCACCGGGGCTTCGAGACGGTCACCTACATCATCGACGGCACTTTCGTTCATCAGGACTCGAACGGTGGTGGGGGTCGGATCACCAACGGTGACACCCAATGGATGACCGCAGGCGCGGGGATACTCCACATCGAGGCCCCGCCGGAGGAATTGGTGGTGAGCGGCGGCTTGTTCCACGGTATTCAGCTGTGGGTCAACCTGCCGAGGGCCAACAAGTGGAATCCGCCTCGTTATCAGGACATTCGTGGGAGCGAAGCGACGCTGCTGACGACCATGGACGGAGGCGCGCTGTTGCGACTGATCGCAGGTGAGCTCGGCGGTCACAGAGGTCCGGGGTCGACGTTCACCCCGATCACCGTGGTTCATGCCACTGTCAGCCTGGGTGCCAGTGTTCGCCTGCCCTGGCGGCCCGACTTCAACGCCCTGGCCTATGTGCTGGCGGGAAGGGGCAGCGCGGGCGTCGAGCGCCGGCCGATCCACGTGGGCCAGCTCGTTGTCTACGGGCCTGGAGAAGCGGTAACTCTGACCGCCGACACGACCCAGGATGCAGGTTCGAACTTCGAGGTGCTGCTGCTCGGGGGCCAGCCGATCGGTGAGCCAGTCGTCCACTACGGCCCTTTCGTGATGAACACCAAGGAAGAGATCATCCAGGCGATGGAGGACTATCAGGCCGGACGCCTCGGAACCGTGCCCGCTCAGGTCCTACCTCACCAGCATGCTGGCGATGTCGAGCTGGCGACGCCGGGCGACTAGGCCTGAGCGGCGAAGAGACTGCCCTGACTTCAGACGATGACCTCGCCGGCACGGCCGCCGGCGCAAAGCCATTTCGCAGGTCCTTGGCGCCACCGGTCCGGTCCGGAGTCAGTAGTCCGTTCCTCAGACTCATAGCGGGCAAAGGCTTTCCCGAGGCTGTGGCGTCTCAGCCTGTGATCGCCAGTGGCTCGGGCCGGTCGGCATTGGCACTCCGTTCGAGGTCGGGTACCTCAACGCCGGTCGGGGTCCCGTTGGCGCGCAGCGTCCCCATGGTTGTGATCGTGGTCACGAGCAGGGCGAGTCCGACCCACTGCGAAGGTGACAGCGTGGACCCGAAGGCCAGGTAGTCGAGGAAGAGGGCCGTGAAAGGAAACGCGAGCTCGCCAAGGGTGGCGGCGGCCGCCGGGGTGGCCCGTAGGCCTCGGTAGTAGACGAGCAAGCTCAGCAGGCCGGGTACCAACGCAAGCAGCACCAGGGCGAGCAGAGCCTTGGCGCTCACGTGGGAGTAGGCGGAGGCGTCCCCGGTCACGCCCAACGCGACGAGTGCCGCGACCAGTCCTGTGGTCAGGCGCAACGCGGTGAGCTCGGCGAAGGGGAGCTTCGCGCCGAGGTGACGGCCGAGCACTGTGCCGAGCCCCCATAGCAGCGCCGCCGACACTGCCAAGAGAGCGGGCGCCCACCCGTCGATCCCGCCCGGCGAGAGCGGGTGGGCGAAGGCGACCAGGTACGAGCCCACGACCCCGCCCATGAGGTACAAGCCGTAGCGACGTTGGAGGCGTTCGCCGAGAAGCAGACGCGCGCCCGCAATCGCAAAGAGCGGCTGGAGTTGCTGGAGCAGCACCGGCGTGTTGGGCCGGCCATAGGTGAACGCAACGGTGAACAACAACGTGGCGAGAGCCGAGGATCCGCAGCCGAGTACTGCAAGTGCCAGCCAGTCGCGCAGGTCGAACAGCGCCAGTGCCCTGCGTATCCCCCTCCACGCCAACGGCGCGAGAATGGCCGCCGGAAGCGCTTGCTCGAATGCCACGATGGCCGGAGCCGGCATGTGCAGTGCGAGGCCCTGGCGCAACACGGGATCGGTCCCCCACATGGCCGCGCCCAGCGCTACCAGGGCAAAGCTCCCGCCGGTAGTGCGCCGCCAGAGGGTCCCGCCGGCGGATCGCGCGGTCGGGACCGTGGAGACGATGCCGTTGGTCACCTGATCAGTTTCGCATCGAAAGCGTCACGAGGCACGTGGCCCGTCGACCAGGCCGTGCCAGGCGGAGGTCGTCCGCAGAGACAGCACCGGATAGCTGTCCGCAGCTGCGGTGAGCAGCGCGTGCCTCGCGTCGCTCATCGCGCGCAGAGGTCAGGCGCGGGCCCAAGCGGGATCCGACCTGCCAAGTGCGAAGGTCGTCGCTGCCACCGCCACTATCACGATCAGGGCGATCACCAGGGGAAGGACGATCCGGACGTGGATGACCAAAGCCGCGCCGAGGAGGCCTCCAATCAGCATTGCGGCCACGGCTATCAGGCGGCGCCCGGAGACCGATCCCTTGCCTCCTGCGAGCGCGCTGTCGGCAGCAGTGCCGGTAATGGTCAAAGTGAGCACGGTCGTGGTCAGGTCCGGCACTGCGAGCCTGCGCGCCGTTGCGTTCTGGATCCCCATCGCAAGCCCTAGAACGACGATCAACGGGTAGCGGTATCCCGCGCTCATCGCGTCTGCGGTGATCGCGGCGAGGACCACCGAAACCGCAAGGAAGCCACCTTGAATCGCTCCAGCAGTGCCGAGCAACCGATCCTTGTGTTCCCCGAGTCCGGACCCGACCCGGCCACCGATGAAGGCGCCGGACCAGAACGACGCCAGGGCTACCACTGACGCCACAATCGAGAAGCCTGGCGCGCCCGCCAGCGCGAATCCCAAGAACACGACGTTGCCGGTCATGTTGGCGACGAACACGTGTCCGAGCACCAGGTAGCTGAAGGCATCTACCAGGCCGGTAACAAGGGTCAGCGCCAGGAGTAACGGGGGTAGTGGGCCGTACTTGCTGTTCGGTTCCGGCAGGAGCGTCCCGCGTGCGTCGGTAAGAAACGTGTTCACGGCCGCACGCCTGCGTCGTCGTAGACGGTCGAGAGATCCTCGTCCCCCCGCCCGCCGGCCAGCGCGCGATGCCACGACTCGATGAGGCTCCGGGTCAATCCCAGTTCGATGCCGACCGACTCGGCGGCCGCCAGGGCGAGATCGGCGTCCTTGACAGCGTGTTTGAGCGCGAAGTTCGGCGTGAAATCGCCCTTCAGCATGTGTCGAGCCTTGTCGACGGCGTAGGGCGATCCGATCGGCGCATCAAGAAGGTCGATGATCGTCGCCGGGTCGAGGCCGAGGGCGCCGGCGAAGCGGAGCGTCTCTGCGGTGGACTCGACGAGATCGACCAGCCAGTTGTTGAGCACCAACTTCGCCCGGCTGCCCGCGCCAGCTGGTCCGAGCCAGATCGTCCGTCGGCCGATCGCGTCCAGCACCGGCGCCAAGGTCGCTCTTGTATGAGCCGGGCCGCTTGCAAGCACGAGCAACGTGCCGGTCTCTGCCGGGCCGACGCTTCCTGAAACAGGGGCGTCGACGAAGGCCACGTCGCACGCGCCAGCGAGGCCAGCAAGCCGATCTGTCCAGTCGATGCCGACGGTGCTCATCTGCAACCAGACCGTCTCGGGCCCGGCGGAGCCGAGGGGCCCGTTCGGGTCTGCCATCACGGCGTTCACCGCTGGGCCGTCGGCAAGCATCGTGAGAACGACGTCGGCATCAGCGGTTGCCTGTGACGGCGAGGCCGCAGCCGTCGCCCCGGCCTCGACCAGTGCTTCGGCCTTGGCGTGCGAACGGTCCCAGACCCTGACGGCGAGTCCGGCCGAGACGAGCCTTAGGGCCATCGGTCTTCCCATCTGTCCGGTGCCGAGGACGGCAACGGTTGGCAGAGCCTTCATCGGGGCTGCTGCATTCTGGCGTCGACGATTGGAATTGGGTTCTCTGTTCTGCGCACGTTTCCTCAGCCGCCTTCGGGAGTAGGCCCGGAGAGCGGCACGGCCTCGTACATGATCGTGTCGATGCGGGCGAGGGCGTCGTCGTCGAGCTGGAGAGCGGCGGCTCGAACGGCGTCCTCGACATGGGTTGGGTTGCGGGTGCCCACGATGGCGACGTCGATCCCGGGGCACGCGAGCGTCCAGGCCACTGCGAGGCGACTGACAGAGGCGCCGAACTCCTGTTGGGCATACGACTCGAGTGCGGCGACGGTCTCCAGGTTGCGCCGGAACGTGGCCCCCTGGAAGACAGGACTTGCGTGGCGCCAGTCGTGCGGATCAAAGGCTGTGGATGCACGGAGGTGACCGCCGAGCAGGCCGTGCGCGAGCGGGCCGTAGGCGAGGACGCCGATCCCGTTCGTCTCTGTGTAGGGAAGGACATCGGCTTCGATGTCGCGTCGGAACATGCTGTAGGCCGGTTGCAGCGTTTCTACCGGGAGCACCGAGCCGAACCGGGTCATCTGCTCGACATCGAAGTTGGACACGCCCACGTGGCGGATCTTGCCCTCGGCCACAAAGCCGGCGAGGACCGCGGCGGTGTCCTCGAATGGGGTCCGGGGGTCGGGCCAGTGGACCTGGTAGAGATCTATGACCTCGGTGCCGAGTGCCCCGAGACTTGCCTCGAGGTCGTGACGGATCCATGCAGGGCTCGAATCACGCGCCACACCCCCCTCCACCGGTCGGATGCCTCCTTTGGTCGCGATGACGAGGTCCTCACGGGCGCGCCCCTTGAGCGCTCGTGCAAGCAACCGCTCCGATTCACCGAATCCGTAGGCGTGAGCGGTGTCAAAGAGCGTGATCCCCTCGTCCACGGCCTGTCTGATGGCAGCGACGGCTGCCACCTCATCCAATGGCCCCCAGTCACCCCCGAGCTGCCAGGTGCCGAAAGCGATCCGGGACACTCTCAAGTCGCTCCGGCCGAGCGTCGTGTATTGCATGTTTCCCCCTTGCTATTTCCTTTGCCGGAGCGACGCTGCTCGTAACACAGTTCACCAGTCGCCTAGCGTGCCAGACGACGCTGGTTGCGAAATGGCCATCCCGGCGTCGGTGGCGAGCAGGGCGTGGCTTTCGCAAGAGAAATTAGCGACGCCGGTTAAGCCTCCGTGCCGATCCAGTTGACCGACCCCGTCTCTCGTTGGAATTCTCGAGTGCGAAGTCGTCGAAGTCCCTGCCGGCACTGGCTCGTACGGGGTGCGTCGCGCCGCGAGCGAGCCGGCACTGGACCGCTCACCAGGCTCGTCCGATCGCGAGGTCGCCGAAATCCTGGTGCACGCACGTGCTGGTCGGCGGCTTGTCGAGAACTGGCGATCCCCGAGTTCTCGGCGCGCAGTCACGACGCGAACAAGCCGTTTCGCAGCGCTCAAGGCGTTAGTGGGCACCTGGGCCGAACGAGACGATCTTCTTGCCGAGGTAGCCGCCTTGGCTGATGCCCATGAGCACCAGCAAGGACGAGTCGATGTTCGGCAGGCTCGTTAGAATTGGACTGGCAAATATCTGATGGAAGAAGGTGGCCACGAAGATCCCCACCGCGACAAGGGTGAAGCCCACCATCTGGATCTTTGCTAGCTCAGGCACGCCGTCATCGTCCTGGAGGAGACCTCCGGGCGGTTTTGCCCGATTGGCCGGATCGGCTTTCGAAACCCGATTGGTTTGAACGTATCCAGCGGTGATGCCCTTTGCTGCAGCTGCAGTTGCAGTGCTGAAGCCGAGCACTGTGAGCACGTTCGCCGGCACCTTGGTCGTTGAACTCCAATCACCCTGCTTCACTCTTATGACCCAAAGTGCGACATACACGATAAGGATGGCTGCCAGCCAGATGGTCCATTGGAACTTCGATGTGCTTGACACGCCGTCCAGGCCCTCGAATACCTTGGAAGGATGTCGAAAGTTCCTGCTCGACAACGCGTATAGGAGATAGAGCACGACGACCACACCGAGGCCGATCAATATGGCGATCCACTTCCAGCCCGAGCTGACTGCGGCAATCGAGCTGGAAAGAATTAGNNTTAGCGTCTGCATCCTTTTGCACCCCCGCGCTTTGGCCGGAACGGGTTCGTAGCTTCCCTGGGGAGACACAGCACACTTGTCGAGCCTCACTCCGAGGAGGCTGATCCCAGTCTTGTGCCCGTTGTACACCCGCTCGGGTTGACGATCAAGCGCTAAATGGAGCCCGCAGCCGGCGCAATACCTGACAGGTCTCTTCATCTCGGCTCGAAGAGCCAGTCCTCACCCGGGCGGCTCTTACGAGGTGGTCGGAGTGAGTCCTGATCTTGTCGCCGGCGCTCAGCTGGCGAGGGCAGCTTCGAAGCTTTGTAGCACGCGTCGGTCGAATGCCACGAGCAGAATCTGTTGGACGGAGGTCTCGATCGAGCGCAGGGTCTCGACTGCTATGAAGGCCGCGCGCGCTTCCGGGAAGCCATACGCCCCGGTGGATATGGCCGGAAACGCCATCGACGCGACCGCGAGCCCGTCGGCTACCTCGACGCAGCGTCGATAACACGATGCGAGTACTTCTTCCTCACCGCGATCGCCTCCGTACCAGACCGGGCCGACCGTGTGGATGATGAAACGGGCAGGCAGACGGAATCCCTGAGTGGCCTTGGCGTCTCCGGGGTCGCAGCCGCCGAGAGCGGCACAGGCAACGGAGAGATCTGCTGCACCGGCCGCGCGGTGGATGGCGCCGTCAACCCCACCACCGCCCATCAGGGAGCGGTTCGCAGCATTGACGACGGCGTCGACCCGAACCGTGGTGATGTCGGCAAGCAGGGCTCCTATCGTCGGCGGCATGCGGCTCCTATCCACCATCGGCATCTAGGCCTCTGGACCACCGGCAGCGTCTCAAGGGTGTTCTCGACGAGCTTGACCATACTGCTCCGCCGTCCCGAGCCTCTCGCCGTTGACAAGTTGCGCACACGGCACCGGGTGGACGGCACGTCATAGGCCGGGCGCCCTCAGGCACGTTTCAGTGTGCGGGATCGACGACGACGGCGGGTTGATGGTGGACCGGGAAGTTGACCGAGCGGGCTATGAAGCAGAGCTTCTCGGCCTTGTCGTGGAGGGACTCGGCCTTCTCGCGCATGGCGGCATCAGTGACGGTGACCACGGGACGGAGCACGGCTCGGGTGAACTCGCCACTGCCGTCGGCGTTCTCGTTCATCGTGCCTGACGGCGTGTCGGTGTAGGCGGTCACGACAACGCCGGCGTTTGCGGCGAGATGCAGGTAGGAGAGCATGTGGCACTGGGAGAGAGCGGCCACGAGCAGCTCCTCGGGGTTCCACCGCTGCGCGTCGCCACGGAATGCAGGGTCGGACGAGCCCGCAATGACCGGTTTATCGGACGCGCTCAGCTCATGCTGGCGGCTGTATGCGCGGTAGCTGCTCGTGCCCGACCCGTTGTTGCCCGTCCATTGAAGCGATATCTCGTAGGAGTGTGTTGCCATCAGTGCATCGTAGGAACCTGTCGGCGAAGTCCTGCCAGCCGCGGGACAACAAGTTGGCACTCTTGGCTCCTGAGCGGTTGTCGCCTCGACGCACCGGCGGTGGGCAGGCATCAGGCGGCTCCGAGATCCGGTGAAGCGCTCAGGGGTTGAGCCTGGCCTGCAACTGCTCGATCGCGGCTATTTGCTTGGTCTCCTCGGTCTGAAGCTGTTCGACCACTGCCCTCAATGCGCCTACCTCGGCCCGCAGAGCGCTGACCTCGTCAAGGAGCGAGCGGAACCCGCCGTCGGTACTGTCCGAGGGCTCCTGCTCGCCGTTCAGCCCGCCGGCGCCAACATCATCTCCGCAAGCCCCGGGTCCGGCTTCGAAGGCCGGTAGGCGATCAGCCTCCGCGACACCGACCCCGCCGCTGTCGGCGACGGCGCGCCCGGGTGCATCCGTAGTGAGCAGCTGTACCCAGCGCTCCTCCTTCTGACCGGGACGCCGAGCCAGCCGCAGCACGACTGGCTCGGGCAGAGCCCCCAGACGTTCGAGCTCGGCATTGACCGCGAGGCTGCTGTCGAGGCTCGCCATCCGGTCGGTCCTGGCTCGCAGCTCGCCGGCTGTCTGTGGACCGCGCAGCAGAAGCACAGCCACCAGGGCAAGTGCAGGCTTGTCGAGACCGAGCTGCTCGTCGAGCACCTGGCGGTAGCGCGTCGCCGAGCCGCCGTGCGAGGGATAGACGAAGCGGACGAGTCCTGCTTCCTTGAGCGACGCGAGCGTCCGCTGCACCAGAGTGCTGTCGTAGCGGACCACCGGGTCGCGGTTCGAGGTCTGGTTGCAGGCCGTCACAAGCGCGTTGAGGCTGAGTGGGTACTGCTGGGGCGTCGTCAGCTGCTTTTCGACGAGGCAGCCGATCACCCGTCCCTGTTCCAGGCCCAGGCGCACGGTCCGATACTAGGGTCCCTGCCGCTCTGGACGGAGTTACCAGGCGCCCTCAACCGGTCAGAGCACTGAGCGTCACGACACCGGCCACGACTATGACGACGCCTAGTATCTGGTGGCGGCGAAGCCGCTCGCCGAACAGGAAGTACGCGGCGACCGCAGCCAAAGCGGCGTACTGGGTCGCGAGAACCGCGGCGATCGCGAGCTGTTGGCGTGCCCCGAAGGTGTAGCTCACCAGGCCGATGACTTCGGCGATCCCGGCGGTGAGGACAAGCGGGAAGGTGCGCCGGCTGATTCTCAGCTTCCGCCGGATCAGCAGAGGTGAGGTTATGAGTACCGTCCCGAAGACTCGTGCCGGAACCAGCACCCAGATGATCGGTGCCTCGGTTCCGGCACGCCCGGTCGTGTAAACGGTGATCCCGAACAGAATCGCCACGGGGATGACGAGGAGGGCAGAACGGGTGCTGGCGGCATCCAGGCGTCTCAAGACTCCGGTCGAGCCTGATCTCGGGCTCTTCAGGACTTCGGAGTCGGCACCGTCGGGAGACGCAGGGTCCAGGTGAGCGGCCGCCAGTACCACGCCGATGGTGATCACCACCAGCAACAGGATCGTGCTGGCGGCAAGCCTGGCGCCGAACACTGACGACAGGACAGCTGCCACCATTCCTTCGGTGGACGCGACGGCGGTCACGATGCCGACTGCCACGCGGCGAAACGCGACGTATTCGAGGTGGAGTCCGGCGACATTGCTGGCGCCTGCGATGCACAGGAGCGCAATGGTGTTTCCCGAGAGACGGCTGGGGTTGCCCACGAGCGCGATGGGGACGACGATCACGCCCAGTCCGAGTGCCATCACCCAGGCCAGGGTTGACATGGCGCCGATCTCGCGACTCGCGCTCGAGGCACACAGGGCCGCAATGGCGAAGCAGACTGCCCCTCCGAGACCGCCGAGTATCGCGATCACAGGGATGCGCCTTCTTCACTTGGCGAAAAGTCCGAGTGCCTGGGGTTGGCCCCCCGGGATCGATCTGTCTCAGGAGCGGGAATCACGCGACAGGTATCGGAGGCTGCGCTCCCTGTTGTTCTGCTCGCCGAGCGCGACGCGCCGGGTGTTCGCGGGTGGTGGCGGTGAGTATCGGTCAGGTCGAGGTCTCCTCGTGTCGATGTGGCTTCAGACTCGATCGCGGCTCGTTGCCTCGAGGCGAACGAGATACCGGTCACTCGGATGTTGGCATGAGGGGGGTGACCGGGCCAACTGCGCCGCGGTCGGCGGCTGGTTCGCCGCGGTTGAGCACCGCGATTCGAGACCGCGGCGATCCGCGAGGCTCTACGGTTTATTGGCATCGGGACCGACAGCCTGCCTACATGGGATGGGAATTGTTCATGAGCGCCGAGAAGATCACAGGTGAGGTGCGCTGGGGCATTCTGGGGGCGGCCGAGATCGCCAGGAGGCAGTTCCTACCAGGCCTCCGGGAAGCGGGAGGCGGCCGGGCGGTGCTCGTCGCCAGCCGTGACGGCGCACGGGCTGACTCGTTCGCCCGCAACCACGGAGTCGAACAGGGCGTGGAGGGCTATGACGCCGTGGTCGACTCGCCCGATATAGACGCCGTCTACGTCGCGCTCCCCAACTCCTGCCACGCCCACTGGACCCAGCGCGCCCTCGAGGCGGGCAAGGCGGTTCTGTGCGAGAAACCGCTCTGTGTGGGGTCGGCACAGACCGCGGCGGTGCTGGAGACTGCCTCCGGCCAGGGCGCGCTGTTGTGGGAGTCGTTCGTTTTCCCGTTCCAGGCCCAACACCTGCGACTCCTCGATCTGTTGGCCGCCGGCGCCGTCGGCGAGGTTCGCGAGTTGAACAGCCTCTTCTATTTCAACCTCTCGCGATCGGAGGATATCCGCCTCTCCGAGGAGCTCGGCGGCGGCGCTCTCGCCGACGTCGGCTGTTACCCCGTCCGCTTGGCCCAGGAGGTCCTTTCCACTCGCGATCCCTTGCCGGGCGATGCCGTCGGTTTCGCCACCGGCAACGGCGCGGTCGAGACCGAGGCAATGGCCATCGTGGACTACGGGCACGAGCGGCTGGTACTGGGCTGCGGGTTCAGACGCGCCTTTGACACTTTCACCCGCGTGCTCGGCTCCGAGGGTCAGATCCACCTCAGCAACCCGTTCCACCCGGACCCGGCCGACACACTTGTACTTCGACGCGACGGGAAGGAGACGGTGGAACATCCGACAGTGGACGAGCGCTCGTTCAGTGCTGCGCTTCGCCACATCCATGCAGTGCTGCGCGAACAGGAAGCACCCAGGCATCTTGCCCAGGAGTCGTCGCTCAGGACCGCCCGGACCCTCGAGGCCGTCGCCCTAGCCTGTTCAGCGTGATAGGGGCGCGAGCCGGGCAGGGCCCTCCCAGTCCGCAGGAGGTCGAAGTCCGGTGACAGGCGAGCTCATGGCACGGGAGATGGACGAGCAGCCCGAGGTGCTGGGGCGCATTGCTGCTTCGGCTCCCGAGATCTGCGACCGGGTGCGGGCGATCGTGCCCGAGACTCTCGACGGCATTGCCTTTGTTGGACGCGGTTCGTCGGACAATGCGGCAATGCTCGGTCGCTACGCCAGCGAGCTTGCAGCTCACCGGCCTGCCGGGCTTACCGCCCCGAGTCTGCACACTCGCTATCACTCGCCGGTCGACTACCACGGGTACCTCGTGATCGGCCTGAGTCAGTCAGGCGCCACCCCCGAGGTGGTCGCCACCTGTGAGCGCCTCCGGGCGAGCGGCGCTGTCGTGGTCGTCATCACCAACGACGACTCGAGCGCGCTGGCGGGGGTGAGCGACCTCGTACTTTCGACAGACGCCGGAGTCGAGCTCGCTGTCCCCGCCACCAAGACCGTCACCGCCGAGATGGCCCTCGTGCTGGTCGTGGCCGGAGCGCTCGGAGACGGCCTGCCCGGCGTCACCGAGCTCGCTCGAGTGCCTGGGGCCGTCGCCGCGGTGCTGGCGGACGACGACCGGCCGGCGGCGCTGGCACATGCCTGGGTGGGTTACGAACGACTGCTCGTCACGGCGCGGGGCCTCGCGTACGCGGCGGCGCTCGAGACGGCGCTCAAGGTGAAAGAGACGGCGCGGATCTTCGCCGAGGGGATGTCGATCGCGGACCTGATGCACGGGCCGATCGCCAGCGTCGGGGCCGGTCTCCCGGTGCTGCACATCGACGGAGGCGATCCGATCGCGAGCGACGGGCGCCAGCTCGTCGAGCGCCTGCAGGCCCTCGAGGCTCCATTCGCCACCTGTACGCCGCATCCCGACAGCACACTCCCGATGCCGGGCGGGCTCGCCGAGGTGATGTACACGATCGTGGCCACGGTTCGCGGCCAGCAACTGGCGCGCCACCTGTCGCTTGCCCGTGGCCTGGATCCGGACCGCCCGAGCGGCCTAACCAAGGTCACTCCCACCAACTGAGCACGTCGTGGCCGCTCCCCAGCACCTGAGCCAAGATCATGGGATGCCCGATCCGATATCCCTCGGCCGATCCGTGGTCGTGGGTCCGAACGACGTCGCGCCCGGAGAATGGTCCTCCTGCGAGCGGGTCCGGGTCACCGCAGTGAACCGGGAGCTCGCGGATCTGCTCGGGGCTGCCTGGCGACAGCGGCGCTCGGTCGTAATCGAGCTCACGCCCGGGATCGGGCTCGATGATCCGGAGATGCCTCCCGCGGAGGCCATCACGGGTCGCCAGCCGTGGGAATGGTCTGCGGACCTTGACTTGCTGGGGGAGCGGTTGCACCACGGCGTGTGGGCCAACTCGCTCGACGCACGAGGAGGCTCGTCGGGTCGTCGTTGGCGCTGGGCCGAGCTCGCCTGCAGTCTCGGGGCCACGCTCAGCGAGTCCGAAGGCGACATCCTCATGAGAAACGGCGCTGCGGCTGTCTGCGACGGTGGACCGCTCGATGCCGGCCTCTCAGGTCGCGTCGACCTGCCGGTGGTCCATCGGGTGCTGCTCGAGCAGGGGATACTGCGGCCACTCGGCGTGAGCGACCCGACGGGCGTCGAGTTGGCGCGGGACCAATTCGCGGCGGTGACCGAGCCTGGTGCCATGGTCCGGGTCATTGCCCCCGCGGGTTCGGGCAAGACAAGGGTGCTGACCGAGCGGGCCCGCCTGTTGCTGCAGGGCTGGGGCCTCCCGCCCGGCGCGGTCGCCCTTGTCGCGTACAACGCGAGGGCGGCGAAGGAGATGAGGACACGGCTCGAGGATGTCGCCGAGGTTCAGGTCCGGACTTTGAACGCTCTCGGGCTGCGGTTGTGCGCGAATCGATCGACCATCGAAGAGGTCGAGGTGCGCCGTCTGCTCGGTGCGCTCGTCAAGTTCCCGATCCGGGCCGAGACTGACCCTCTCGCACCGTGGATCAAGGCGCTCGGGCGCGTCCGCCTCGGCCTGGTCGATCCTGCGACGGTCGAGGGGGAGCTACCCGACGTGTCGGACCTCGAACGTGTCGCCCGCGCGTATAGGGGCCAGCTCTTCGAACGGGGAGTCGTCGACTTCGACGAGCAGGTGACATGCGCCATAGAAGCGTTGCTGGGTGATCCTGCCTTCCGTCTAAGGGTTCAACGATCGGCCCGCGTGCTGCTCGTCGACGAGTTCCAGGACCTCACACCAGCGCACCTGCTTCTCATCAGATTGCTCAGCGGACCGGCGGGCGCAGTGTTCGCAGTTGGTGACGACGATCAGACGATCTACGGCTACGCAGGGGCAACGCCTCGCTGGCTGGTCGACTTCGGCCACTGGTTTCCTGGTGCGGCGCTGCACTCGCTCGAGGTCAATTACCGGTGCCCGCCTCCCGTCGTCACTGCGGCGTCGAACCTGTTGACCCGGAACCGCCTGCGCGTCCCGAAGGTGATCCGCCCGGCTCCGCGGGACCAAGACCCGGCAAGTGACAGCGCGTGCCTCTCGATTCTCACGGGCGAGGACGGTCCGGCCGCCCGTGCGGCCCGCCGCGTGCGGGAGCTTCTCGACGCGGGTGCGATGCCGAGCGAGGTGGCGGTCCTCGCGCGCGTGAACGCGTCGCTGGCCCCCGTGCAGGTGCTGCTCGCCAACGAGGCAGTGCCCGTTAACGGGGGAGTGAGCAGGTACTTCCTCCAACGAGGTGGCGTCCGGGCTGCGCTGGATTGGCTTGGCGTCGCGACCGCTCCGCAGTGGGCGCTGGCCGGTTCCGGGCTGCGAGAAGCCGCCCGACGCCCAAAGCGCGCCATGAGCAGATCACTTCTCGAGCTTGTCGGCAGGCAGCGGTCAATGGACGGTCTGGTGAGCCTGGCGGACTGGCTCGAGGCCAAGGCGAGTGACCGGGAGGCGGACAAGGTCCGAGACTTCGCCGGTGACCTGAAGCGCGTCCGGGACGCCGCCGAGGGCGGGACGACCGCCGACATCCTCGCCGTGCTTCGATCCCAGGTGGGTAGTGGCGGACTGGACGCGAGCGCCACGGCTCTCGACCGTTGGAGCCACGGTGCCATCGCCGCGCACGCCGACGATCTCGACGCGTTGGCTGAGCTAGCGGACCTCGAGAGCGACGCGAGCCGGTTTCCCGCTTGGCTTGCGGAGCAGTTGGGCGCGCCCGGTGATCCCGACGGGATCACGTTGGCATCGATCCACGCCGTCAAGGGCCGGGAGTGGCCGCACGTCGTAGTGCACCACGCCACCGCCGGGCTGTTGCCGCACCGGCTAGCCGAGGACCTCGAGGAGGAACGCCGGGTGTTCCACGTCGCTCTCACCCGTTGCAGCATCAGCACCTCGATCATTGCCGGGCCGTCGCCGTCTCCATTTCTTCTCGAGCTCGCGCAACCTGTGCGACCGAGTGCGCACGCCGAGTCGCAAGATCAAGCGACCCGGGTGCCCGATTCCAGGCCGGCACCGCTGCGCCGTGAGACTTCAGCCCGGATCGAGATGCTCATAGGCGCGGCCGGATCGCGCTTTTCCCACCGTGGCCGCGATTGCGAGATCGTCGAGCTCGCACCCGATGGAGCCCGGGTACTGCTCGGAGGGGGCCCGGCAACCACGCTCGTCGCCTTCGGCACGTCGGTGACCGTCGATGGGACGCCGTTGATGCTGGCTCATTCGCGTTCCGCAGACGCATGGGAAACCTTGCGCTCCTGGCGGGCAAAGCGGGCGCGAGCAGCCGGGAGGCCCGCGTTCGTCGTATTCGACGACAAGACCTTGCGGCTCGTGGCTGCGGTCCTTCCGACCACAGAGGCAGGACTGTTGGAGATCAGTGGGATAGGACCCGTGAAACTGGAGAGCTACGGCGACGAGCTGATCTCGATCGCTGAACGGCTCCGGATGGGCTAGCGCAGGAAGGCAGTTCGCCGGGTCACGCCTCTAGCGGAGCGGCCCCAGCGGCATCGTCAAGAGCCCGGTCGCCGGAAGTCCGAGTGCCGCTGCGAGCTGGGCATGTCCTCCCCACTCCCACAGCGCTGCGGCCAATCCCCTGGATTGCACGAAGGCCGCGGGGTCATCGCTGTTGCGCGGCTGGCGCAGCTGCTGCACCGGCGACAGCGCGAGGATCGGCCGCAGCCGCGCCTGCGGGGGCAGGCCGGCCCGTTCCCGGGCGATCTCCACGGCTCGGCGCAGTCCTCCGAGCTCGTCGACGAGCCCGCGTTCGAGGGCGTCGGCTCCGGTCCAGACCCGGCCGCGGGCAACCTCGTGGACAGCCTCGCGGGTCATGGCGCGTCCCTGCGCGACCTTGGCGGTGAAATCCTCGTAGACGAAGTCGAGCCACTCGTGGAGCTTGGCCCACTCGTCCTCGCTGAAGCCGGTCTGGGTCGAGAACATGAGCGCGTGCTGCCCGCGGCCGAGACTCTCGATGTTCACACCGAGGCGCTCGAACAGCCCCTTGGTTTCGAGCTTGCCGCCGAGCACGCCGATCGATCCGGTGATCGTCGCGGGCTCGGCCACGATGACGTCGGCCGCCATGGCCACGAAATACCCACCTGAGCCGGCCACCTCGCCCATCGAAACCACGACCGGTTTGGCAGCCTCGCGGGCCCTGCACACCTCGCGCCAGATGGTGTCCGAGGCGACGTAAGAGCCACCGGGACTGTTGACCCTGAACACGATCGCCTTCACGCGCTCGTCGTTCACCGCGGCGCGGAACGCCGCGGTGACGGTGTCCGAACCCGCTGCCCGTCCGACCGGACCCGGCTTGGACCTGCCGATCCGGATGGAACCGATCGCCTCGATGAGCCCGACCGCGGGACGGCGCGCCCCGCACAGCTTGCGGACGCCGTCCCAGCGCCTTTGATAGCGCGAGAGATAGAGCAGTGTCGGCTTGTCGGGCCAGCGGCGATCCACAGCGTCGCGAACTGCGTCGCGGTACCCGAGGTGATCGACGAGGCCCGCCTCCTGGGCTTCGGCGGCCGGGATCGGTGCCCGATCGATGAGCTCCCGCACGCGCTCGGACGGCAACCGCCGGCCGGCCGACACCGCGGCAACGATCTGCTCGTAGGCGGACTCGGCCAGACGTTCGGTCACCTCGCGGTGAGCCTCGGAGAACTCGCTTCGCAAGAAGGTGTCCGCAGCGTTCTTGTACTCGTGGCGCTGAGCGAACAGCGGCTCGACACGTGCCTGATCGAGGGCGCCGCGCACGAAGGTGCCGGAGGCCGCTGCGCCCATGAGGCCGATGCTTCCCGAAGGCTGCAGCCACAGCTCACCGAACCCCGTGGCAACGACATAGGCGGTCGTCGCACGCCCGAGCTCGCCGAAGGTCTCGGCCCACGCGATGGCTTCCTTGCCCCTCGCGCGGAAGCGCCCTACCGCGTCCGCCAGTTCCTGGGCCTGCGCGAGCGATATCGAGGTGGCCCCGAGCTTGGCCAGCAATCCCACGACGTTCGGGTCTTCAGCGGCCGAGGCGAGCCGGTTGATCAGGGTACGCAGTGCGAGCCGGCGACGGTTCACCACCCGTTCGATGGGATGCGAGCCGACGTCCTCGACGATTGCTCCGGTGAGGTCCAGCTCGAGCAGGATCGACATGCCTTGGACCGTACCCGAGTAGGACGGGCGAGTCGAGCAGGTCTGACCCAGGTAAGGGTCACAGCCCCTCGATAGTGTTCGGTCGTGCTCCACCTCTCAAGCGCCAGCCGGGTGGAGCCTCTCGCAGCGGTGCTGGCCGAGGTGCTGGCGGAGCCGCCCGTGGACCCGATGTCGCCAGAATGGGTCGCCGTGCCGACTGTGGGCATGCGCAGGTGGCTCGCCCTGGAGCTCGCCAGATCGCTCGGCGCCTCGGGGCCGGGTGCCGGCGACGGTGTCGCCGCGAACATCGACTTCCCGTTCCCCGGCGCGCTGCGCACCGCGGTACTCGAAGCTGGGAGCCTCGACCGAGTCGGTGATCCGTGGAGGGTCGACTGTCTCGTCTGGGCAGTGCTCGAGGTATTGCGCTCGAGGCGCGACGACGCCCGCCTCGGTCCGCTCACCGTCTTGCCGGCCGGTGCGACCTGGTTCGGGCGGGCGCGGCGTATCGCCGATCTCTTCGACCGCTACGCCGTGCGAAGGCCCGGGCTCGTCCTGAACTGGAGCGCGGGCCGCGATGTCGATGGCACCGGCCGGCCGCTCGCCGCGCACGACAGCTGGCAGCCCCACTTGTGGCGCCTCCTACGCGCTCTGGTCGGAGTCCCGAGTCCCCCTGAACGCCTGCCCCGTCTTCTCGACGAGCTGCGTGCCGGCAGGCTCGCGCCGGCACTGCCTCCTCGGCTCGCCATCTTCGGCGTCACGACGCTTCCGAGCGGTGCCCCTTTCATCGAGCTGATCGAGGCGGTCAGCGTCGCGCGAGACGTGTACCTCCTGCTGCTCGACCCGTCACCCACCGCCACCTCGAGAGTTCGCGAGGCGACACGAGCCGGCCCACGATCGCCTGCGCTCCTGCGTGCCGACGACAAGTCCGACACCGTGGTGCACCATCCCCTCTTGCGGTCGTGGGGGCGTCCCTACCGGGAGCGCACGGTATTGCTCGTGTCGGCCGAATCACGTGGACTGCCGCCTCCGTCGCCGGTCGGGACGGGAGAGGAGTCGGCGGAGGGCCTTTCCGGCTCCCTGCTCGCACGCGTGCAACACGACCTGCGCGCGGACCGCGCACCCGCCGGCGACTTCGAGCTGGAGCCCGCCGATCGTTCGATACAGGTGCACTCGTGCTACGGGAGGACGCGCCAGGTCCAGGTGTTGCGCGACGCGATCCTCCACTTGCTCGCCGACGACCCGACACTGCGCGAGGAGGACATCGTCGTGCTCTGTCCGGCAATCGACCAGTTCGTGCCACTGGTGGAAGCGGGCTTCGGAACCTCCGCCGAGGACTCCATCGCCATCGCGTCCGCCGCCACGCCCCGGCTCAGATATCGCATCACGGACCGTTCCCTGCTCGATTCGAACCCGGTCCTCGCGGCGCTCGACTCATTGCTGGCTTTGATCTCGGGGCGGTTCACAGCCTCGGAGGTGCTCGAGTTCGTTTCGCTGCCTGCGGTCCGCAAGCGCTTCGACCTCGACGACGACGCCCTCTCGACCATTGCTGGGTGGATCGTGGCGACCAACGTGCGCTGGGGCCTCGACGGCCCGCATCGGGCGGCGTGGGGTCTCCCGCCTGAGTTCGCCGCCAACTCGTGGCGGGCCGCGATTGACCGGGTGCTCATGGGCGTCGCGGTGAGCGACGATGACGTCGGCCTCGCGTCCGGCGACATCGCCCCCCTCGGAGTCGAGGGCAGTGAGATAGCCGTCGCCGGTCGCCTTGCCGACCTCATCGCACGTCTCGCTTGTATCGCCGACGACATGAGGAACGGCCGGACCGCCGCTGCGTGGTGCGACGCCTTGTCGGAAGCGATCGGGCAGCTCTTCGAAGTCGACGTAACCCAGCGGTGGCAGCTCGACCAGCTCCGCCGGATCATCGCTGAGATTGGCGACCAGGCCACTGTGGGCGGTGAGCCCGCGACAGTCGAGATCACGCTCGCAGACGTGCGACGCATTCTTGCCGAACGTATTCAGGGCTCCTCGCGCCGCCCCGACTTTTTCCGGGGCGGTGTCACAGTTAGTTCGCTGACGCCGCTGCGGTGGCTGCCCTTCCGGGTGATTTGCATTCTCGGGCTCGACGAGGCCGGCACGAGCGGCGCCGGAGCCATCGACGGCGACGATCTGGCTGCCGCTGCCCCGCTGGTTGGCGATCGAGACCCGCGCTCGGAAGTCCGCCAAGCGCTGCTCGAAGCGGTTCTCGCCGCCGGTGACCACCTCGTCATAACCCGTACAGGCCGCGACATCCGTACCAACGAGGCCGTGCCGAGCGCGACCGTGCTCGCCGAGCTGCGGGACATGGTCACAGCCACGCTCTCTCCGGCCGCGGCGGCTTCTTATCGCGGTCAGGTAGAGACTTTTCATCCCCTGCAGCCTTTCGACGACCGCTGCTTCACGCCCGGCCAGCTGAGCCGACCTGGTCCGTGGAGCTTCGATGCCGGCGCGCTCGCCGGCGCCCGGGCGCGCCATGAGCGATCCGGGCAACGCCGTGCCTTCATCGACAGGGCACTTCCTCCGGTTCCCGACGTCGAGGCCGTGATCGACCTCTCCGAGTTGCAGAAATTCTTCAGGCACCCGGTAAAGGCGTTCTTGCGCCAGCGGCTCCAAATGCACCTCCTCGGTGAGGATCGTGATCAGTCCGACGATCTCGCGACCTTGTTGGACGGCCTCGACCGTTGGTCGATCGCGGACCGGCTCCTCACGGCCCGCCTTGCCGGTTACGCCAACGGAGAGTGGGAGCACCACGAGCGCGCCCTCGGGACGGTCCCCCCGGGAGGGCTAGGTGACGTCTCGCTCGACGAAATAGAGAAGACGGTCGACCAGCTGCTCGTTGCCGCGGGTGTCCTCGGCGTTGACCCGGGGCGTGCCGAGCGGCTGCCGGTCGATGTCCTGCTCACCGACGGGACGCGCGTTGTCGGGATGGTCACGGGCCGTTGCGGCCAGCCGCGTCCGGGGCCGGCCTTCGTCACATTCTCCAAGATTGCACCCAAGCATCAGGTGGCGGCGTGGGTCGACCTCGTGGCCCTCGAGGCGGCCGACCCAGCGACGAACTGGCGAAGTGTCATTGTCGCCCGCGCCAAGAAGCCGGGTGCGATCAAGACCTTCGAGTTCGTCGGGCGCGGCGAAACTGCCGATGTGCGCCGTCGCGGCGCGCTCGGCGCGCTCGAGGTCGCGGTCGACTGCTACCGCCGCGGACTGCGCGAGCCCATCCCTCTGTTCGCGTCGCTTTCCTGCAGACTGCACGAGAACACCGCGACCGCCGATGACTGGGAGCCGTTCGGCCAGCACGGAGATGGTACGGACGAGGCGAACCGCCTGGCGTTCGGGGCTCTCGGCTTTGAGGACCTCTGTGCTCTTCCTGCGCGCGTTGATGACCCTCCCGGAACGGCGGTGGGACGGGCAGCACGATTCGCCGATTACTTATGGGACGCGATCGAGGAAAGCACCGAGGGGCTCAAGTGAGCTCGGCACGGCTCTTCTCGCTCGCCGAGCTCGGGTTCGACGCGGGCTCGCCACGGCTCTTCTCGCTCACCGACCAGTTGCCGACCGGACGTGTGGCGATCGAGGCGAGCGCAGGTACGGGCAAGACCTATGCGCTCGCCGGGCTCGTGGTCCGCTACGTGGCGGAGGCCGCGATCCCCATCGAGGAGCTCCTGATCGTCACGTTTACACGGGCTGCGGCGGCCGAGCTGCGCGACCGCGTACGCACCCGCCTCACTCAGGCCGTAGCCGCCCTGCGCGACCCTTCGGTCATCGAGGACGATGACGAGCTTCTCGCCTTTGTTGTTGCGCAGGACCGTGGCGACCGTCTCGATCGGCTGGAGCGTGCCGTCGTCAACTTTGACGCCGCCACGATCACGACCATCCACGGCTTCGCCCAGCAGGTGCTCGCCACCTTGGGATCAGCCGCTCCAGGTGACCTCGACGCGTCGCTTCGCGAGGACACCAACGAGCTCGTCGAGGCGGTCTGTGCCGACGTCGTCGCGACCGAATCGGTCGCGAGTCCCCTGGTCGCGGACCAGCTCCCAACCGTGGAGACCCTTTCGAAGCTGTCCGTCAAGGTGCTCTCGAACCCCGGTATACGGGTGATACCCGGGCCCGACAGCGTCGGATCCACACCCGTGGGTGCCCGCCTGCGTCGCCTTGTCGACAGAACCGTCGACGAAGTGCACCGGCGGCGACGCGCCGCTGGCACCCTCTCTTTCGACGACCTGTTGACCCAACTCCGCGACGCGCTCAGCGAGGGTTCGACGGCTGTTGCCGCCCTGAGCCGCCGCTTCCGCGTCGCGCTCATCGACGAGTTCCAGGACACCGACCCGGTGCAGTGGGAGATTTTCGCGAAGCTGTTCGGAAGCTCGCCCCTCCTGCTCGTTGCCGATCCGAAGCAGGCGATCTACGCCTTTCGCGGCGCAAATGTGCACACTTACCTCGAGGCCGCGCACCAGCCGGGCACGACGCGGTTTACCCTCGGCGTGAACCGTCGTTCCGACGGGGCGTTGATCGACGCCCTCGGGTGCTTGTTCAAAGGCGCGACCTTCGGGGATCCGCGGATCAAGTTCGTGCCGGTCAGGGCCGCCCCCCGGCGGGAGCAGCTGCGCCTCAGCACAGACGACGGTTCTGCCCTGCCCGCCTTCGGGGTCCGGCTCGCCATCGGTGACGACCTCCTACGAAACACCGGTGGAGCTATCCCGGTCGCCACCGCGGAAGCCGCGATCGTGACCGACCTGGCGCACCAGGTGCAGCAACTGTTGGAGACGGCTTGGATCCCGTCTCCGGGCGACGGTGTCGCGAGGCGCCGTGTCCGGCCCGGCAACATCGCCGTGCTCATCGGCACGAACGCCGAAGCCGAGCGGATCCAGGCCGCCCTTTCCCGCCAGGCGATCCCCGCCGTGGTCACCCGGAGCGACAGCGTCCTTCGGTCGGCCGCTGCCACGCAGTGGCGTTGGCTTCTGACTGCGCTCACACGGCCGGCCGACCCCAGCCGGGCCCGCACCGCTGCCCTTTCGTGGTTCTTCGGATGGTCGGTCGCCGATCTCGACCAGTCCGATGACGCGAAGCTCGGCGGAGTACAGGACCAGCTCTTCAAATGGGTCGAGACTCTCGAGACCCAGGGCACGGTGGCGTTCTGCGCGAAGGTCTGGTCCGACAGCGGCGTCGCGGCCCGCGTGCTGGCAACAGGTGACGGGGACCGTGACTACACCGACCTCGACCACATCGCAGGACTGCTGCAGATGAGGACCACGGGTCGCCGCCTGACCGCCACGGGATTGCTCGCCCTCCTCAAACAGCTCGAATCCGAGGCCGGGGGCGACCCTGAGACAGACGTCACCGCTCGGCAGGTCGAGTCGGACGCCGAGGCCGTCCGGATCATGACCGTGCACGCGGCCAAGGGTCTCGAGTTCCCGATCGTGTGCGTCCCTACGCTGTGGCGCAACAGCCTGGCCGTCGCGCGCGAAATGGTGTTCCAGGACCCCGAAACCGGGCGCCGTACCTTCGACATCGCCAACGGAGAGGGTTGGCCTACCGCGTCGGACGCCAGGGCGCGTAAGGCCCTCGCCAATGAGGAGGCGCGCGGCGAGAGCCTCCGGCTCTTGTACGTGGCGCTCACCCGGGCACAGCACAGGACGCTGGTTTGGTGGTCGCGCGTGAGGGGATCGGAGATCACCGGGCTCGCGCACGTGCTGTTCGCCCGGAGTGACGGCGAGATCGACCCTGAGCTGTTCGCAGCACCCAAAGTTGGTCTCCCAGCCGACGACGAGGCTGTCGCGGTACTGGGACGAGCGTTCTCTGAGGCCGGGGATGCCGTCGCCGTGACCGTCACGGGTTCGTTCGAGCACCCGGTTCCTCCCTGGGGTGACACCGAGCGGCGCGCACCCACCGGTGTGCTCGAGCTCGCCGAGTTGGAGCGGGTTCTCCTGCGAGCGAACCGGCGATGGTCGTTCAGCGCGATGTGCGCGACTACCCGGGAGGACGAGGTTGATCCAGAGGACGAGAGCCTCGGGGACTCCGGCGCGGCCGATGAGCCTGCTGAGGTGGCCGTCACCGTCGCGGCCGATGGTCCCGCTCCTGGTTCTGACCTGCCGCTCGGCGCCGTCCCTGGGGGAGCACAGTTCGGCACGCTCGTCCACGAGGTGCTCGAGCGCGTCGATTTCGTCGCTGCCGATCTTGACGCCGAGCTCCGGAACCACGTCGACGACCGTCTCAGATGGATCGCCTGGCCGGTCGACACCGAGACGCTCAGCACCGGCCTGCGTGCCGCGATCGAGTCACCGCTCGGCCCGCTGTTCAACGGCCGGCGGCTGCGTGATCTCGCTCGCGGCGACCGCCTGGGCGAGCTCAGCTTCGAGCTCCGCCTTGGGGGCAAGGGCCGCTTCGCGACCGATCGTGACATCGGCGCGCTCGTGCTGGACCATCTTGACGAGGACGATCCCCTCAGGCCCTGGGCACAGCGCCTCGCGTCGGGGGTTTTCGCTGTCGAGCTCGCCGGTCATCTCACCGGTTCCATAGACATGATCGTGCGCGTCCGCGATTCGCGAGACCAAGCTGCGCCGGGGCGTTTTGTCGTCGTCGACTACAAGACCAACGTCCTGGCCGAACAAGGCCACTTGCCTCAGGCGTTCGACTATCACCCAGACCGCCTGCCCGCGGCGATGGCGGAGCACCACTACCCCTTGCAAGCACTGCTCTACTCGGTCGCGCTCCACCGTTACCTACGCTGGCGGATTCCGGGTTACGTGCCGGCGGAGCACCTCGGCGGCGCCGCCTACCTGTTCGTGCGGGGAATGGCGGGTGCCTCCACGCCGGTCGTCGACGGGAACCCGCACGGGGTCTTCAGCTGGCGCGTTGCCCCGGCGCTCGTGGCCGATCTCAGCGTGCTGTTTGACGGCGTCGAGGTGAGGACGTGACGGGACCTGCTCCGCTTCTGAGCGCCGAGGTCGCGACGTTGGCGCCTTTCGTGGACGCATGTGTGCTCGAGGCATCCGCGGTCCAAGTCGCAGGCGTGATCGCGCGAAGTGTCGGAGGTGTGGGGCCCGAGGTTCTTCTCGGTGCAGCTCTGGCCGCCCGCGCCCCGCTGTTCGGGCATGTGTGCGTGGTCATCGAGACGGTCGCCGGATCCATCGTCGTCGACGATGCGCAGCTGCACTCGATGGACTCACTTCCCTGGCCTGATCCTGTCCACTGGGCGAAGCTCCTGGCAGCAAGCCCTGCGGTGAGCAGCCCGGGTGACGGACCGAAGGCGGTGATCAGCCCGCTCGTCTGGGACGGCACCCGCTTGTATCTCGAGCGCTACTGGCGTTTCGAGAACCGTGTCGCGGGCGAGCTCCTGCGGCGCGCCCTAGACGACGGTGGGCTCACCACATCGTCGCCCGATCTCGATGCGATCCTCGACGAGCTCTTCGCGCCCGACGACGCCGCGACGCCTGATCTGCAGCGCGAGGCTGCCAAGAGAGCCCTGAACAGGCGGATCGCTGTGATCGCAGGGGGACCGGGGACCGGTAAGACGCGGACCATCGCCCGGTTGCTCGGTGCCGCCTACGGCGAAGCGCTCGCCCGGGGCCGCAAGCTCGACGTGGCGCTCGCCGCGCCGACGGGCAAGGCAGCCGAGCGCATGACCGCAGCCCTGCAGGACGAGGTTGAGGAGGCGAGCCTCCGCGAGGGCGTCGCGGATGAGCTGCGCGTCACCGCGGCAAGGACACTGCACCGTCTCCTCGGCGCGCACGGCAGCGGGAAGCCCCGACACGACCATCTCAACCCGTTGCCCCACGACCTGGTCGTCGTCGACGAGACGTCGATGGTCTCCCTGCCGCTGATGGCCCGTCTGCTCGATGCAGTCCGCCCCGACTCCACTCTCGTGCTGGTCGGCGACCCCTACCAGCTGGCCAGTGTCGAAGCCGGCGCGGTTCTCGGCGAGATCGTCGGCCCGAGCGCAACCGGGCCGGCGGACGGCCCGCTGGCGCCTGGCATCGTTGTGCTCGACAGGGCCCATCGCTTCGGTGCTTCCTCACAGATCGCGGCGCTCGCAGACGCCATCCGGCTTGGCGACGACAACCGGGCGGTGGACCTCCTGCGCAACGACAGGTCAGACGAGCTGACCTGGGTGCACGACGACGACAAGACCGCCATCACACAGCTCCAGCAGGACCTCGCCCGCAGTGCCATCGAGGTAATCCGCAAGGCGCAGAGCGGTGATAACGATGACGCCGAGAGAGGGCTCGGCCTTGCAGCCGACCTCAAGGTCCTTTGCGCAACCCGCTTCGGACCGCTCGGTGTCTTCGCCTGGAGCGCCCGCGTCGAGGCCCTCGCGGCGCGAGAGCTGCCCGGCACTGGGATCGGAGGGCGTACCTATGTGGGACGGCCGATCATCGTTACTCGTAACGACTATTTCAACAAGCTGTTCAACGGCGACGTCGGGCTCGTGGTCGCAGGGCTGACCGGGCCGATCGCCGTGTTTCGGGATCCGGACAAGGGCCTGCGCAAGCTTGCGCTGTCCCAGCTCGGCGACATCGACACTTGGTGGGCGACGACGATCCACAAGAGCCAGGGATCCGAGTTCGGACAGGTGATCGTCACCCTGCCGCGGCCACCGTCTCCGATACTGACCCGTGAGCTCCTCTACACCGCTGTCACTCGTGCCAAGAGGCACGTCACCCTGGTGGCTGCAGAGGAGTCACTGCGCGCCGCGACACGCCGCCCGGTGCAGAGAGCTTCGGGGCTCCGGGAAAAGCTCTGGCCGGAAGCGATCTCGCCTACGCGAAGTTGAGGACTCGATACTTCGTGGAGCCATGAAGATCATCAAGACCTGGCGAGTAGGGGCGTGCCTCACCGTGGCACTGATCGCGGCTGCAAGCGGCGCGAGCGGCGTGGCGCAAGGGGCTCCGAGGGCCATGAAGGGCGGGACCGTGCCGGCCGCCGCCGCCTCGACGTCGCTCTGCAGGTCGATCGGGCAGGTCGACCACCTTGTCGTGCGCCGCGTCGACGAGTTCCCGCGGAACGGCATCCACTTCTCGTTCCCCGTCGTGACCGCGGTCACCGAGGTCGCCTCGGCCCGGGACGTGGCCAAGGTGGTCTGCGCCCTGCCGCGGATCCCGATGGGCGTGATGAGCTGCGTGATCGACCTCGGGATCTACTACCGTCTCGGCTTCACCGCCGCGAACGCGACGTTCCCGACCGTTGTGGTCGGCGCGACGGGCTGTCAGACGGTTCGCGGGATCGGTCCGACACGTTGGGTCGCCGACTCTTCGTTCTGGCGTCGGCTGGGCAATGCGATGGGCCTCAAGACGCCGACCTACGCGACTTTCAGGGGCACAGGCGGCGGCGTCTCCTGAGCCATCGAAACGAGCCCGTAAGACCCGGCGGTGTGGTCTCATGAGTGCTGTGTCGCGGACGCCGCCCGAGCTCGGGCCTCGGAGCCGCCTTGAGGGCGCGGCCCCTGCCGTCGGCGCCCGGGCATGGTTCGGGGCCTTCACACTGTTGGGCGCCGCCTGGGCGTTCAGCCTCGTCTCGATCCTTTCGATCGGGATGGTCATCCTGCCGCTGGCGACAGTCGCGACTGTGGTGCTGTTGACACGGAGGTCCTCCCGGCAGGGCCTTCCCGGCCTCGTTGCCGGTCTCGGGGCTCCACTGGTCTACGTCGCCTACCTCAACCGCGCCGGGCCAGGCCAGGTGTGCACCGAGCTCGCCGCCCGTTCGAGCTGTACGCAGGATCTCGACCCGTTGCCTTGGCTGATCGTCGGCCTCTGCCTCGTCGCGGTTGGAGCAGTGGCGTTCCTCATCCGCTCACGGCCACATCGTCGACTGCCAGGCGAAGCCTTTCAAGGCGGGCCGGTGCGTGAGCTCGGCGCAGGCGATCGGTGAGCTTGCGGGGTGCCGGTCGACGCCGAGAATCGCCTCGAGGCTGCCGTAGCGTTGAGGTCGCTACGACCGCCAAGCTGAGGAGCACCGTGATGCGTTGGACCACCGCCCAGATCAAGGACCAGTCCGGCAGGAGCTTTGTCGTCACCGGCGCCAACAGCGGGCTCGGGTTCCAGACCGCCCGCCAGCTCGCCCTGCACGGCGCCCGCGTGATGATCACCAGCCGCAGTGAGGAGAAGGGGCAGGGCGCCGTCGACCGGATCAGAGCCGAGAGGCGGGAAGTCCACGTCGACTTCGCGCTGTTGGATCTCGCGGACCTCGACTCGGTGCGGGCCTTCGCTGCGATGATCACCGGCGATCATGTCCCAGTCGACGTGCTCGTGAACAACGCCGGGGTCATGTACCCGCCGCGCACCTTGACGCCGCAGGGCTTCGAGTCCCAGTTCGCGACCAACCATCTCGGCCACTTCGCATTGACTGCGCTCTTGTTCGCCACGATCCGCGACAGCTCCGACGCGCGGGTGGTAACGGTCAGCTCGCTTGAGCACAGGGGCGGATCGATCCACTTCGACGACCTGACAGGGGAGAGGTCGTATTCGCCGAGGGCCTTTTACCAGCAGTCCAAGTTCGCCAACGTGCTCTTCGCCCTTGAGCTGGACCGCCGCGTGCGCGCGGCGGGGATCCCCGTCCGCTCGCTGCTGGCCCACCCCGGCTGGTCGGCCACGAACCTGCAGTCGAGCGGCCCGACGGGGATCATGAAGGAGTTGATGAAGCTCGGCAACCGCCTGTTCGCCCAGAGCGCCTATATGGGCGCGCTGGGCGAACTCTACGCGGCGGTCGACCCCGCGGCTGAGAGCGGGTGCTTCTACGGCCCGGGGGGCCTCGGGGGCCTTCGCGGCTATCCGACGCTCGTGCAGGCGAAAGAGTCGGCCAGGGACCAGGACACGGCGCGACACCTGTGGAAAGTGTCAGAGGAGCTGACCGGAGTGACGTTCGCGCTCTGATCTTTGAGCGAGGACGCGACAGCGAAGGTCGCGTCAGGCCGCGGGCAACGACGCCGGACGACCAAGGAGGAAACCCTGGCCGGTCTCGATGTCGAGCGACAGGAGCATGGCCAGCTCCGCCTCGGTCTCGATCCCCTCGGCCAGGCTGATGGCGCCTGTCCGTTTGGCAAGGCTCGCGTATGCACACGCGACCGCCTGGCGGAGCTCGTCCTCTGCGATCCCGTGGATCACCGTCGTGTCGATCTTGACGATGTCGGGCCGGACTCCGAGAAGGTGCTGCAGGTTGACGTCTCCGGCGCCGGCGTCGTCCAAGGCGATCCGCACGCCCAGCGAACGCAGGTGGTCGATCACCGCTATAAAGAGTTGGTAATCGTCCATGTCGTCCTTCTCGGCGATGTCCAGCACGAGCCGATCGGGTGGCATGGTGGCGACAAGCTTGCCGAATGCCGCCGAGGCGGCTATCGCCGGCGACACGTTGACGGCCAGGAAGACCTTGTCCGGGAGCTTGGCGAGCTGTTTCAGCGCCATTGTGGCGGCGAGGAGCTCCAGATCCTCCAGGAGCCCGAGCCGCGACGCCTGGTCGAACCACTGTCGCGGTGTCGAGTGCGCGGGTCTCGGGAACCTCGACAGTGCCTCGTAACCGATGACCTCGCGTGACCGCAGGTTGCATACCGGCTGGAAAACCACTCGCAAGGAGCCTTCACTCAGCACTTGCTCCACATCGAGAGGTGAATCGACCTTCGCCCGCACAGGATGGAGCCTAACTACGTTCGCCGTCGCCTGGCGGTTCTGCGATGGAGCGCCTCCCGGATGGACCGCGTCAGCAGCGGTGTGATGTCTTATGTGGTTGTCAGACTGCGACATGGTGGCGTCCCTTCCCGGACCTCTTGGCTGTGTACATGGCGGCGTCGGCTGACTTCATCAGCTCTGCCGAGCTCTGACCGAACGGCTCGGTGAACGCGATCCCCACAGAGGAGCCGATCACTGCGACGCCGCTCGTGAGAGTGAACGATTCGCCGATGCTGTCGACGATCCGTCGGGCGATCACCTCCACCACATCCAGCGATGCAGCCTGCTCCAGCAGGATCGCGAATTCATCGCCGCCGAGCCGCGCGACGGTGTCGGTCGCTCGGACACAGTTGCTGAGCCTGCCGGCTACCTGAACGAGGAGCTCGTCGCCGGCCGCGTGACCCAATGTGTCATTGATCTTCTTGAATTCGTCGAGGTCTATGTAGAGGAGGAAGACAAGGCTCCCTCCGCGCGCCGCGCGATGGAAGGCACCCTCGATGTGATCCAGGAACAGCGCCCGGTTCGCAAGCCCGGTGAGCGGGTCGTGGAAAGCCTTGCGCATGAGCTCGTCCTGAGCGCCTTCCAGCCGGGCGAGGTCCTCGTGCAGCCGGCCGTTTTGCAGGGCGAAGGCGAGTTGTTTCGCGAGCGTGCCCAACAGTTGCAGGTCGGTCTGCTCAAAGTCGCCGACGAACTTGTTGCGGTGGGCCACGACGAGATAACCGAGAGCAGGAGCGTTGTCGGCAGCGGGGACCGTCACGCCCATTCCCGTGGGCCTGTCATCGGCCGCGATATACCGCGACAGGGGCGTGTCGAGGCCCAGAGTCTTGGTGACGAGGACGTTGTCTCCGGCAAGGGTGTCCGCGAGACCGCTCGGAAGTGACTCGACCGGTGTCGACTCCATGACCTCGTCGGCCACTCCGTTCATGGTTCTCGTGACGAGCGCGGGGTTCCCCGGGCCAGACGGCAACAACGTGAGCTCCACAAGTGTTGCGTGGAACATCTTGGCGATGTGGAACAGGAAGTCCACGGCGCCGGTGTGGACGCTCTTGGAGTGGCTCAGGATTCGCGTCGCCGCGAAGAGGTTCTCGATCTCGCTCAGCTGTTTGCGCCTGGTTATCTGTGCGCGGTAGGCGGCGACGATGAGCAGGATCGGGATCGGGATGGTCAGGAGCAACACGGGAGCGGCAACGGTCATGACCAGGACGATCGTGGCGATGACGCCGTTGCCGAGCGCTATGACGAACACCATCGGGGCTGTGGAGGTCAGGCCTTCGGTGAGGATCGTGAAGTCGAATTCGGACAGGTACATAGCCGCTGATATCTCGACGTTGGCAAGCTCGTTAAGCAGGGCCACAGTCACCAGATACGCGACGACGCTTCGCGAGGAGAAGATCGCGTCCGGCTGAACCATCAATCGCAGCAGCGCGTAGTAAAGGGGGATCGCCAGCAGCTGGGCCCCGAAGTTGAAGATCACCTGCACCGGAGCGCGTTTCTGCACGGCCTGCACTAGCCCGAGGCTGCAAGCCATCGCGATCGCCGTCACGAAAGGACTCGTGCCCAGGATGGCCACGATCAGGACTGCGTCATTTAACGTTAAGACAACGTTGGTCCTTCGGATGGGCAGTTCCACGCTCGCCAGCTCCGCGGCGGTGGCGAGGAGGAAGATCCCCCACCATGGGATCGCCGGGACATTGCCGGCCGATACCGCAGCTGCGAAGCGCAACGGTCCGAACACCACCGCCAGCCCGGCGATGAGGACGGCGAAGACGTACACCCAGAGCCGGACGGGCTGACCGAAGGCGTGGCGAACAGGAGTGCCCAGCGGTGCTTTCGCGTTAGCTTGCGCGGGCATGTCGCGGCCTTGAGATACGAGCATGCGAGTAGTGGGTCGCGGAGGTCGCCCTCACTCGCGTTCGCCGTCGCGGCGTCACAACTGAGACGGCACATTCGCGATGAGCGAGGTGAGCACTCGACTGGTCGGCTCCAAATCTGGCTTGGACCACTTTGGCGACCCGTCTTCAGCTGACCTTGCGCCACGCAATGCGTGTCGGCAGGGCCGTAACCGTCGGCGGTCTGGGGCCGTGAGAGCGGGAAGGCTCGGCAGGGCGAACGAGCCGGGCAGGGTCGTTCTCGCCAGCATTGGCGGTGTAGATCACCTGGTCTTCAACCCCCTCCTCTGGCGGCTCGGCCGCGTCGACAGCGCGGCAGATCGCGTCGGAAACGTCCGTCCGCCAGATCACCGGGACCGTCCTTCTCCTCCGACGTGGAAAGGCTCTCCCATGTGCCTTGCTCCTCTTGGCGCGGTCCCGAGATACGGTTCTTCTCATCCTCTGTTATCGGACGAGGTACATTCCGGCTTGAGGCGCCAGTTCATTGCGAACGGATTTCCCCGACGACTGGACCCGATCGGACGGCTCCTGTTGAAGGGGGCGTGCCCTGCCGGGACACGAGAGGAGTCGAGGTCCGGGCAGGATCAGCGGTGCACGGTCGACATGTCCGGGTAGCGGTCTCCGGCCGTAGCCCCGGGCGGGAACGCCTCGTCGAACACGGCGAGCTCTGCGGAGCTGAGCCGGATCTCGTCGGCGGCGGCGTTGTCCTCGAGGTACTTCCGGCGCTTGGTCCCGGGGATCGGGACGACGTCGTCGCCCTGGGCCAACAGCCAGGCGAGCGCGACCTGGGCCGGCGAGACACCCTTTTGTGTCGCGATCTTCCTCACCCGTTCCACTAGGACCAGGTTCTTGTCGAGGTTCTCGCCCGCGAAACGGGGGTTTCGGCGACGGAAGTCGTCCTCAGCGAGATCGTCGAGGTTGTTGATCGAACCGGACAGGAAACCACGGCCGAGCGGTGAGTACGCGACGAAGCCGATACCGAGCTCGCGCACAGTGTCGAGCACGCCGTTGGTCTCCGGGTCCCGGGTCCACAGCGACCACTCGGTCTGGAGCGCGGTGATCGGGTGGGTGGAGTGTGCACGGCGGATCGTGTCCGGGGCCGCTTCGGAGAGCCCCAAATGGTGGACCTTGCCGGCGGCGACCAGGTCGGCCATTGCGCCGACGGTCTCCTCGATGGGGGTTTTGGTGTCCACACGGTGCTGGTAGTAGAGGTCGATGTGGTCCACCCCGAGGCGCGCGAGCGAGGCGTCGCAAGCCCGGCGGACGTACTCCGGCCGGCCGTTGACACCGAGGTAGCTTCCGTCGGCCGCTCTCTCGTTGCCGAACTTTGTAGCCAGCACTACCTCGTCGCGCCGTCCGGCGATGGCCCGGCCTACGAGCCGCTCGTTGATGAACGGGCCGTACATGTCAGCGGTGTCGAGGAACGAGACCCCGATATCGAGCGCCCTGTGGATCGTGGCGACCGACTCCTCGTCGTCGCCTCGGCCGTAGAACTCCGACATTCCCATGCAGCCGAGGCCCTGTGCCGACACTGTGAGGGCCTGGCCGAGTGTCCTTTTTCGCATGCACCCTTCTACCTGAAATCGCGCCCGGACACCGCGCTCTGGCGGCGGCCTTGCGTCCGAGGCCTTGCGCGGCGCAGAGTTTCGTTGTATGCGTCGGACCCTGCGGGGTCCCTGGTGGCTCACTCGTGGGCCCGGTGGACAGGAGAGAGCGTGCAGCTGATTGTGGTTCCCATAGAAAAGCCAGACGATCTCAACGTGATCCTGGGCCAGGCGCACTTCGTCAAGACGGTCGAGGACCTCCATGAGGCGCTCGTCGGGTCGAGCCCGTACCTGCGCTTCGGGCTGGCTTTCTGCGAGGCCTCGGGCAAGTGCCTGGTCCGTCATTCCGGCAACGACACCGAGCTCGAGGACCTTGCCGTCGCCAACGCACTGGCGCTGGGCGCGGGCCACTGCTTTGTCGTATTCGTCCGCGAGGGCTACCCGGTCAACGTGCTCAACCAGCTGAAGCAGGTCGCCGAGGTCTGCACCGTCTACTGCGCCACCGCGAATCGGGTGGAGGTCTTGCTGGCCGAGACGGACCTCGGTCGCGGTGTCCTCGGAGTGATCGACGGTTCGGCCCCGCGCGGTGTGGAGACCCACCAGGACGTTGCCGAGCGCAAGTCCCTACTCCGCGACATCGGCTACAAGCTCTGAGCCCGGTCGGTACCGTCCATATGTCCCGCTCACTGATCGTCTTCAGGCATTCGAAGTCCGACTGGTCGGCGGACTTCGGCGGACCGGACCTCGAGCGACCGCTGGCGAAACGGGGCCGCAAGGCCGCGAGGGCGGCCGGCCGCTTTCTCAGCGCGACAGAGGTGCCCGAGTCGGTCATCTGCTCGCCGGCGCTGCGTGCCACTACGACACTCGCGCTGGCGAGCCAGGCCAGGGGTTGGACGTGCTCGGTGCGCGAGTCCGACGCCGTCTACGACCAAGGCGTCGAGGGACTGCTCGGTGAGGTCCGCCGGGAGCCGGAGGCGACGCGGCTGCTGATGGTCGTGGGCCATGAGCCAACGTGCTCGGAGACCGTCAGGCTCCTCATAGGCGGTGGTCTCGTCCGGATGCCGACCGCGGCACTGGCCCGGGTCGACCTGCTGGTCGAGGACTGGGGCGAGGTCGGTCCGGGCACCGGAGTCCTGTCGTGGCTCGTCATGCCGCGCGTGATCCGGGCCTGATCGTCTCGCGCCCGGCGGCGGCGACCCCCGACGCTGCGGTGTCGAGCCAGCCCGCCGGCCGCTTGGCTGCCGTCGCGCTGCTCATGGTGTAGTGCGTTGTCGGCGCGGGCGCCGGCATGGTCGTGGGCAGGTTCTTCGGACCCCGAGCAAGCGAGCGCCATAGGCCCGATCGTCGGGATCGTGTTCGCGACGCGCGGCGGGTGCATGCGGACGCTCTCGATCGTCTCGACCACGATGCGCGAGATCGGTCACGCCACGCCGCAGGCCTAGGCCGTCGACGCGTGGACCAACCTCTTGTGGAACCACGGGGACATGGTCACGATCGGCCACGGGCTTGGCATACCTGTCCCCTTGGCTTTCGGCTTCTTCGGCCTTGTCACCTTGAGGCTCAGGTCGATGCTGAGCTCTCGGGGCGCGTGATGGTGCGTAGCTGCCCGGCGCGGGAGTCATGCGGGCAACCGACTCGTATCTTCTGAACGGGGCCCTTCTGAGCGCGCAGTCGGTGCCTAGGCCAGCAATGGAAGCAGGTACTCGCTGATTATCTCGAGCTGGGCCAGCGGGTTCTGGCTGAGGAGCTCCATCGCGACAGCCGTGGCTCCGGCTTCGACGAGACGGCCGATGAAGTCCGCCGTCTGCTCGGGGCTGCCGATCGCAGCTACCTGGCGGAGCTGATCTTCCGAGACGTTGCGCGTGGACTGTCGTTTCCACATCGACAGCGCATCGTCGACGGCGATGTGGGCGACGAGGTTGACGTTGACGTTCAAGAACACACAGACGGGGAACTCGCCGTCGGGGGTTCGGCCGAGCGACGCACGGAGCTCCTCCAGAGCAGTCTTGCGTTCCGCCAAGGTGTCGGGCGTCACAGCGAAGGTGAGCCACCCGTCGCCGAAGCGGGCCACTCGTTCGAGGACGCTTCTCACCCGTGAGGCCGAAGTGCCAGCGGGAGGATTGCCTGCCATCCAAATGGGCAGCGGTTGCTGCAAGAAGGCCGGCACTAGGTCGAAGTCGTCGATCGCGAAGTACTTGCCGGAAAAGGACACCGGGCCGCCTCGGCTCACCGCGCGGAGGAACTCCAGGTTCTCCTCCATGCGAGCGAGCTTCTCAGGATGGTCCATGTTGAAAGCAGCTAGCTCGTGCGCGCGTGTCGCGCCGGCCGCCTCCCCTGGACAGGCGACGAAAGTCATGCGCCCGCCCGACAGGACGTCGAGATTGGCCCACTGTTGAGCCACGATGAGCGGATGGCGCAGTCCGAGGCTCGCCGCGCAGGCCACGCCCAGGCGCACCCGCGACGTCCTTGCCGCACACGCGGCCAAAAGGACGACCGAATCGTAGAACGGCAGTGAGATGACCGAGTCGGTCACCCACACGTGGCTCCAAAGCGACGTGTGGTCAGCGGCCTCGGCAATACGCAGGACCGCCTCGGGTGCGAGAGCACCCGGCCGCAGGCGAGTCGGCAGGACGACGCCGACATCGATCATGGTTCTGCCTCCTCGAGGTGGCGGGCTGAGCGACAAACAGTATAATGTCGGTCGAAATAGTCGTGTTTAGAACCTCTGCGGTTAAACTGATGGCGTGGCGAGAGACCAGATGCTGATCGACGCGCCGAGCCTTTACGGAGAGCTCGACGACCCGCAACTTCGAGTCATCGACGCGACGGCGTTCCTCGTCCGTGAAGTTGCCGATGGGCCTTACACCGTCGAGAGCGGGCGGGCGCGCTATGGCGAGGCTCACATCCCCGGCGCGATCTTCGCCGATGTCCCCGGTGACCTCTCCGACCCTGAGTCTTCGTTTCGTTTCACTTTGCCCAAGCCGGAGCACTTCGCGCGGGCCATGGGAACGCTTGGAGTGGGGCCAGGTACCCGCGTGGTCGCCTACGCGCAGGAGTCGCCGATGTGGGCCTCCCGGCTGTGGTGGCTTCTGCGCTATTTCGCGTTCGACGATGTGCGTGTGCTCGACGGTGGTCTGCGGTCGTGGCGCCGGGCGGGATACCCGGTGAGCACCGAGACGCCGGCTGTCGAGCCCGCGAGTTTCCTCGCTCGGGCGCGGCGGGAGCTCGTCGCCACCAAAGAGGACGTCTTGAAGGCGGTGGGCGGAGAACCGGCCTGCCTCGTCAATGCGCTGACGCCACGCGCCTTCCGGGGTGAGGGGCCGGGCGCCTACACCAGGCCGGGCCGGATCCCGGGATCGGTGAGCGCACCGGCACAGTCGCTCGTCGATCCGGAGACATGGTGCTTTCGACCGCGGGAAGAGCTGGCCAGTGAGCTCGGGGGCCTGCTCGACTCCGACCCGGCGGTCCCGATGATCGCCTACTGCGGTGGGGGCATCTCGGCCACGGTCGACATCTTCGTGCTCTCCATGCTCGGCCGCGACGATGTTCTCCTCTACGACGGATCGCTTACCGAGTGGAGCGCCGATCCTCAGCTTCCGCTCGAGGTTGGATGAGCCTGTTGCCAAGGGCGCTCGTGTTCGACTGTGACGGGGTGCTCGTCGATAGCGAAAAGGCTGTGTTCGCAGGCCTCGTCGCCGTGTTCGCCCGTCGGGGCATCGAAGACGTCATCACCGGCCCGGCCTCGAGCCTTTACGGCGCGTCGGTGTTCGCGATGATCTCGGAGCTGGAACGCGAGCTCGGGGAGGCGGTCGACGTCGAGGAGGTCGCGCAGGAGCTCGAGGTAGAGATCCGCGCCGCGATCGCAGGTGGTGTTCGTGCGATGGACGGGGCGATCCAGCTCCTCGAGGCCGTCCGGGGGTCCCGGCCTCTCGCGGTCGCGTCCAACGGATCTCGCGAGACAGTGGGGGCCTCGATGAAGGCGGCCTCGATCCCGGAGGTGTTCGACGCGGTCGTCACCCTTGAAGCCCCCCTTCGACCCAAGCCTGCGCCCGACCTCTACCTCCGTGCGTGCGAGTTGCTGAGCGTCGCGCCGTGGCGCGCCATCGCGGTCGAGGACTCCGGGCCCGGGGCGCAGGCTGCACGTTCCGCCGGGCTCATGGTCGTCGGGGTCGGGTCGGCGCCCGCTCTGCACGCGGTCGCCGACGCGGTCGTGCCCAGTCTGTGCGACCCGCGTCTGTTGGACCTGCTGGGGCTCGAGTCGCTCCAGGTGTAGTCGGCGGCGCTGGCGCGACCTGAGGCGCCTGGGGCCCGCCGTTGGCCCACGAGCTGCCGGAGCGCACCGAGCAACCCAGGCATCTTAAGGGGCCAGCGCCTATCCAAAGGGCAGCCCCGCGTTCGACACCGACCCACCCCGGTCCGTTCCGCGGGCTGCCCTCAGCCGGCCGCGGACCTGTCTCCTCGGGCACTCCGATGCCCCGAGCTGCGGTAGTTCCGACCTACTTGATAATTCCGATCGAATAAGTCAAGAATAAGGGGAAGGGCAGGCCGTCCGTGGGCGCACGGCCGGCCTGCTCCATCGGCTCGAGGACAGGAGGACCGGAAATGACCGTACTGGACGTGAGGGAGCACGAGGAGCAGCAGCTCACCTCCCCGGACGAGGAACCCTTGATCCTGGCGGCGATCGAGACGCATTCGATCGATGTGATCCCCGACAAGGAGCGCCACGGGACCATCCGTCAACAGGGTGTCTTCTGGTTCCTCTCCAACACCCAGACCCTCAGCGTCGCCGTCGGTTTCATAGGGATCGCGCTCGGCCTGTCAGTGCGGTGGACGATCGCGGCTGTCGTGTTGGGCAACGCGTTCGGCACGGTGTTCATGGCCCTTCACGCTTCTCAGGGACCACGTCTCGGCTTGCCCCAGATGATCCAGTCGCGGGCGCAGTTCGGCTACCGCGGTGTCGTCCTTCCGCTCTTTTTGGCGTTGTTCACCTACCTGATCTTCGCCGTCCTCGACACGGTCATCATCACTCAGGGCTTCAACCAGATCTT
This sequence comes from Acidimicrobiaceae bacterium, assembly GCA_003140595.1. Lineage (GTDB taxonomy): Bacteria > Actinomycetota > Acidimicrobiia > Acidimicrobiales > Bog-793 > Fen-455. Next base: position 97,227 of record PLKG01000138.1, on the reverse strand, counting down.
CGGATGGAACACTGTCGTGGTCGGAGTGGTGATCGCGGTCGTGGCCGTCTTGCTCGCGGTCTACGGCTACGACTGGTTGCACCGCGCGTTCAGGGTGTTGTTCTGGGTGTCGCTTCCGCTGTGGCTCGTGCTGACCATCGGGATCCTGACCGGGAGCGCGGGAGGAAGACCCGCACCGCACAGCGCCTTCGGCTGGATCGCGTTCTTCGTCGTGTTCGCCGCCTCGGCGAGCAACAACATCTCCTACGCGCCTGTGGTCTCCGACTACTCGCGGTACCTGCCCCGTTCGACTCCGTTCGGCAGGGTCGTGACGTCGGTCTACGTCGGAGCCTTCCTCTCTTTGAGCTGGCTTGCCGCCATCGGTGCGTGGCTGGCGGCGCACCTCGGCGCCACCGACGCGCTCACGAGCGTCCAGCAGGCGGGCAACCACATCACGTCCGGCTTCGGGACCGCGCTGATCACTGTGGCGACGATCGCCCTTGTCGCGACGATGGGAGAAATGGCCTACAGCGGTCAGCTGGTGGTTCTCACGGCCATCGACAGCATCCGCCCGATCCGCCCGACTGTGACAAAGCGGGTCGTCACCGCCTCGGTGTTCGCGACGACCTGGGCGGTCCTCGGCCTCGCCGTGTTCCACAACGTCACGACCGCTGTCGACGACGGGCTCACACTCTCGTTGTACCTGCTCACCCCGTGGACCATCGTGAACCTGTACGACTACTTCTTTGTCCGCAAGGGCAAGTACGCGATCACAGAGCTCGAGAACCGCAAGGGCCTCTACGGCGTCTGGGGATGGCGGGGCATCGCCGCCTACGTGGCCGGCTTTGCCGCGGCGGTGCCCTTCTGGGATCTGTCGTTCTACGTCTCTCCGGTTGCCAAGGCGACGAACGGGCTCGACATCACCTTCATCGTCGAGCTGTTGGTGAGCGGAGTCCTGTACGTCATATTCGCGCGGTCGATCGACTTGAGCGGGGACGCGCAAGCGATCGAGGCGAGCAATGCGAAGCTCATCCAGCTGGGCATCCTCGAGCCACGCGATCGGACCGAACCGGTGCAGCGCCGGAGCGTCATCGCCTACTCCTCCTCCGGCGAGCTCGTCCGATGATCGGTGTCAAGCCCCGCTACGACGGACTGGCGGAATGGTACGACGAGGTTATGCGTGACCCCGGAGACCGGGGCCTGCTGGCCAGGTCCGCCTACGAGACCCTTGCCGACTTGTTGGGCACCGGCCGCGGGGCGGCCCTCGACATCGGCTGTGGAACCGGGCTCGCCGCCGAGAGGGTGCGCATGCTCGGCTACGAGCCCTACGGGATCGACCTGTCGCTCGACCAGCTCGGGGTCGCCTCCAGGCGGCTGCAGGCGGTTCAGGGCGACGCGGCGCGACTTCCGGTGGCCTCCCGTCGGGTCCCGCTCGCCTACAGCACTTTCGTCTCGTCGGATCTCGACGAGTTCGACGCGGCCGTGTCCGAGGCCTACCGGGTGCTTCGGCCCGGCGGTCGCTACGTGAGCGTCTGTGTCCATCCATGCCTGAACGGCGGCCATTCGCAGGTGAGCGACGACGGGACCGTGGTCGTGCGACCGGGTTACGCGTCGAGCGGCTACCAGTCCGGTTTCGAGTTCGGCTCGACCATACGAAGCCACGTCGGTGCGTGGCATCGGCCGTTGGCGGAGATCATCAACACCTTCCTGGCGGCCGGATTCGGCTTGGTCCGCCTGGTGGAGACCGGGCCGGCGACCCTGCCCAGCCTGCTCGGCATCAGCGTGGTGAAGCCGTGGACCCCGTCGGGGCCACAGGTCCGAGGGGAGGCAGGCCGATGACGCTCGAACGAACCTGGACCGACGATTCGGTCACCAAGGACCTGGCCCAGTTGCGCGCGACGAGCCCGCTGACCCACTGCCTCACCAACCTCGTGGTGACCGGGTTCACGGCCAACGTGCTCTTGGCGGTGGGGGCCTCACCAGCCATGGTGATCGCCGCCGAAGAGGTCGAGGACTTTGCTGCCGTGGCTGAAGGGCTACTTGTCAACGTCGGGACCGTGACCAGTGCCGACACAGACGCGATGAACCGGGCCGCACGGGCGGCGCGGGCGGCAAGGACTCCCTGGGTCCTCGATCCGGTGGCCGTCGGGCCTCTGCGCTTCAGGACCGAGCTTGTCGGCCGGCTCCTCGAGCACGGCCCTTCCATCATCCGGGGGAACGCGTCTGAGATCCTGGCCCTTGTCGGCAGCTCGGGAGGAGGAAGGGGCGCGGACTCGACGTCGGACTCCCGAGAAGCGATCGAGGGGGCACGCGAGCTCGCAACCCGAACGGGAGCGGTGGTGGCGGTGAGCGGCGCTGTGGACTACATCACCGACGGCGAGGAGGTGGTCGGGGTGCCTGGCGGTCATGTTCTGTTGACCAAGGTGACCGGATCGGGATGCGCGCTCGGCGCGGTGATGGCCGCATTCCTGGGCGTCTCCCATGCCCCGCTCGACGCGGCGATCGGCGCCTCGGCTGTATTCGCGGCGGCGGGCGAACGGGCCGCGGCGAAGGCACAGGGACCAGGCGGCCTCGCCGTCGGGCTGCTCGACGAGCTCTACCGGCTCGGTCGTCCTGAGCTGGTCGCCTGAGCCATGGCAATGTCGAGCGAGGTGAACCTGAGTGTCGAGTTCCGGGAGCTCCTTGCCTGTCCGAAGGACAAGGGACCTTTGATTTGGGCTTTCGACGAGGCGCTCGCGTACAACCCGCGGCTCGGGTGTGGCTACCCGATCCGGGAAGGCGTCGCGCTGCTAGTCAGCTCAGAAGCGGTCGAGGTGGACGCCGATTGGCACCGGCGTCTCATGGCCGGGCGATGACGGCGCTCGGGAGCGAGACGCTTGCCTTGGGCGCAGGTCGTGGCCCTGGCCGGCGTCGGGTGATGAGCTACCGGGCGCTCGCGGAGACGATCGCGGCGCGCCCCCCGGAGGGACGCCTGGCTACCCGGGTGATCGCGGTCGATGGTTACTCCGGCGCGGGGAAGAGCTTCTTCGCGAGGCGTCTCGCGGCAGATCTGGGCGCCGAGTTCATCAACACCGACGACCTCATGCCGGGATGGTCCGGATTGGCCGGCTCCCTCGCCCTCTTGGCCGAATGGGTCCTCGAGCCGATCACCGCCGGTGATACCGCCCGCTGGCACCGCTACGACTGGGAACAGCTCCGCTACAGAGAATGGGTCGAGCTCGGTCCATGTCACGCCCTGGTCGTGGACGGCTGTGCGGTCGGGCACCGCAGTCTCGCCCCGTACCTGTCCCTCCTCGTGTGGGTGAGCGCGCCCGCCACCTTGCGGGCAAAACGGTTGGCGCAACGCTTCGACTGGGAGATGTACGAGCCGCACGCGGCGATGTGGGCCGCCCAGGAGAGCTCTCTTCGTTCGGGCGACGACGTGACAACCCTCGCGGACCTGATAGTCGACAACGGCCTACCCGAGCTTGCTGGCGTTGCCCGCTTCGACCCCGAGAAGGAATTCGTCTACTGGGAAAACGGACGAGGTCAGGCGAGAGTTCGCACGCTCATCTGATCGACGCGGCCACGCCCCGCCGGATCGGGCGCGCGATCAGGTGACGGGATCGTAGAGAGCGGCTTTGGCCACGAAGTTCCGGTAGCGGCTCCGGATGTCCTCGAGGTCGTTCGGCTCGGTCACGGACTCTTCGGCGCTCCGCAGGATCATGTCGGCCTGGCGGGCGAGAACCAGCCGCTGTTCGGATGTCGTGGTCTCTTCCATGACACGTGTCAGCGCGTCCATCATGTGGATGATCACGACCGGCATGCCCCGGGCCGATTGGCGGATCTTGTCGAATGCGCGGTTGGCAGTGCGGGCATAGGAAGGGTCTGGCTCGATGAGCCGCACCTGACCGGAGCGGTCCCTGTAGATGCCCTTTCCGATGGTCACATGGGAGATCCGTCTGAGTCCCGCCGAAAGCCAGTCGATGCACGTCAGCGCAGTGAAGGGGTCGTTCACGGCCGGGGAGAGCGCGCGGATGGCGATCTCCACGAGCTGGTCGACCGCGAACACCGGTTCCTGCATCAAGGTCCGGTGCGGGCCTGTCGCGTGTGCCTTGGCGAGCGCCTGAGCGACCTGCGATGCCGCCTGCTTGGGCCAGACGGTGGCAAGCGGTCGTCCGGCGGCGATGAAGTGGCCAGGCCGGTGAGCGAGGCGGATGACCGAATCGGTGTGGGTCGCGATCCTCACCAGTTGGGCGTAGCCGACGAACTGCAGGTATCCGCTTTCGCTCGCGGGGACCTTGCCGCCCTCGGACTCGAGGAGTTGCAGGAGCTCCTCTACCGACTTGCCCCGGTCGGCTGACGCGGGTCCGTTCTCGTCGGGCTTCTGTTCGGCGATCTCGGCATCGATCTCGCCCATCAGATCGCGGGCGATCCCGGCGATCACCTCCGGAAGCTGGATCGACCTGGCGATGTGGTTGATGAAGTAGATGAGGACGGCGAGGTCCAACAAGAGAAGAGCTTCGGCGACCGCGATCGAGAGATGAGGCACGAACACGCCGCGGTGGCCGCCGATGGCGATCGAACCGAGGGCGAGGGTGGAGTAGACGAAGGTGCCGACAAAGACTCCGAGGGTGACCTGGTTGCCGACGTCGCGGACGAAATTGCGCATCATGCGGGGACCGAACTGCTGGGAAGCAAGCGTGAGTGCCAGGATCGTGATCGAGAACACGACGCCGACGACGGTGATGACCGCGGCGGCGATGGCAATGAGCACCTGCCTGCCGGCGTCAGCGCTCACCGTCCGCATCCAGAACGGAAGCGAGAGGTGCCCGTAGTACGCGGCCCAGTCGATTGCGAAGGTGATGGCGAAGAGCAGCGCCGCGACGACAACTAGGACGGTGGGCACCAGCCAGAAGGTCGTGCGGAGCGCCTCCCACCGCCAGCTGGCGAACTTCCGCCGGGTCTCCCACGCCCGCGCACGTTCTGTCGGCGCCCCGGGCTCGGTGGCCGACTGGCGAACGGACATGGGAAGTGAATCGGTCATTGGGTCAGTCCTATGTTCGCCGACCAGTCTTCCCGGCACGCCTGTGTCGACAAAGGTTACTGGCCGCACGGGCCTATGTTCTGCCCCGCACGGTTGAGGCGGCGCCCCTGTGCCCTCGGCACCGTGAAATGGCGCAAGAGCGCGGGCGAACGGGCTCGGACCGCTTTGAGGAAGCGGGTCCGGTTGCTAGAGTCAGCTCTTCGACCACGTCGTTCGCGCCGTGGGCGAGGGGGTTCCACACGGGGAGGGGGGACTTTGGCAGATACGAAGCTTGACTCGTCGCCGACCGGAGTCGAAGCCGGGCTACCGGCCGGAGCCGAAGTAGGCGCCAGTCCCGACGCGTCAACGCCGCCGCGGCCGGTCATCCAGATTGTGCCGCTCAAGGGCCTGCCGATCGTCGCAGTCTTCATCGGCTTTCTCGTGGCGTCGATCGGCTTCAACTGGAGGTGGGGGCTCGACTTCAATCACGTCGCCGGTGGCGGTCTGTGGACGGGCATCGACCTCTTCGTTGGACTCATCGTCGGCCCGATCCTGGGACGGCTCTCGATCCCGGCCCGCGCCGAGTTCTCGGCGAAGTTCATGCCGAAGATGGTGCTCGTCATGCCGACGCTCGTCGCGATGACGCTCGCCTCCGGATTCCAGCTGGCGCTCGACCTGGGCAACTTGAAGGCGTCGAGCCCGAACCATGCCTGGTTGATGGTGTCGTTCGTTGTGGTGGGCGTCATGGCTGTCATCGCGCTCGGCGTCCTCGAGCCGGCGAACATCGCCGTCCTGTTCGAGATGCGAAAGCCCCGGCCGAACGGCGAGCTGATCGGGAGGCTCATGAAGCGCTTCATCTACACGGCGGGCATCACAGGCCTCATGCAGATCGCAACGCTCGTCATCATGACCCGGGTGGCCTCCCGATGAGCGTGAAGAGCGCGCAAGGCCCGGCCGGAGTCGGTGCAGAGCAGCGGTTCGCGCCGATAGCCGAGCTCGCCGGTGCCGCCTTGGTACTCATCGTCGTAGGCGGCATCTACATGGCGTCGTACGCGCCACGTCGGCCTCCGCTCACCGTCCCGATCTGTCTCGCGGCTGCCAGTGGCGCGTTGCTCGCGGTGAACGTCGTCTTGCTGCTACGGACCAGAGGGCTCGCATGGGACAAGTTCTTCCTCGTCGGCCGGTGGACATTGCTCTCCTATGTGATTGCCGCGGCGCTGATCGAGTTCGCTTTCGTCAAGGACCACACGCGCGGAGGCGCCCTCGTGGTGCTGACGGCGATGCTGGCGCTGTTCGCCGTGAACGTCCCTCTCATAGTCGCCTTCACGGTCGCGCGGTTCCAGGCCGCGCGAATCGACGCCACCTGATCGTTCCGACCGCGGCGGCCAGCGTCGCTCGGGAGTGATCTCAGCCGCGACTATTTCCGCTGGCGGACCGGCTGCCGCTGGCGCACCCGCGGCCGATGTTCCATGCTCGCGAGGTGGGCAGCTCTCCATCCGACGGTGCTCAGGCGGGGGACAGGGACGAGGGCTGTACACCCCCGGAAGATGAGGTGGAGGCACCGGCCGATGCGCCGGACAGCGCGCCGGACGGGTCACGAGTCGGCACGCCGACACGTACGGTCGCCACTCCCACTACGAGGACGCGAAGTGAGACCTACGTAGCGCGGCGATCGACCGCAGTTCTCCTCCACGGGCTGAGGACTCTTCTCTCTCGTGCCTACGAGGCACGCTGGACGTTTCGTGTCATCGCGGTCACGGCCGCGGCGGCCGGCGCGACCTGGGCGGTCTGCATGCCGCTCGGCGGCTTCGCGCCCGCCTTCGGTGCGGCGTCCTCGGTGTACGCCGTCCAGCTGACCGTGAGGACCTCAGTGCTGGACGGCGCCAAGCGGACCGTGCTCATGGGTCTCAGCGTGTTTCTCGCCGTCGGGATCCTGCGGACCGTCGGCCTCTCGGCCGTCGCGGTCATCGTGTTGGTCTTCGTGTCTCTCGCCGCCGGCCAGCTCCTGCGCCTGGGTGCGAGCGGATCGCTGCAGATTCCCGGAACCGCCATCTTCATCCTCGCCCTCGGGACCTCGGTGGGCACCGACGTGCTGCTCGACAGGGTCTGGGCGACACTGGTCGGCGCCGTCATCGGCGCGGCCGCGTCCTACCTCGCGTATCCGGGCGATCCCCGTTCCCGGGCGCGAAGCGCCCTTGCCGGCCTTGCAGGCGCGATCGCGGACCTGCTGTCGGAGATGAGCGCCGGGGTGGCCAAGACCCCGACCGCAACCGAGACCGATCTCTGGCTGGCCCGTTCGCGTGGCTTGGAGGAGGAGCTGGAGCACGTGGGACCCCAGGTCGACGAGGCGGTGGCGTTCCTCCGCGTTGACCCCTTCGGCCGAAAGACGGCGTCCGCCGAGTTGTCGCACGCCCTCGCCGCGCTCACACACTCGGTGGCACAGCTGCGTGCGATAGCTCGCACTTTGTTCGACCACCAGATCGACGGGGCCCCGCGCCTACCCGCGAGTCTCGCCGAAGTGCTGGCCCGCACCGCTGTCGCCTACCGCGCCCAGGCCGAAGCCCTAAAGGGGGACACCCCAAGCGTGGACGCGGCCCTCGACGCCGTCCGTGAGGCCCGCGGCGAGTCGCTGCGCAGCCTTCGGCGCGTGGACGAGACCGGCGCGTGGGTCGTCTCCGGTGCGATCCTGACTGAAGTCGACCGGATGGTCGCGCAGCTCGGAGGCGACGCTCCGGCACTGGCGGTCACGCGCGAGAGCCGCCGTGGCCATCTCCACCGTCGAAGACCGCGAAGTGGCGGCGCGGAGCGCGGCTGACGCAGGACCACCAGGAAGGATCCCGGGTCTCTCCGGTATATCCTGCAGACAGCTCATCATGAGCGACGGCAAGCCGACCCCATCGGCACCAGATCGGTGGTTTTGTGAACGTGGCTGCTGACGAGCGCGAAGAGCGTGACGAGTCTGAGCCGGTACGCGATAGCCCTACTGAGGAGCGCCCGGAACTGGCCGTCCCGAAAAGCCGCGCCGGACAGGCCTGGAAGAGTCTGGTCCCGGCGTTGGTCTTCGCCGCGGTGATGGTCGTGTTCGTCGTACAGAATCTTGAGAAGGCGAAGGTCAGCTTCTTGATATTCTCGGGCAGGTTCCCGCTCGCGCTCGCATTACTGGTGGCCGCGGCGCTCGGCGCGTTGGTCGTCTTCTGCCTCGGGTCCGTGCGGATCGTCCAACTTCGCAAGGCTTTTCGACGTCATCAGGAAGATCACAAAGCGACTCGAGGAAAGCGATGAACATCGAGTACAGGGTGAAGGAGTGGCACACCGGAGCGGTTCACTCGGGCGAGACCGGCGCGCCAGGGCTGCAAGCCATGCTCAACGAGCCCGAGCTCTCCGGCTACCACCTTCACACGGTGCTGGGCGGTCTCGACCAGTCGTTGCTGATCTTCGCGAAGGAGATCCCGGACAGCGCCATTACACCGCCTGACGCCATGGGCACGGGGGCTTCCGCTGCTGGCTGAGGGTTCGTGGCGTTGCTCGAGGTGAACTGCGGGTCTTCTAGGAAGCGTCGGCCGAGATGACCCCGGCGTCCGCCACGTGCTCGGTCCAGCCTGTGCCGTCGAAGTAGCGCAGCTCGTGACGCCCCGTCGGGTCGGCCAGCCAGGCCCTGAGCACTGTCACCGGTGGTGCCGGTTGCGCCGGGCCGACGCCGTCAACCGGTGAAGGTGCGGGTGTGTCCCTGAATTCCGATTCGCCCATGTTCGCCTCGCGGCCCGACTGGCCACGAGGCGACCAGGCGAGGAACGACAGGACGGTGCCGAAGATCGCCACGAAGACGACGGACAGCAGGGTGACGAGAAAGGTCACAAAGATGCTGACGATGCCCCAGACGAGAGGATGGATGTGCCACGGACTGCTGCCGGTGCGGCGTCTGTATGCATTCGAGCGCATGAACGCCAGCATCCCGAACACGAGGCCCAAAGTGAGGTACCAGCCTGTCCTGGGAATGATCAGGCCGCTCATGCGCACACCACGAGTCTAGGTCGAGACTTCCGCTTGAAGCGACGGGCGAATCCGGCCCTGGGGAGATGTCGCTGGTCGAGCGCCTCGCCGGCTAGGGGGCGACGGGGAAGGAGCCGGTCATGGCGATCGAGCCGCTCCCGGAGATGACGCAGGCCTCGTAGCCCGCGACGGCCTCGACGAGCGCCAAGCCGGCCTCGCCGGCCACGAGGAGGCCTGTCGCGAGCGCATCGGCGAGCCAGAGCTCGGGGCCGGTGACCGTCGCGGACTGACAACGAGCCTCGGCCCGACCGCTGCGGGGGTCGAACACGTGGTTGCCGCGCTCGTAGCAGCCGGAGGTGGCGACCGCACCTGGGGACTCGAGAACGCAGGCGATCCTGTCGGCCGCCCAAGGGTCGCGCACGCCGATGCGCCAGGGCGATCCCGGTTCGGGGCCACCAAAACTCGCCAAGTCGCCTCCCGCGCTCACCATCGCCGCTCGGACGCCCGCCGCGCGCAGCTCGTCGAGTGCCCTGTCGGCCGCCCAGCCCTTCACGAGGCCTGTGGGGTCCAGTCCGCCGGGCAGGTTCCACGGGTCGAACCAACCGCCCGAGAGGTCTCGGGCGATCGCGCACAGCTCAAGCACCGCGGCTAGCTCGGGCGGGGCCTCGCCGAGCCTGATCGCGTTCGCGCGAAGAAGGCTCATCGGGCTGTTCGGTTTCCACGTGCTGAAGACGGCGTCAGCGCGGTCGAGCCGCGCGCATGCCCTCGCCAGCCCCACGTGAGCCCTCTGCGGCTCGCCCTCGCCGATGCGCACATCGAAGGACACCATCGTGCCCATGACCGCGTGGACGTGGCGGAGAACTGGGTCCGCCGGGAACTCGGCCCGAGGAGGCGAGCTCGAGCCCGCTCGCCCTTCCCCCCGGGGCGTCGTGGCCGTGTCGGCCACTATTTGATCCCGAGCTTGTCCAGAGCGGCCTGCAGCGACTGGACATAGGCCTGGCTCGTGAAGGTCGCGCCCGAGACGCCATTGATGTTGGCGCTTTGTGCCTGCAGGGTCTGGCTCTGGAGCAAGGGCTCTGCATACGAGTTGACCTGGCTCGAGCGTGGGTCGAACGCGGTGTCGATCGCCGGCTGGACATTGGTGATCCGGCCCGCGGTGACGGTCACCTGCAGTTCCAGCTCCCCGTAGCGGTATTGGACATCGGCTCCGAGCGCGGTGCGAGTCCCGCTCGCCGCGGTCGTAGTTGTCGTGCTCGGGGTGGAGCTGGAGGTCGAGCTCCCCGTCGAGGACGACCCGGCCGTCGTCGTCGTGTTCGCGCCGCTTGTTCCCGACGGCGAGCCGGTCGGGGTAGTCCCGGTGCCGGCCTTGCCGAGGCCCGAGAGGATGCTGCCACTCATTTGCTGGGTGTGAAACCCGAGAACGGTGGCGAGTCCCGCGGCGGTCGCGGCGAGCACGATCGGCGTGCGCTTCATTGGTTGGTCTCCAAGTCGCAAGAGGGGCTGGTTGTGGTCATGGTCAGAACGCGAACGATTCGCTGTGGATGCGGTCGGGGCTGGCTCCGAGGCGCCGCGCCGCACTGACGATCCGGTTGGTGAAGCCTTCGGGGCCGCAGACGTACACGTCGCGCTTGTTGAGGTCGGGTACGAGCTTTGCGAGCAGGCGGGAGTCGAGCCGCACCTGGTGCCGGCTTCCGACAAGGACGTGCAGGCGCCCACCGCGTCCTTGCACGAGGGGGGCGATCTCGTGGTGGAAGATCAGGTTCTCACGCCTCGGTGCGCGCAGCAGGACCACGACGTCGACCTCGGCGGGCAGGTCCTCGAGGATGGCGCGCATAGGGGTGACCCCGACGCCGGCCGCGACCAGAAGGACCTTGTCGCCGCCGCGCGAATGTGCCGTGACGGCTCCGTAAGGACCTTCGATGGCCACCCTGGTGCCGACCGGGATGGTCGCCACCGACTCGGAGAAGTCGCCGAGCGCCTTGACTGTCACGCGGAGGAACGGGGGCCGCGGCATTGCCGATATGGAGTAGGGGTGGGCCTGCCACCACATTTCGCTCCTGAGGAACCGCCATTGGAGGAACTGCCCGCCGGCGACGGGCAGCCGCTCGAGGTGGCGCCCCGCGCAGATGACCGACACGATCCCCGGGCCTTCCTCGCGCACCTCGACTACACGCAGTCTGTGGTAGACGGTGCGCCAAAGGGGGAGCCCAACGCGGTAGACGAGCACGACCCCCGCGGTGCTGGCCCAGATCACGACCCAGAACAGCCGCGCCAGCGGGTGCCCGACGAACGAGACGCCGTCGGCCAGCTGATGCGAGAAGGCGAGGGCGATCGCGAGATAGGTGTAAAGGTGCACGACCCACCAGGTCTCATAACGCATCCTCGAACGTGCGGCCCGGAACGAGGCAACGCCGGCCATCACCAACAGGCCGAAGGCCACAGTCGCCATGAGGACGTCGGGGTAGGAGGTGAGCAGGATGTCGAACTCGTGCCACGGGCCGACGGACGCCTGCGCCGCGTAGCCGACCGTGATCAGCACAGCGTGCGAGCCCAACAGAATGATGGGCCATGGACCGAGCCGGCGGTGCCACCGCACGAGGCGGTCCTGGCCGAGGAGGCTCTCCAGCCAGGGGAGCCTCGCTATCAACAGGAGCATGACGAGAAGCAGGTAGCTGCCGGTCAGGCCTGCGATCTGGCCGGCCGCGGTCTCCAGGCCACCCGGCGCGGCGAGAGAGCTTCGCGTCACGGGCGTCAAAGAGAGCCCGAGCGTCACGCCGAACCCGAGCGCGACCACCGCCGTGAACAGGTTGGCGGTCCAGCCACGCCGCCCGTGTGGTGAGCTCATTCGTGGCGCGGTCAATGCCGGACCGGCTCCGGGTGACCCTGGGCGCGACGCAACCGGGACGCGCTCGGGCGAGGAGTTCGACATGACGAGCATCACCCAAGCCTTGACTGGCCGCCTGAGTCGGGAATGAAAGAAGGCTGGGAAACGGCTGTGAGTCCGGCACCCGAGCGCGGCGCCCTCACAGGCCGTAGAAGACGCGCTCGACGACTTTTCGGCTCCGCCTGGTCACCCGGCGGTACGACTCGCGCAGCTCGGTCGGGGTGGTCCCGAGACTTCTGGCGAGACGCGACTGGAGCTGCGGCTGGCGCGGCATCGCGTCCGACCCGCTCCCGACCACCCCTCCGGCTCCTGCCACGTGGTTACCCACGAGGTGCCAGCGGTTCCTCGTCCTAGAGCAAAAACCGTACGCGTCTCTCAGAGCATCCGCGTCGGCGGTGTCGAGCGCACCGGAGCCCTCGAGGAGGTCCAACGCGTCTCGGGTCCCAGTCGCCCTGGTGCCGGTCCGCAGCTGCAGGAGCTGCGCTGTCCACTCCACATCGGAGAGCGACCCACGGCCGAGCTTCAGGTGGAACTGAGGATCCTCGCTCGGCGGGATCCGCTCGCGTTCGATCCTCGCTTTCATTCTCCGTATCTCCCGCTCCGCTGCCTCGTCCAGGGGCGACGACCACAGGGCCTGGTCCGCGAGGGCTACGAATGCCTTGACGACGTCGTCGTCTCCGGCAACCGGCCGGGCGCGCAACAGGGCCTGACGTTCCCAGGTCTGACCCCAACGCTGGTGGTAACGCTCGAACGCGTCGAGGCTTCGGGCGATTGGACCGGGCTTGCCCTCCGGGCGGAGCGAGGCATCGATCCGGACGATTCCTTCGGCGGGTGTCGACCCGTTGCACAGCCGGAACAGCGCCGCCGCCGCATGCTCCGCGGCCTGCGTGTCCGAAGTGCTCGTCCCCTCGTAGACGACCAGCACGTCGAGGTCGCTGCCATACGCGATCTCCGCCCCGCCGAAACTCCCCATCCCGATCACGGCCATCGGCACCGTGGGCGCGATGGCGTGGAGCCCGCCCGCTACCACCGCGGCGCCGAGATCGGCGAGAGCCCGGCCTGTCTCTTGGAGACTCGAGAGGTCGAGGAGGTCCCGGGTCGCGATGCGGACGGTCTCGGTCTCGAACAAGTGCCGGAGAGCGCCCGCCCGCCTGTCGGGTCCTTGATCGGCCGCGATCATGGCCTTGTGGACGAACTCGCCGGGCGCCAGCGCGTCGAGAGCGGCCCTGTCGTCGAGCAGGTCCTCGAAATCGGGATGCCGGGCGATTATCTCGCCGAGCCGGCGGCTCGTTCCGAGGAGCAGGCACAGGCGCCGGGCGACCTCGGGCGACTCGCGGAACGCGGTCACGAGCAGGTCGCGCCGGTGCGGGGTACCCGCGAGGGTCCTGAGCCCGACAAGACCCTGGTCGGGGTCGGGCGATTCTGAGAGCCAGTCGAGAAGCAGCGGCAACAGCTGCTGCATGAGCCTCGAGGAGCGCGTCAGGCCCCGTGTGAGCTCGCTCAGGGCCTGGCGGGTCCGCTCGGCGTCTGCGAAGCCGAACGCGGCGAGCCGCTCCTCGGCGGCGTCCGACGCAAAAACGTGGTCGCCTGCAGCCCGGGACTCGTGGCGGGGCGCGGCGCGAGATGTTGTGGCTCCGGCGAATGCCTCCAGGAGCGGCCTGAAGAAGAGTCGTTCGTGGATCGCCCTTCCTGTCCCCTGATGACGTGCGAGCACGGCGTCGAAGCGATCGCCCGGCGTCTCACGCGGCCGGCCCTTGAAGCCGAGCACTCGTGCCAGCCGGTCCCTTGAGGCCCGATCAGCCGGCACGGTGTGAACCTGAGCCTCCTCTACGAGCTGCAGGCGGTGCTCGACGGTGCGGAGGAACCGGTAGGCAATCGCGAGGGCCGCGGCGTCCTCGGCGGCCACGTAGCCGGCGTCGGCCATCTCGTCCAGGCATGGGAGTGTTGCCCTCAGCCGGAGGGCCGGATCCCGGCCGCCGTGGACCAATTGCAGCAGCTGCACCGAGAACTCCACGTCCCGGATCCCGCCACGGCCCCGTTTGAGCTCACGATGGTCGAGGCCCTGTTTGGCGACGATCGCCTCCGCCCGGGCCTTCATCGTCCGCAATTCGGCGAGGTCGTCCGCGCCGAACCGGCGTGACCAGAGATGTTCAAAGGCCGCGGCCTCGAACAGCCGCCCGGTGGTCGCGTCCCCCGCGGCGTGGCGAGCCTTCAGCAGTGCCTGGAACTCCCAGGGACGTGCCCACCGGTCCCAGTAAGCGACGTAGGAACCCACGGAGCGGACGAGCGCGCCGGAACGACCCTCGGGGCGGAGGTTGGTGTCGATGCGGAACGCGCGGGAGCCGATCGCTACGACCGAACGGGCGAGCGAAGGATCGACCTCGGCCCCGTCCCGGGAGACAAGAAGGATGTCGATGTCGCTCGAGTAGTTGAGCTCGTTCGCACCGTGCTTGCCCATGGCGATGACAGCCAGGTCGTCATCGGCTCCGGCGAGGCGTATGGCGCCGGCCAACACCCGGTCGGCGACGAACGAGAGCGAGCTTGTCACCTGCTCGAGGTCGGTCAGTCCGTTGAGATCGCCTGCAGCGACCTCGAGGAGACAAAGGTGCTTGCGGCGCACAAGGTCATCGACGTCATCGGCCTGAGCGGGGTCCCAGCGCATCCGGCCGGGCCCGGTGACCTGTCCCGGCTCCCCCACGTCGAGTCGCGCGAGCACCTCAATGGCCGCAGGGTCGGTCACGATCACGCGCGACAACGAGCGGCTGGCTGCCGCGACCGCGGCGAACCTGGCGGCGAGACCAGGCTCGGACTCCACTCGGTCGCGAGCTGCAGGGAACGCGGCGAAGAGCTGGTCGGCCACCAACCTCACCGAGTCGGGAGCTGCAGACGCGCGGACGAGCTCGTCGAGCAGGTGTGGCGGTGGCATAGGCGGAGGGTCCTCTCACGCAGGCTACCGCCCTAGGCGCCCGTTGACTTTCCACGTCTCACCGTGCGCGGTGCCGGCCACCGGTAGCATTTCGGCGGTGGGAAGCCTGCGCATCGCGCTTTGCCAGCTTGACGTCACCGTAGGCGACCTGGACGGCAACGCCGACAAGGTCATCTCGTACCTCGCCCAGGCCGAGGCCGCGGGCGCATCCCTGGCGGTGTTCCCCGAGCTCGTGCTCACCGGCTACCCGCCGGAGGATCTCCTGCTCGAGCCCGGCTTTGTCGAGGGCAACCTTCTCGCGCTCGAGAAGGTCGCGGCCGCGACCCAGCATTGTGTAGCCGTCGTCGGCTTCGTGGAGGAGGACGGCGATCTCTACAACGCGGCGGCCGTGTGTGCCGAGGGCGAGGTGCGCGCGGTCGTCCGCAAGCAGCTGCTCCCCAACTACGGGGTCTTCGACGAACGCCGCTACTTCGTGCCCGGCGCCGGCAGGGACCGTCTCTTCTTGATCGGCGGGGTCCGCGTCGGGGTGACGGTGTGCGAGGACGCCTGGAGCCCGTTCGGGCCGGTCGGTCGGCTGGGGGACGGGGGCGCAGAGCTCGTCGTGACGATCAATGCGTCGCCCTACCGGGCCGGCATCCTCGCCCAACGCGAGCGCATGCTCGCCACGCGCGCGGCGGACGGTTCCTGTGCTCTCGCCTATGTCAACCTCGTCGGCGGACAGGACGAGCTCGTCTTCGACGGTGCGTCCATGGTCTTCGACCACGACGGCGAGCTTGTCGCGTCATCCCCGCAGTTCCGCGAGGCACTCACGATATGCGATCTCGCCATCCATCCGATGTTCCGCAAAAGGCTCTTGGACCCGCGAGGTCACGAGGGCATGTCGTCACTGCCGCTGATTCCGATCACCGAGGCCCCCGATCTCGGCGTGCAACAGGGATCCGAGCGGCTCACTCCCGTCGCGCAACGCCTCGACCGGGTGGCGGAGGTTTACGAGGCGCTCGTGCTCGGGACATCCGACTACGTCTGCAAGAACGGTTTCACCGAGGTGCTCGTGGGCTTGTCGGGAGGCGTCGACTCCTCGCTCGTCGCCACGATCGCGGCTGACGCTCTCGGGCCGGCACGCGTGCACGGTGTGTTGATGCCATCCCGTTTCTCCTCGACAGGCTCGATCGACGACGCCTCGTCGCTGGTCACGAACCTCGGGATCGGCTCGACCACGGTCCCCATAGAGGCTGCCCACCGTGTGCTCTTGGAGATGCTCGATCCGCTGTTGGCTGGCGGTGAGCCGTTGGGCGGGCTTGCGGGCGAGAACCTCCAGGCACGCGTACGCGGGATCATCTTGATGGCGATCTCCAACGCGCTGGGATGGCTGGTGCTCACCACCGGCAACAAGAGCGAGATGGCGGTCGGCTACGCCACCCTTTACGGGGACATGGCGGGCGGCTACGCCGTGTTGAAGGACGTGCCGAAGACGCTCGTTTACCAGTTGTGCGAGCACCGCAACGCCGTCGCTGGTCACGACCTTGTGCCCCGGGCGGTCATCTCCAAGCCCCCGTCTGCAGAGCTGCGACCGGACCAGCGAGACGACGACAGCCTGCCTCCCTACCCCGTCCTGGACCCGATCCTCGAGGGCTACGTCGAAAGGGATCTCACGGTCTCCGGCCTGGTCGGTGCAGGTTTCGAGGAGGCGACGGTACGCAAGGTCATCGATCTCGTCGACCGCGCCGAGTACAAGCGGCGCCAAGCCCCACCGGGCCCCCGGGTCACTAGTCGTGGATTCGGCAAGGACCGCAGGATGCCGATCACGAACCGGTTCCGGGCGTCCGCCGGGTCCGTTGCGCCAAGCGGCGCGCCCCGCACACCGGCCGCGGGTCTAGACCGGGGCCCGAAGGATCGCTGAATTCCGGTCTCTGGTGGGCCGCCCCTAGCACCACGATGATTCCAGGGCAAGCATCGTGTGCGGGCAAGCTTGACTCCACCGTTACACTTACGTTCGAGTAAGGAAGCAGCGCAAGGTTCGCTGACCGGCGCGGTGTGGGGCAGCGTCGGCCGGACGCGGATGGCTCTGCCGACGCGTCAACTATTTCGGAACAGCCCGAGGCTGTGCCGGCCGACCCACGGAGGCTTTTATATCTTGGCGAAAGAGCGAGTTGAGCGCGACGAAGAGGATCTCGTCCGGCTGTATCTGACCGATATCGGTCAGTACCCGTTGCTCACAAAGGACGACGAGGTCCGCCTCGCACAGGCGATCGAGGCTCGTTGGGGTGCCGAGGAGGAGCTGAGGACCAAGTCCAAGGGAATGACCCCCACCAGGCGCCGAGAGCTCAACCGCCATGTCCGCGAGGGCGAGACGGCCCAGAGGACTTTCGTCCAGTCGAACCTTCGTTTGGTTGTTTCGATCGCGAAGAAATATCAAGCGTCAGGGCTGCCTCTGCTCGACCTGATACAAGAGGGCAACCTCGGCCTGATGCACGCTGTCGAAAAGTTCGATTGGCGCAAGGGATTCAAGTTCTCGACGTATGCAACCTGGTGGATCCGCCAGGCGATCACGCGTGGCATTGCCAACACGGGACGGACGATCCGGCTGCCTGTTCATGCAGGAGACACCCTCGCCAGGGTGCAGAAGGCACAAGCCCGACTCGAGCTCAAGCTCGGCCGGCCGGCGACGCTGGTGGAGCTCGGCATCGAGGTGGAGCTGCCGGAGGACAAGCTGATCGAGGCGCTCAGGTTCCGCGCCGAGCCCTTGTCGCTGTCCGAGCCGCTACGCGAAGACGGCGATGCCGAGCTCGGCGACGTTGTCGAGGATCGCTCGGCCGAGTCGCCGTTCGAGGTCGCCGCGACGGCATTGTTGCCGCTCGAGATCAACCGCTTACTGGCCCCGCTCGACGAACGAGAGCGTGAGATCCTGAAGCTCCGCTTCGGTTTGGACCGGGGCGAGCCGCGTACGCTGGAAGAGGTCGGCGAGCACTTCAATCTCACCCGTGAACGGATACGCCAGATCGAGGCTCGTGCGATGTCAAAGCTGAGGCACCCCTCGAGTGACACCGGGGCAAGGGACCTTTTGACAGTTTGAGCCGGATCCGCCCGCTCGGTGCTCTCACGGGCTCAGCTGGGTGCTGACCGTCCGTAGCCGGGTCGGACTGGCTACGATCGTGCCATGATCAAAAAGCTCGTCATACTGGCTCTCCTCGTCGCGTTGGGCGTCATCGCGGCGAAGCGCCTCCGCGGCGACTGACTGTTTGACACTCACGCAGGGGTCGTGCGGCCTTCGCAAGTTAGGGGGCACTACGCCAGGCAGTTGACTGTCGGCTGACACGGAGAACGCGCGGGCGCCGCTCAGCCTTCGTGCCTGCGCGAGCCCAACCACCAGCCTGCAGCCGCGGCTGCGACACCGAGCGTGACCGCTCCTGCCGACGCGGCCATCGCGGGACGGGGCGGTACGGCCCCGATCCGGTCGCGAAACCGGCTCCACAGGCTCACGGTCTGGCTGAAATGAAGGATTTCGAACTCGTGCTCGCGCGCGTAGCGGTTCAGTACACGGTCCGGGTTCACGGCCACGGGATGGCCGACGGCCTCCAACATGGGCAGGTCGGTGTAGGAGTCGGTGTACGCATATGACGCGGCGAGGTCGATTCCGCGCTCGGCCGCGAGGGCGTCCATCGCCTCGGCCTTGAAGGGCCCGAACGCGTAGAACTGCATCGTTCCGGTGTAGCGACCCTCGTCGTCCACCCGTGCCTTGCTCGCGATGCATTCGTCGGCACCCAAGAAGCTGCTCAGCGGAGTGACGATCTCGTCCGGCGACGCCGACACGATGACCACCAGGCGTCCCTGTTCGTGATGCCAGTCGATCAGGTCGGCAGCCTCCGCGAAGATGATCGGCTCGACGATCCCCACGATCGCCTCCGCGACGATCTCGCATACGCGGTCGCGGTGCCAGCCCTTGATCAGTCTTAGGACGCTCTCCCGGATGCGGTTGAGCTTCTGTTCGCTCGCACCGAGGTGGAGGTACACGAGCTCGCCGTACAGTGCCCGTAGCGCGGTCCGCCGGTTGATCAGGCCACCGTGGTAAAAGGGTCGACCGAAGGCGACCATCGATGCCTTCGCGATGACGGTCTTGTCGAGGTCGAAGAAGGCCGCCTCGAGTGGCCCGTAGCTGGCGGGCACCGGCCGTTTGGCGGCCCGCACGACTTTACCCTCGGTGTCGGCGGAGGGTTCCTGACCTGCGGCATCGTGCCCCACGCCGTCACCTTCGCGCGCGTCGTCCGTGCCGGCATCGTCGTTCAGCGGAGCAGCTCCGGGGCTGCGCCGATGGCGGTTGCGGCTACGGCGCCGTTTCGGCGCGGCCTGCTCGGAAGGCTCATCAGGCGCTGGAATCCCTGCCGGCGCCTCGGACAGATTCGTCCCACCAGATGCCTCAAACTCAACCTGCTCGGTCTTCTCAGCCGCCTCGTGCGGTGGAGCGAGCTCGGGCTGTTCCGGCGCAGGCTCCTCGCCGGCTCTCCCCTGGTCCCAAGCGTCGGTCACGAGCCCTGGAGCAGAAGCGTCCGGATCTCGTCGTCCTCACATTGAGCGCTGACGAGCAGCACGACTTCATCACCTTCGACCAGGGGCGCGTCCGGTCGCGGCACAACTACGTGGCCGTCCCGGACGAGAGCGACGACAGCCGAACCACGTGGCAAAACGAGCGATCCGAACTCGCTACCCAGAACCGGCGAGTCGGCGCCCAAGGTCACCTCCATGAGGCGCGTGCGGCCCCCCTCGAACTGCAGAAGGCGCACGAGGGTCCCGACCGAGACGGCTTCCTCGACGAGGCCGGCCAGGAGATGGGGAGTCGACACCGCCACGTCCACGCCCCAGGTCTCGTTGAAGAGCCAGTTGTTCTTCGGGTGGTTCACCCTTGCGATGACGCGGGGAACCGCGAACTCCATCTTGGCCAGCTGTGAGATGACGAGATTGTCCTCGTCGTCTCCCGTGGTGGCCACGACGACGTCCATCTCGTCGAATTGTGCCGCCTGTAGGGAGGACACCTCGCAGGCGTCGGCGGTCACGTAGCGGACGCCCTCGATTGGCGGCAGCGTGGCCAGTCGATCGGGGTCCCGATCGATCAGCACGACTTCGTGCCCGTTGCCGGCGAGGTCCTCGGTGAGAAATCGGCCCACGTTGCCCGCGCCCGCGATCGCCACCTTCATCCGTGGTCCCCTCCGCTGCTCGACACCGAGACACCCGACGCACCTGGGAACAACGCCTCGAGCTTGCCCTCGACGTCATGGGTCACGACGAGGTGGAGGACGTCCCCCTCCTGTCCGACGAGATCGCCGATGTCGACGGTCGGCAAGCCAGCGCGGGTCACAGCCACCACACGGATACCGTCGCCGTGTACGGCCGCGGCCGGCAACGGGCAGCCCGCCCAGGCGGCCGGCAACGGCCGCTCAATCAAGTGAAGGTGGCCCGTCGCGTCGGACCATTCGGTGACGGCGCGCTCTGGCAGGATCCGGCGTAGCACGTGGTCGATTGTCCAGGGGACCGTGGGCACCGTGGGAATCCCCAGCCGCTGGAAGACCTCGGCCCGGCGCGAGTCGTAGATACGCGCCACCACGTTCGGGATCTCGTAGGTCTCGCGGGCAATCCGGGCACACAAGATGTTCGAATTGTCGCCACTTGTGACCGCGGCGAGAGCGTCCGCTTGCTTTGCCCCGGCTTCCTCGAGGTGGTCCCGGTCGAACCCGAAGCCGACGATCCGCTTACCGGGCCAGTCCGGCGGCAGGCGTCGGAACGCGCGGGGAAGCTTGTCGATGATCGCGACCGAGTGCCCGGCCTTGGTCAGCTCGGCGGCCAGTCCCGCGCCGGTCCTGCCGCACCCGACGACGATGACGTGCATGCCACCTATCGAACACCCGCGAGCGCGCCTGCACAACTCACGTCCTCTTGACAACGACGCCGGCCCGGCGCCCGCTCGCGCGATATTGCGATCCTGCACCCCACGGGGGCTCTTTCGTTGCATTTGGGGGTGACAAAGTAGGCTCGATGTTTGTGCCGGGCGGAACCACCGACGATTTGGGTGAGCCCTCGGTCGGGCAGGTGCAACCACCTCCGGCGTCTTCACTGAGCGAGGGAGGTGCCGAGCCGGGATTCAGTCGCCAGGAGTTCGGCGACGTCGTCATCCTGCCCGAGTCGCTTTCGTACCGCCTGAAGACGGCGCTGCTCGGGCCGCCTCTGGTCACCGAGCGCCTGTCTGTTGAGCGGCTCGGCAAGCCGACTGCGCTCGGCGTGCTGGCCCCGGACTGCATCTCGTCGACGGCGTACGGGACCGAGGAGATCCTTTTCGAGCTCGTGAAGGCCGTCGGTGTTGCCGCTTTCAGCCTTCTGCTCCCGATCACCTTCGCAGTCATCGTCGTGCTGCTGTTCGTCACCCTCTCGTACCGCGAGGTCGTGATGGTATACACGCGAGCCGGCGGCTCGTACGTGGTGGCCAGGGAGAACTTCGGCGTGAAGGTGGCCCAGGTGGCCGCCGTCGCGTTGATCATCGACTACATCGTGACCGTTGCGGTGCAGACAGCCGCCGGGACGGACGCCTTGACCTCCGCCTTTCCTGCACTTGCGCACTGGGGCCTCGAGATCACCGTCGTCGTGGTCGCGCTCCTCGCATACGGCAACCTGCGCGGGATCCGCGAGGCGGGCCGGACCTTCGCGCTTCCCACCTACCTCTTCGCCGCCGCGACCGGCACGTTGATCATCATCGGAATCATCAGGACCGCGCTCGGTCAACTGCACACGCACTCGATCGTCAAGGCCGGGGTAGTGCACATCGGCACACCAGGAAGCGGGCTTTTGTACGGGGCCTCGATAATTATCGTGCTGCGTGCCTTCGCCAACGGCGGGTCATCGCTGACCGGCCTCGAGGCGATCTCGAACGGTGTCTCGACCTTCCGCCCGCCCGAAGGGCGCAATGCCCGTCGGGTTCTCGTCCTCATGTCGACCATCCTCGGCTTCCTCGTTCTCGGTGTGTCGTTGCTCGCCCACGTCACCCATGCCGTTCCCTACCTGCACGGCAGCCCGACGGTGCTCTCCCAGGAAGCGCAGTACGTATTCGGCTCCGCCTGGTTCGGAAAGTTCGGCTTCTACTTCCTCGACGGCGCGACGATGCTGATCCTCTACACCGGCGCCAACACGAGCTTCAACGGGTTCCCGAACCTTGCCAGCTTCGTGGCCGAAGACTCCTTCCTCCCGCGCCGACTCACGCGGCGCGGCCACCGGCTGGTCTTCTCGAACGGGATCATCATCCTCACCATCTGCGCCGAGGCGCTCCTCATCGGGACCAACGCCCAGGTGAGCGTCCTGGTCGGCGTCTACGCGGTCGGCGTCTTCACCGGCTTCACCATGGCGGGCGCTGGCATGGCCAAGCATCACATCCGCATGCGCGAGAAGGGCTGGAAGTACAAGCTCGCCATAAACGGTTTCGCCGCGGTGCTGTCGCTCAGCGTCGTTCTGATCTTTGTCATCGTGAAGTTCCGCGAGGGCGTCTGGATCGTCGTCGTGCTGTTCGTCATCCTCGTCCCCACCCTGATCAGGCTGCACAAGCAGTACGACGAGGAGCGCAGCGAGCTGCAGGAGAACGTCAGCAACGCCCTCGTGGCCCCGATACTTCGCCGCCATGTCGTGCTCGTGTTCGTCGACCGTCTGGACCTCGCGGACGCCCGTGCCCTGCAGTACGCAAGGATGCTCGACCCCGACGAGCTCCGTGCTGTGCATTTCGTGCTAGACAGCACCCGCGCGGCCGAGCTCGAGGCTCAGTGGGCCAAGCTCGGCCTGTCGCGCTTTCCTCTCGACCTTGTCGAATGCCCGGACCGTCGCCTGGTCAGGGCCTCGATGGAGCTGATCGCGGATGTCGCCGCCGACGGCCAGACCGAGGTGAGTGTGCTGCTTCCCCACCGCGTCGTCTCGGGGTATTGGCAGCGGTTGCTGCACGACCGTACGTCGGACCGCATCGCCGCCTACGTCGGCGAACTGCCGAACGTGAACGCGACAATTGTGCCCTTCCAACTGGGCAAACGCCGGCGGCAGCTTGTCCCTTGGAAGGTGGGGGGGGACAAAGGGTCCGGGGCGCTGCACGACGCCGAATTCGGCACCAATGAACCGAGCCGGGCGGCGCGCGAAGCAGGTGCCAAGACGGCGGCCGAGCGCGTCGCCGGCTTCCGCAGCGCCTCCACGTCGGGCCTCGCCGCCGGGGCGATCCCGATCGGCGACCTGCGCCCGCGTCAGCGTGCCCGGGTCGCCGGGCGCATCCGGACTGTGCGTGTCCAGCCCCGAGCCGGAGTTTCCTCGCTCGAATGCACGATCTCCGATGGGAGCGGCCAGGTCATGGCCGTGTTCCAAGGTCGTCGCCGCGTGGCTGGTATCGAGCCCGGAGCCCGCGTCGTCGTAGAGGGCATGGTCGCATCTCGCGGACGCAGCGTCGGGATGGTCAACCCGCTCTACTGGGTGATCTCGACCCCGGATCACGCCGAGGCCCCGACGGGGGCTCAGGGACCGGTCGCTCCCGGCCAGAGTTGACGGTCGGCTTGGGGCTTGCCGGGCGCCAGGACCTGAGCCGTACCCGCCGCCGGCGCAACCGGTCCGCCGGATGCGATTCGTGACCCTCGCTCACCCCCCAATTAATTGCGCAGTTTGAATCCTGCGGCCTGTCTCCCCTATTGTCCGACGCGACTCGACCAAAAGGAGCAAGTAATGCCTCCCCATCTTTTCGCGGCTGGTGGCTACCAGGCCTTCGTGCTCGGTGGGGCCGAGCGAGTCTGGTTAGTCTTCGCGCTGTTGACGGGCGTAGTGGCGATCGCGACGGCGCTCTATCTGATGCGCGGCGTGCTCGCCGCTGACACCGGCACCGACAAAATGCGCGAGATCGCGGCCGCGATCCAAGAAGGCGCCAGTGCCTTCCTCCGCCGCCAGTTCAAGACGATCGCCATCATTGTCGTCCCACTGTTCGTTCTCGTGTTCTTCACCGCGACCAAGGTCGTCCGTCCTGACGGGACAGTGGCCCTGACCTTCGTCCAGTCCGGTTTTGCCCGGGCGATCGCATTCCTGTGCGGCGCCTTGTTCTCGGGGATGACGGGGTTCATCGGCATGAGCTTGTCGGTGCGTGGCAACGTCCGCACCGCGGCTGCGGCGCGCGAGGGAAAGCTCCCACCGGCTCTCAAGGTTGCCTTCCGCACCGGGGGGATCACGGGCCTGCTCTGTGTCGGCCTGGGTCTTATCGGTGCGACGACGATCGTATTCATCTTCCAGAACAGCGCCACCGCGGTGCTGGTCGGCTTCGGGTTCGGTGCATCGCTGATCGCCCTGTTCATGCGTGTCGGGGGCGGCATCTTCACCAAGGCCGCGGACGTCGGGGCCGACCTCGTCGGCAAGGTCGAGGCGGGAATCCCAGAGGATGACCCTCGCAACGCCGCCACGATCGCAGACAACGTTGGTGACAACGTCGGCGACTGTGCCGGAATGGCGGCCGACCTCTTCGAGTCCTACGAGATCACGATCATCGCCTCGTTGATTCTCGGTTACTCCGCGTTCCAATCCCTCCATCTCCCACCCGCGCGCGGCCTGCTCTACCCGCTCATCGTCGCCGGCATCGGGATCCTCACCTCCGCGTTCGGCATCATGATCGTGCGGGCGCGCGAGCAGGACAAGTCGGCGATGGCCCCGATCAACCGTGGGTTCAGGGTCGGTACGGTGCTCACCCTCATCGGCGCGTTCCTCGTAGCGCAGTTCTACGTGCACAGCTTGAAGGTCTTCTGGGCGGTGCTCATCGGCATCGTGCTCGCGAACGTGGCGAGCCTGATCACCGAGAACTTCACCTCGACTGATCGAAGCCCGGTGCGACAGATCGCGGATGCGACCCGCACCGGCCCGGCGACAACGGTGCTGGCCGGTATCTCGATCGGCCTCGAGTCGAGCGTTTGGGCGATCATCGCCATCGTCGTCGCGATCGCGAGCGCGGTCGCGCTGGGCGGTGGCAAGCTGACCGTGTCGCTCTACCTGGTGGCCCTAGTCGGCATCGGGATGCTCTCCACGACGGGCATGATCATCTCCGAGGACTCCTTCGGACCGGTATCGGACAACGCGGCCGGTATCGCGGAGATGTCCGATGAGTTCACGGGCGAAGCCGAGCGGGTCATGGTCAGCCTCGACGCCGTGGGCAACACCACCAAGGCGATCACCAAGGGTGTCGCGATCGGCTCTGCGGTCATCGCCGCCGTCGCCCTGTTCTCCTCCTTCATCGAGACCATCGGCAATCAGTTGCCACAACTCAAGAACGTCACGGGTGACGCGTTGTTCCACAACCCGCTCACCCAGATCAACGTCGCGGTCCCGACGACCTTCATAGGCCTGTTGATCGGTGGATCGATCGCCTTCCTCTTCTCGTCGCTTGCTATCCGGGCCGTCGGCCGCTCGGCGGGAACGGTCGTCTATGAGGTCCGTCGTCAGTTCCGTGAGCACCCCGGGATCATGGACTACACCGAGAAGCCGGAATACGGCCGTGTCATCTCCATTTGCACCGCGGCCTCCCAGCGCGAGCTCACCACCCCGGCCTTGCTGGCGGTTCTCTCGCCTGTGATCGTCGGGTTCGGGATCAACTACATCGCCCTCGGAGCGTTCCTCACCGGCACGATCCTCACCGGCCAGTTGATGGCGAACTTCCTCTCGAACTCCGGCGGTGCCTTTGACAACGCCAAGAAGTACATCGAGGACGGCCATCTCGGCGGCAAGGGGTCCGAGTCGCACAAGGCGGCCGTCATCGGTGACACCGTCGGTGACCCGTTCAAGGACACAGCAGGCCCGGCGCTGAACCCGCTGATCAAGGTGATGAACCTCGTGTCGCTGCTCATCCTGCCGGCCGTCATCACGCTCAGGCACCACGACGGCGCCCGTTTTGCCATCGCTGCGGTCGCCCTTGTGATTCTGCTGACCTCCATAGCGTTCTCGAAGCGGTCGACTAGCATGCTTGAGCCGGAGACGGCGGGGACCCAGGAACTAGCTCCGAACGAGGGGTCCGGGCACGAGGTTTCAGGCAACGCCGACGACGCCGCCGTCGCGTCCTAAGCCACTGCGGACTGCCGCATTTTCGGTCGTCCGCCCTTACGAGGACGAGCACATATGCCCAAGCCACTAGTGATCGTCGAGTCCCCAGCCAAGGCGAAGACCATCGCTGGCTATCTCGGCGGTGACTACGTCGTCGAGTCCTCGATCGGCCACATACGCGACCTGCCCCGGTCGGCGGCGGACGTGCCGGCGGCGTTCAAGGCCGAGCCCTGGGCTCGTCTCGGCGTCGACGTGGACAACGACTTCAAGCCCCTGTACGTCGTGTCGCGCGAAAAGCGCGAACAGGTCGCGAAGCTTCGCCGCCTGGTCGGCGCGGCCAGCGAGGTCTATCTCGCGACAGACGAGGACCGTGAAGGCGAGTCGATCGCGTGGCACCTGGTCGAAGTACTCTCGCCCCGGGTGCCCGTCTCGCGCATGGTGTTCCACGAGATCACGCCCGCAGCCATCCGCGCCGCCATCGAGCACCCCCGCGAGCTCGATCGCCGCCTCGTCGACGCCCAGGAGGCCCGGCGCATCCTCGATCGCCTCTACGGCTACGAGGTCTCACCGGTGCTGTGGCGCAAGGTCGCCAAGGGCCTGTCAGCTGGCCGCGTGCAGAGCGTCGCCACCCGGATCGTCGTCGAGCGCGAGCGAGAGCGCATGCGGTTCCGTTCCGCCAGCTGGTGCAGCGTCGAAGGCAGTTTCTCCGCCGAGTCGCAGCCCTTCGCCGCACGCCTGGTGGAGATCGGTGATCGTCGGGTGGCAACGGGCGAGGACTTTGGTCCGACGGGTACGCTGAGCTCGCCCGACGACGTCGTGCTGCTCGACGACCAAGCGGGCCGTGGCCTCGTCGCTGCCCTCGCTGGTGCCGGTTTCGAGGTCGCCAGTGTTGAGGAGCGCCCTTACCGGCGCTCGCCGGCTGCCCCCTTCATCACTTCCACTCTCCAGCAGGATGCGGCGCGCAAGTTGCGCTTCTCCGCGCAGCGGACGATGCAGGTCGCGCAGCGGCTCTACGAGCGCGGTTACATCACCTACATGCGGACCGACTCGACGACTCTGTCGGATACCGCCATCAGCGCCGCCCGAGACCAGGCCCAGGCGCTCTACGGAGCCCAATCGGTCCCCCGCTCCCCCCGGGTGTACCGCAGCAAGGTGAAGAACGCCCAGGAGGCTCACGAAGCGATCCGGCCCGCCGGCGACCGGTTCCGGACGCCCTCTGAGGTCGCGGGCGAGCTGCGGGGTGAGGAGCGCAGCCTCTACGAGCTCGTCTGGCAACGGACGGTCGCATCGCAGATGAACGACGCCACCGGCACCACAGCACGGGCTCGCATCGTCGGGCGGACCGTGACCGATTCCCCGGCCGCGATGACCGGGACCGTGACGGTGTTCCTGGCGTCGGGCACGGTCATCACCGATCCGGGCTTCCTGGCCGTCTACCGCGAGGATGACGACGAGAATCTCGACGGCCGGAGCGAGCGGCGCGGCGCGGAGGATGTCCGCCTGCCTCGACTAGTCGCCGGCGCGGACCTCGACTGCGAAGTCCTCGAGGTCGAGGAGCACGCGACCAAGCCGCCAGCCCGTTACACCGAGGCATCGCTCGTCCGGCGTCTCGAGGAGCTCGGTGTCGGGCGGCCGTCGACCTATGCCAGCATCATCGGGACCATCCAGGACCGCGGTTATGTGTGGAAGAGAGGCACGGCCCTCGTCCCGTCCTTCACGGCCTTCGCCGTCGTCGGACTGCTCGAGGACCACTTCGCGAACCTGGTCGACTACGGGTTCACGGCCTCCATGGAGGATGACCTCGACGACATCGCCTCGGGCAGCGAGGAACAGGTCCCCTGGCTCGAGCGCTTCTACTTCGGTGAGCACCGGCCGGGAGCGGTCCAGTCCGCCAAGGCGTCCGGTCACTCGCTCGCGGTCGACGGCTCCCACGGTCTCAAGGAGGCCGTGTCCCTGCATCTCGACGAGATCGATGCGCGGGAAGTGAACTCGATCCCACTGGCCACCGACGCACAAGGGCGCGAGATCGTGATTCGCGTCGGCCGTTACGGCCCGTACCTGCAGCGCGGCGAGGATCGTGCGGCCGTGCCCGAGGACCTGGCCCCGGACGAGCTCACCTTGGAGCGGGCCGCAGAACTGTTGGAGCATCCCTCCTCTGACCGCGTGCTCGGCAACGACCCGGTGACCGGTAAGGCCGTGATCGTGAGAGCGGGACGCTTCGGGCCCTACGTTCAGCTCGGCGAGGCGGCCGAAGCCGCGGACAAGCCGCGGACCGCCTCGTTGCTCAAGACCATGGATGTCTTGGAAATCTCCCTCGAGCAGGCTCTGCAGATCCTGCAACTGCCACGGACGGTCGGTGCCGATCCCGAGACCGGTGAGGAGATCGTGGCGGCGAACGGGCGATTCGGGCCGTTCTTGAAGCGAGGCTCCGAGACGCGCAGCCTCGAGAGTGAGGACCAGCTGTTCGCCGTGACGATCGACGAGGCGGTTTCCCTGTTCGCCGCGCCGAAGCAGCGTCGTTACGGCACCTCCGCCGCACCTCTCCGCGAGCTCGGTGCCGACCCCGAGTCGGGGTCGGCGGTCGTGCTGCGCTCGGGCCGTTTCGGGCCGTACGTGACCGATGGGACCACCAACGCCTCGTTGCGGCGGGGTGACGACCCGGACGAGTTGTCTCTCGAACGTGCAGTCGAGCTGATCGCCGACCGCCGGATGGCCGGTCCGTCCAAGCGGTCGACGACGCGCAGGGCAACGGGTGGGGCGAAGAAGGCCGGTGCCCGCAAGGCGACCGGCACGGCAAAAAAGGCCGGGGCGCGTAAGTCTGTCGGCACCGCGAAGAAGACCACCGCCCGCAAGGCCACCGGTGCGAAGAAGGCCGCGACAGCGAAGAAGGCCGCGACAGCGAAGAGGGCCGGAACTGCCAAGAAGGCGGCGGCCAGGAAGGCCCCGGGTGCCGCAATCAGGACCGCGAGCTCAGGGGCTTCACAGGCTGACGACGACTGGTAAATTGCGCGCCTCTTCGGAGGCCGCGGACACTCTGGCGGGTCCGGACGAGGGCGGCTTTCGCAAACGACCCGAGGAGTGGTGAGTGGCAAAGAAGCTTGTTGCAGAACTGCTGGGCACGTGCATCCTCGTGTTCTTCGCGGTAGGGAGCGCGGTCGGCGGGATCAATGTGATCGGCCCAGCGGGCGTCGCGTTTGCCTTCGGCTTTGTTCTGCTGGTTCTCGTCTACGCGATAGGGCCGGTGTCGGGCTGTCACGTCAACCCGGCGGTCACGCTAGGAGCGCTGATCTCCGGGCGCATCCCGGTGAACGAGGCGATCGGCTACTGGGTGGCCCAGTTCGTCGGGGGCATTGCCGGGGGCGCCCTGTTGAAGCTGATGACCTCGAGCTTCGGCAAGGTGGTCGACCAGACGGGAGGACTGGGTACTGACGGGTATGGCAAGCACATAAGCGAGGGGGGCGCCTTCGTGCTCGAGATCGTCTTGACGTTCCTTCTCGTCTTCGTCGTTCTCATGGCCACAGAGAAGGCAGCCGCGGTTGGGTTCGCGGGTTTGGCGATCGGTCTCTCGCTGACCGTGATCCACCTGGTGGGCATTCCGCTCGACGGCACCTCGGTGAACCCGGCACGAGCATTGGGACCGGCACTTTTCGAGGGCGGGAAGGCGCTCAGCCAGGTGTGGCTGTTCGTCGTGGCGCCGCTCGTGGGCGGCGGGCTTGCGGCCGGTGCGAATCTCTTCCTGCGGAGCGAGTCAAAGCCCCTCCGGCAGGAGTTGAAGGCAGAGGCCTGAGCGGCACCGGCCAACTGCCGTCTGCCGCGCGGCTACGGAGAGCTGAAGGGACACTGAGTCGGATTATCCCGATTTCGAAAGGCGATCACCGAGCTGGTGACCAAGTCGAGGATTGTCAGCCTCCGGCATGCACAGCCGTGCTGTCCGACGTGACGCTCTAACCTTCGAACCGTGCACACTCCGGGCCGGCTGATCGCGATCGAAGGCGGTGAAGGCGTCGGCAAGTCCACCCAGGCCGCCCTTCTTGCTTGCACGATAGGCGCCGTGCTCAGCCGCGAGCCGGGTGGGAGCCCCATCGCCGAACGCATTCGGGACCTGCTCCTCGACCATTCGCTGGGAACGCCCGCACCAAGAGCGGAGCTGTACCTCATGCTCGCCGCGCGCGCCGAGCACCTGAGCGTTCTCATCGAGCCGGCACTCGCCGTCGGTCGCCACGTCGTCGTGGACCGGTTCGTGGGCTCGACGCTCGCTTACCAGGGCTACGGTCGCGGGCTTCCCGTCGATGAGGTGCGCCGAGCCTGCGATCTCGCTTCCGGTGGCAGATGGCCCGATCTCTGCATCCTCTTGGACATACCTCGCGATCTCGCCGAGCGACGTCGTGCAGCCCAACAGGCGCAACTGCCGGGCGTGAGCCCGGACCGGATCGAAGCCGAGGAACCGGAGTTCCACCGAAGAGTCAACGAGGGCTTCCGCACGCTCGCTTCGGACGATTCCGGGCGCTGGGTCGTCCTCGACGGGTCCGCGCCGCCGCCTCAGGTGGCCGCTGCGGTGCTAGGAGCCGTACGGGCGCGCCTAGGCATCGAAGGCTTCCTGTGACCGCAGCCGAGGACTCGGTCCGCGCCCCGGTTCTCGACCGTGTGAAGGGCCAGCCGGCAGCGATGGAACTTCTCCGTGGCGCGCTGCGCGCGCCCGTGCACGCCTACCTCTTCATAGGTCCGCCTGGCAGCGGCCGCCTTGACGCCTCGATTGCGTTCGCCGCCGCGCTCATGTGCGAGCGCGGGGGCTGCGGCGAGTGCGCGTCGTGCCAGGAAGCGCTCGCGCTCAGGCATCCCGATCTCCAAGTGGTCGAGCGCGTGGGCGCCTCAATCTCGGTCAAACAGGCGCGCGAAGTCGCGCGCCTGGCCCTGCGCACGCCGAGAGCCGCCCGGTTCCAGGTACTCGTGCTGGTCGACTTCCACCTTGTCGACGACGCTGCACCGGCGTTGCTGAAGACGATCGAGGAGCCACCGGACACGACTGTGATCATCATCACCGCGGAGACTGTCCCGAGCCCGTTTGTGACCATCGCGAGCAGGTGCATGCAGGTCCAATTCAGGCCCCTCCGCGACGAAGCGATCGTTGAGGTCCTGACGGGCGAGGGCGTCGATGTTTCGACTGCGACAGTCGTGGCCGAGGTGGCGGGGGGGCGCCTCGACCGGGCCAGGCTGCTCGCCCGGGACCCGGGTTTCGCAGACCGGTTGCAACGATGGAGAACCGTGCCGAGCCGGTTGAACGGGACGGGTGCGAGGGTTGCCGAGCTAGCCGACGAGCTACTTGCCTCGATCGCCGAGCCGGTCGAGGTCGTGCGTGCGCGGCAGTCCGAGGAGCTGACCCTCCTTCAGGAGGAGGCCGATCGGAGGGGTGAGAAGGTCATCCCCGGACGCTCTGTCATCGAGGAGCGTCACTCGCGCGAGCTGCGACGTGTACGCACCGACGACATCCGCGCCGGGCTTGCCGCGCTCAGTTCAGTGTGCCGGGAGCGTCTCGCCGAGCCGGACGCGTCTCCCCAGCGCCTAAGGTCCACGCTCGCCTCGATCGCGGCTATCGACGAGGCCTCGACGCGCCTGACCCGCAACGTCAACGCGACGATGCTCTTGCAGTGGCTGCTCGTGCATCTCGACAACTGAGCGTCCGGGATCGACACCCGTTCTGTCAGCCCTCGTGACAAGGACTCACTGCGCCGGCAGGGCTCCAGCCACCACCTCGCCCCGGGCAACGACGGCGACCAGGTTATCGACCGTGAGGTCGCGGATGTCACGCCAGGGACGTCCCCGCACGATCAGAAGATCGGCGCTGTAACCGGGCGCGAGCCTGCCGATGGTCGCATCCAGGCCGATCGCAGCGGCGGCTTTCGATGTCGCGGCTCTAAGGCAGCTCTCGGCATCGAGCCCGATGACCTCGTGCATTCTGGCGAGCTCAGCCATCTCGTCGCCGAAGTCGACGTGGTAGCCATTCGCGTCGGTGCCGAGGACGAAGTTGACGCCTGCAATCGCGCCATAGCGCATCAGCGCGTCGCGCTCTGTGACCAGCTCGGCTGCCTTCGCCTGGGCCTCGGGGCTCACCGGCACGCGAGCGGTGGCAATGGCGTCGTTTATCAGCAAAGTTGGCGCGACCGGGGTTCGGTTAGCGGCGACAAGTTCTGCCTGCTCATGACTGATCGTCGTTGCGTGCTCGATCGAGTCGGCGCCCTCCTCGATCGCGACCTGGATAGCGGATCGGTCGTGCGCGTGGGCGGCCACCTGCATGCCCAAGGCGTGTGCCTCGTCGACGATCGCCCGTACCTCCTCGCGAGTGTGGTTACGCCACGAACTCCTGTCCCCCGTGGAGAGCACACCGCCGCCGGTGGTGATCTTGATGCCGTCGGCACCCGCCCGCGCCCAAGCGCGCACCAGGCGTCGGCACTCCCAAGGGCCGTCCGCAGTGGGCGGTCTGCCCGTCACGGCCGCGGGCGTGAAGAGATCGCAATGCCCTGCCGTCATCCCGACCACTGCGTGTACGAGTACTCGCGGTCCGGTCAGGACTCGACCGGCGAAGGCTCGCCTGATCGCGATCTGTGCGTCGTCCCCTGCAAGGTCGCGCAGCGTCGTGACGCCCCGGCGAAGAGCCCGCTTAGCGTGAGCCACGCCGTGGAGCACCTGTTCTTCCCTGGTGGTAGTCAAGGGCCACGTTCCGAAGTCAACGGTGCCGGTTCCCGCATAGCCGACCAGGTGAACGTGGGTGTCGATAAGCCCGGGAATTACCGCCAAGTCGTTCCAACGGGCGGCCGGTGTGCTCACCACCTCGGCGATCGAGTCACCACGCCAGGTCACTCGCGTCGGACCGAGTTCAGAGAGTCCGTCCCAGGCGGGGATTCCGTCGAGCTCCACGCCCGTCGAGAGTAACCGACGTGCTAGTAGAGTACGAAACCTCTATGTGGGTCGATGGCGAGAATGCGTCCTGGGTCGACGCGCGTAGCGCGGCGGAACAGGGTGCTCCTGCGGTGCTCCCGTTCGGCGCTTTCGAGCAGCACGGACCGCACCTCCCGCTTTCGACCGATACCTCCATGGCGGTCGCGCTCGCCCGTCGGGTCGCAGAGGCTGTGGGCGGCTTCGTGTTGCCGCCGGTTTGCTTTGGTGAAACCTCGAGCAACGACGGATTTGCAGGCACGGTGTCGCTCTCGTTCGATACCGTGTGCGCGATCGCCCTGGATATCTGCGCCGGTGTCCGGCGCTGCGGCTTTCGGTGCCTCATCGTGGTGAACGGGGACTTCGGGAACCAGGCGCCACTGCGCGTAGCTGCTCGCGAAGCCCTGAGCCGGCTGGAGTGGCCGATGCTTGTCATCGACTATCCGGGCCTGGCCGAAGTGGCCGGCGAGGTGTGCGAGACCCGGCCCGCCGG
Organism: Acidimicrobiaceae bacterium; assembly: GCA_003140595.1. Classification (GTDB taxonomy): domain Bacteria; phylum Actinomycetota; class Acidimicrobiia; order Acidimicrobiales; family Bog-793; genus Fen-455. The sequence goes on along the minus strand of PLKG01000138.1, from coordinate 63,950 downwards.
CCCGGGCATCTACCATGCCGATGAGCTCGAGACCTCGGTGATGCTGGCTGTGCGACCGGACTCAGTCAAGATGGATCGGAGCGTCGCCGAGTACCCGTTTCTTCCGCCGACCTTCGGCTCGGTTCCAACCCGGATGCACGACTTGTCGCGCTCAGGGGTGTTCGGCGATCCCCGGCCGGCCAGCGCCGAAAAGGGAGAGCAGATCCTTGATGCCCTGGCGGATCGGGCCGTCGCCGTAGCCCAGGCCTTCCTCGCCACAGGCTCCGTCCCTGCCGAATGACAGGAGCACTCCCGACCGGTGCGCGAAAGTGCCGACCGGGAGTCGTGGGTGACTCAGACTAGGAAGAGGTCGGGGACCAGCTCCCCGGTCGTACCATCGATGAGCCCGAGATCGGTCAGGTGCGGGCCGGGCAGGCATGCGAGCGTGCTCGCGAGGCACTGGAAGAGGGGCTGGGTCAGGATTCCTGCCGGGAGGCCTACTTCGCGGGCAGCATCTTGTGTCGCACGCTGAGCCGCCGCCACCTCGCCTGCGTGCAGCGGAGAGAGGATCCCCGCGATCGGCAGCGCGATCATCGCCAGCACATTCCCGCCCTCAGCGACTGCCACGCCTCCGTCGGCGGCGAGCACCGCATTGGCAGCCGTCGCCATGGAAAGCGGGTCTCTGCCGAACACAACCAGGTTGTGGGTGTCATGCGAGACCGTGGTCGCGACGGCACCGGACCATTCGTCTCCCCACCCGCTTGCCAGGGCGAGCTGCGGGCGAGCCGGTATTCGCCCGTGGCGGTGCACGACCGCCTGGATGATGTGACCGGGTGGGACGATGACCTCGCCGAGGGTCACCTCGACCTCGATTTCGGCCCATTTGGTGTTGATCACCCCGTCTATCACGCGCATTCGTGCGGTACCCACCGGCGGGAGAGAGCCATCCGGAGCGACGCGAACGACGAAGTCCTCCGGGGCCAGGGAGGCAACGCGAACAGTGTGCAGCGGCGGCACCGAAGGCCCTTCTTCACAGGACACGAGCATCCTGCCTTCGTGTGCGACGTGCACTCCGGACGAGTAGACCTCGTCCACTCTGACTGCCTCGAGATCGGACAGGACGATGAGATCGGCGCGCCTGCCGGCGGCGACCAGTCCAAGGTCCACGCGGCCCAGACGATAGGCAGCGTTGTAGGTGGCGAGGCGCAGCGCGCGCACCGCCGGCATGCCGTAACCGATGAGCCGCCGGAGGAGGTGGTCGACTCCGCCCTCGGTGAGCAGAGTCAGGGCGAAGAGGTCGTCGGTACAGGCGACTATGTGGGTCGGCAACTCAGGTAGCGCCGCCAGATCCGCGACGACCTGGGGCAGCAGCGGGTCGATCATGCCCCTCAGCTCGACGGTGAGCCCGGCGCGAAGGCGGGCAAGCACGTCGCCCGGCATGAAGATCTCGTGGTCGGAGTCAATGCCCGATGCGAGATAGGCCTGCAGTTCGGAGCCGGTCAGGCCGGCGGCGTGCCCCGACACGAGCTTGCCGCTGGCCAGGCCGGCGGCGACGACGTCGCGCATCCGCCGATCATCGCCAAGCACGCCGATCATGTCCATCACCTCGGCCAACCCCCCGACTTCGGGCCAGCTCAGCATCTCGGCGATTTCCGGACCCATGAGGTCGTGTCCCGACAGCTCGAGCCCCGGTTGCGGCGGGACGCAGGAGGGGGCCTGAACTATGAAGCGCACCGGTAGGCCGCGGCTTGCGTCCACCGCGTACCGGACCCCCTCGACGCCGGCGACGTTGGCCAGCTCGTGAGGATCGCAGAAGATCGTCGTGGTACCCCGGGGGCACACAGCCTCCGTGTAGGGCCCAGGTGTCAGCATGGAGCTCTCGAAGTGGACGTGCATGTCGATCAGGCCCGGTGCCACGTAGCGGCCGGCACAGTCCACGATCTCGGACGCGTCGCTCCGGGTCCCCTCCGGATGCACGCTCGCGATCATCGGCCCGACAATTCCGACGTCACCGGACCGCAACTCGCCGGTGCCGACGTCCACCACGGTGCCGTTGCAGAGCAGCAGATCGAACTTTTCGCGGCCGCGGGCGGCGGCCACCGCACGTCTGCGAACCTCGGGATCTATTTCGTCACGCTGCATTTGTTCCTCCTACCGAAGTCAGATGAACCGACGCCGCCCATTCTCCGTCGAGACCAGTCGATGTCATCGGCTATATGGACCGACGACCGACTGCTGTCGCAGCAGGACGAGCGAGAGTGTCCGACAAGCCATTCACTCACTTGTCGTCCCGAATCTCTTCAACACGTGACCCTCCACCGCGCCTATGACCTTGTACAAGATCGCGGAATAGGCCGTGATCAATACGACCCGGGTCCACAGCCCGCTGTAGTCGCTCAGGTCGGCGGACTCGATCATGTTCCAACCCAAGCCCTGTCCGGTGGCGAGCCATTCGGCGAGCAGAGCGCCGACGAGAGACAGCGGAGCGGCGATCCGCAGCGACGCGAACAGCGACGGGAGGGCGCTCGGGATCTGTATCTTCCAGAGCGTCTTGGCCCTGCTGGCGCCATACGCGCGACTCAGGTCGACCGACTCGCGCGGCGTGCTGCGCAGCGCAAGAGTCACGTAAACAAGTGTCGGGAAGAACGTCACGATGCCGGTGATCACCGTGATGGCCTCAAGGTTGCGACCGAAGATGGCGACGATGAGCGGCGTCATAGCGACAAGGGGGACCGAGCGCAACACCATGGCCAGGGGCATGAAGGTCGAAGAAGCTGCACGCGACAAGTTGAAAGCAATTGCGCACCCGATAGCCGCGACCGTGCCTCCCGCGAGGCCCAAGAACGCGTCGCGGAGGGTGAAGCCTGACTCCTGGAGCAGCTCGCTACGGTTGGACGAGGCATCCGGCCCGCTGGTCAGGTAGCGCCAAACATCCACGGGGCCCTTTCCCACGAAGGGCGACACATGGAAGGCCTTGAGGAAAAGGATCCAGGCTCCGATCACGACCGCAAGCGTTATGGCGCCGGTGAGAAGTGCCCAGCCAGTGCGCCGAGCAGCGCGTTGGAGTATCGGCGGAACTACCGGGGACAAGCCCGGTGATGGCCCGTAGGAGCCGTTGGACTGGGCGACTGCTGTCATGAGGTCTGTCTTGCCCATGGAGTGAGGAGGCGCCCGAGCGTTGACATCAAGAAGTAGCCGAGGCTACCGACCGCAGTGGAGACAAGCGCGATACCCCAGGTTCTGGCAACGTCAAGGGACTGTTCCGAGACGATCATGGCTACGCCGAGGCCGCGGTAGCCGCCGAGGTACTCGCCGATGATGGCACCCAGCACGGCGGCGGGCGCTGCGATGCGAAGGCTCGCGAACAGGCTGGGCAAGCAGGCCCACAGCCGGACTTTGATCAACTTTCGGAACGCACCGCCGCCGTACGCGTAGACGAGATCCAGGCTGGTGGGGTCCGCGCTGCGGAGCCCGATCAGCATCCCGATCAGTGTTGTGAAGAAGACCGCCATTGCTGCAAGCAGGACCTTCGGAGTCTCCCCGGACCACAAGGCTGTGAAGATCGGAGCTACCGCAACGATCGGCAGGCAGTACGACACGACGCTCAGCTGTATCAGAGGCCGTTCGATAATGGGTACGAGCAGCACCAGCATGGCGAGCCCTATGGCGAGTACGTTTCCCCAGAAGAAACCTCTCATCGCTTCCCAGAGTGTCGTCTGCATGTTCGGCCAGTAAAAGTGCCAACCGTCGCTGACCATGAGGGTCACAATGGCCCACGGAGTGGGCCAGATCCTGTTCCCGCTGGCGAGCGTCGCGGTGAACAGCTCCCATACGCCGATCACTACGACGAAACCGACCAGACCACTTGTCCACTTCGGTCTAGTTAGCCGTCGTGGTCCAGTCGCTTGCGCCATCAGCGCGCTCCGCCCTCGAAGAGCAACTCGCTCAGTTCGTCGCACAGGGAGTGGAACTCAAGGCTGCGCATCATCTCGGGAGTGCGCGGCCGGGCGAGGTTAATGGGAATGCTCTTGACGATCCGGCCCGGGCGCGGGCTCATCACCGCGACGATGTCTGCGAGGAAGACTGCCTCGGCGATCGAGTGCGTCACCAGCAAGGTGGTAGCCGGCCGTTCGGTCCATATTCGCTGCAGTTCAAGGTTGAGCCGTTGGCGGGTCATCTCGTCGAGGGAGCCGAAAGGCTCGTCGAGCAGAAGGATCTTGGGCTCGATGACCAGCGCTCGGGCTATGGAGACCCGTTGGCGCATACCGCCGGACAGTTGAGCTGGCCGGGCGTGTGTGAATTGCTCCAAGCCGACCAGTGAGATGAGGTCCCGGATGGCGCCCTCGGAGACCTTCACGCCGCTGAGCTCGAGTGGAAGCTGGATGTTGGTCATCACAGATCTCCACGGCAACAGGGCGGCGTCCTGGAAGGCTATGCCCAGGAGATGGTTCCGCCGGGCGGTCGCCGGGGGCTCACCGTGGAGGAGCACTGAACCGCTCGTGGGTTCTTCGAGATCGGCCAGGATTCTCAAAATGGTCGACTTGCCACAGCCTGACGGCCCCAGCAGTGCCACGAACGACCCGATCGGGGCCGCCAGGTCGACGCCCTCGAGGGCAACGACTGAAGAACGGCGCATCTTGAACGTCTTACCGAGCCGTCGGAGACTGATGCCATCGTCGCCTCCGCTCGTGACCGGTTCATTATCCGTCCGGTCCCGATCCCGTGAAGGCACACCTGGCCCCGGATCTAAGCGCCTGCCGGCACCAATATCCCGCTCGCCCTGCGCGACAACCGCGAAGTCGCCTGGGGGGCCGGCAGCTGACGAGCCCTCCTGTCTGCTCCCGCCAATCATCTCGGAACTCCTATCGCGAGCCGACCAGACGGCGCCCTCATCTGCCGACGGGGCAGATCGGACCTTGTCCGCATCGCAGGGGCGTGTCCACGCGCCGGCTGGTCGGCTGAGTTTGACAGCTTGCTGCTTGAGACGATCAAATCACGAGTTTGGCAAGCGAGGGATGCTGCTTGTGCATGTCGGCGAGAAGGCTCGTGTCGAACGTCGCCTTTGGCATGGCAAGGTCGAGTACGTGCAGCAACGAGACCGCGTTCGAGATACCTGAAGCGGGCATGGCGAATAGGCCGTGGTCCTGGGTTGCCGCCGTGACGATCAGCGCCTTGGCTCCTACTGCCTCGCGGGTCTGCTCCTGCAGGTTCAACTTGAGGCTGGCGCCGTACTTCTCGACTGCAAGCGTCGCGCCCTCCTTCGGGTTCTTGACCTGCGCAGTCCAGCCCAACGCCTCCCCATAGAGGAAGTCGACGAGCGCCTGACGCTTGGCGGCGTTCGCGACCGACTCAGCGGTTGCGATGTAGGTGTTCCACATGATCTTGAAACCGTAGTCATCCCAGAGGAACGAGTACGTCTTTACTCCCTGCTGGGCAAGCTCGCTCGACTGCTCATAGGAGAAAGCCACGATGGCCTCGCACTCGCCGGCAACCAGCACGGAAGGATCGAACTGGATCGGCACGGTTGGGACCTGTGAGGCCGAGATCTTGTTGAGCTTGAGGAACGCCGCCCAAACCGGCTCGTCCGACGCAGCTAAGCCGATCTTGTGACCGATCATGTCTTGCGGGGTACGGATCGGTTTCTTGGCGAGGGAGGTCAGGCAGTAAGGGCTGCGCTGGTATTGGGTGCCGATTATCCTCAGATCGGCTCCCTGCTTGACGGCCGTCGCGGTCACTATCGGGTCGGCGATAGTCACAAGTGCGGTTCCGGACTCGATGACAGCTATTGGAGCGGTAGTCGGGCCACCGGGAACGACAGTGACATCCAGACCGGCCTTTGTGTAATAGCCCTTGTCGAGAGCGATCCAGGTGCCGGCGAACTCCGCGTTCGGAATCCATCCGAGCTGGTAAGAAAGTTTCGTGAGGCTCGCCGTGCTCGTGCGGACAGCACGTTGGAGGCGAGTCGTCGCGGACGCCGGTCCAGTGGCAGCGCCGAGTGCCACGGCTGCTCCCCCCGCTGCTATTCCGCCCAAGAGTGCTCGGCGGCTGATTGGCCTCCCAGGCTCGGTGTTGTCTTCGTTGTGGTCACGAATGTTCACGGCGAGTCCATCCCTTTCAGGTCATTAAGTAGCACGGACGTTATTACCTAAAGCACTCTTCTCCAACTGTGATATGGCATGACACTATTATCGAAGGTATACAGGACGTGCAGGGCTGGCACAAAACCACGCAGCAGCTCTCGGTATTCTGTATGCAAGTGTACATGTGGCTGCGGTAGTGTGTCAATGGTATTACGACGCCGGACCCAGGTCTCAGCCATGCGCAATTCATCGAGGAACGGCCGGTTTCCGCACGCGAGCTGACAGCGGGAGGACGCGTCAGCGCAGGGGCTTGCCATCACTCTTGCCCCATCTTGAAGTCCCCGGCGAGCCAGGTGGCCGCTTGCCCCCACAACCTGGTGTAGCCCGGCCACTCGGTGAAGCCGGGAGGAGCCCAATGAGGCCCCATGTCGGATGCGAACGCGAGAACGCGTCCTTTGCCGAAGCGGCCGACGACGAGGAGCGGCCAGCCGTCGATCGTCGCCAGGACCTGGGAGTCCTGCTTGGCGACGAGTCGCTGAAAGCCGAGCAACGTAGGCCACTCGCCCGAGATCCCGGCCGTGACAGGGTGACCGGTTTCGGTTAAGTGCGCGACGGCACCCTGAGGAGCTTCCTGGCGGTCGTCGCCTAGTTCGAGCTCGACGGGCAGCACTTCTGCCAGCGGGGTCGCGCGGTAGTTTGCCTTCCCCTCGATTCCCTGGAAGCTCAGGTAGCCGCCGATCATTGCGAGGCCTCCGCCGTTGGCCACCCAGTTGCGCAGCGCCACCAGGCGGTTCGGGCGCGGCTCAGCCCGCATAAAGGTGGCCGACGGTATGAGGAGCGTATTCGAGCCGATGTCGCTCAGGACGACAGCGTCGAACTCATTGAGCGCAGTGTCGGTGTCCGGGAACTTCGCTGCAGCTACGTGGTTCGGTTGGAATTCGACGACGTGTCCCGCCGACTCGAGCGCCGCGCGGAAGTCTGCGACCCCCTCGCCGTAGTCCGCGGTGAAGAAGGAGTCGAACCCTTTGGTGTGAGTCGAGAACACCTGCCACGACTCTCCGGCGACAAGAATCCGAGCCATGGTCGCCGTCAGCTCTGGTTTGCTGTGTTTGCGTGATCCGGATCGTGGCAAACGGTTACCATAAACCAGATGATAGGGCACTTGGCTACCCTGTCAAGTGCGTGGTGTCGAGACGGAGATGTGCATGAAAGGCTGACACTTCACCAGCACAGCGACTCCATCCGCTAAGGTCACACCTGGAAACCGATTGCCACAAAACAAGACAATGCCAGCCACTATCCGTGATGTCGCTGCCCGGGCGCGGGTCTCAGTCGCCACCGCGTCGCGGGCCCTGAGCGGCAGGCGACGCGTGTCGGATGAGAACCTTCGGCGGGTGATCGGAGCGGCAGCAGAGCTCAGCTACCGACCGAACCTGGTAGCGTCCTCGCTGCGCCGGCAGGTCACGAACACGATCGGTCTCGTGATCCCGCAGATCAGCAACCCGTTCTTCCCGACCCTCGTGGAATCGATCGAGTGGCAGCTCCAATCGACGACCCGACAGCTCTTGCTTTGCGACTCTCGGGGCGACCCGGAGGTCGAGCAACTTAGGTTGCAGGCGCTCGTGGACCGACAAGTCGATGGAATCATGATCAGCCCCTGTGACGCGCTGCGCAGCGCTGATGCCGTTCACACGACAGCGCGTCAAGTGCCCCTTGTGCAGATCGACCGTCGCATTACAGGAGATGCGACCGACTGGATCGGCGTCGACGACGAGGTGGGGATGCGGCTTGTCGTCGAGCACGTGGCCTTGGCCGGGGCGCGCACCGCGGTGTTCGTCGGATCGGTGCCGACGAACTCTTCTGCACTGTTACGCCTTGAGGCCTTTGCTTCCGAGTCCTCGGGCTTCGGCTTAAAGACATCGGAGCCGCTCCTCGGGGACTTCACCGCCGCCTGGGGAATTGAAGCTGCACGTGTGTTGCTAGCGGGGCGGCACTTGCCCGACGCCGTCGTGTGTGGCAACGACCTGATCGCCATCGGCCTGCTCCGACAGTTCCTCCTAGCGGGGGTCCGCGTTCCTGACGACGTCTTGGTGACCGGCTACGACGACATAACCTCAGCTGAGTTGTCGGCGCCGTCGTTAACTACTGTGAGGCAGCCCCATGACGCAATAGCGTTCGAGGCACTCAGACTGCTGACCGAACGATTCGACCGTCCGGATGGTCCCTACCAGCGTATTTCGATGACGCCTGAGCTCGTTGTGCGCGAGTCGACGACACACATCGACCTGCTGCCTCCAAACGCTGACGCGTTCTCGAGAGCAAGTAGGCAGTGACGAGGTGACCCACACAACACCGACGCCGGCACAGAGCCGGCGGCGGCTCGTCGGGCCCGAGCCTTCGCCTCAGCAACTCAAGTCCACGCCCCTGCGGTCATCCGCGAGGCCGTGACGCGCTTGACCGCGACGTCACGCGAAGACGCTGTTGCTGTGACCTGTCTTGGACCGTGACACTGACTCGACCGGGACCTGCTCTGCCGGGACGCTTTCTGGGGACTTCCTCCGGGTCCGACTCGAGACTCAAGAGAAGGGTGCGCGGATGGAGGCGAGGCTAGAAACTGAAATGTACGAAGGAGCCAGGGATCACCCCGCTCCGAGTGACCGGCAGGCGGTGCAGGAGCATGGTTGATGTCGTGGTTGTTGGGAGTCTGTCCATGGATCTCACGGCGAGCACCGAAACGCTGCCGTCGCCGGGTGAGACCGTCATCGGGAGCTTGTTCACGATGGTGCCGGGGGGCAAGGGCAATAACCAGGCCGTGACGTGTGCCCGGCAGGGCGTGGCCACTGCAATGGTTGGCCGCGTAGGCCGCGACGCGTTCGGAGACGCCATCCGGGCCCAGCTCGTCGCCGAGGGTGTCGATGTCTCGCATCTGACGACAGACCCAGGCAATGCCACCGGGATCGCGCACATCACCGTCGACGCCACCGGACAGAACTTCATCATTGTCGTGCCCCAGGCCAACCATGGCCTCTCGGTGGAACACGTGCGGGCGGCCGCGGGGGTGATCGAAGACGCCGCTGTTCTTCTCGTTCAGCTCGAGGTGAGGCTCGAAGTCGTTCGCGAGGCGCTAGAAGTGGCCAGGAAAGCCGGCAAGACGACGATGCTCAACCCGGCGCCCGCGCTGGAATTGGATGAGGAGATCTTGTCGAAGGTCGATATCTGCTTCCCGAATGAAGTCGAGGCCGCGGCGCTTACCCATACGAGAGTCGACGACGTCCATGGGGCGATCGGGGCCGCCCGGGTACTGCTGTCCCGTGGGTGTGGAGCGGTCGTGGTGACCCTCGGAGCCAAGGGCTCGGTCTACGTCGACGACGAGAGCGTGCTCGAGGTGCCTGGGATACCGGTCCCGGTCGTCGACACGGTCGCCGCGGGCGACGCCTACTGTGGGACGTTCGCGAGCACGATGGCCCGCGGTTCCGAGGTGGGTGCGTGCCTCGTCCGGGCGACCGCGGCGGGGGCCTTGGCGGTGGGAGTGGCGGGTGCGACGACGTCGTTGCCCAGGGCGGGCACGGTTGATGAGCTGCTCCGCCGTCTCGGGCCGCTCGCCATCACCAAGCATTGACGGCTCACCTCGAGTATCAGGATTTCGTCCTCACCTCGTAGCGCCTCTGAAACAGCACCGGCAGGGTCTCGCGCACTGAGCTGACCCGTTCAGGCGAGATCTCGGCGGTCACGACACCGTCTGTGTCGCCGAGTCCGGCGATCTCGACCCCCATGGGGTCGAGCACGAGGCTGTGTCCGCAGTAGACGGGCGGCGGCTGCGCCGCGGCCAGCAGGTAAGAGGTGTTCTCAATCGCGCGTGCGCGGCACATCGTCGTCCAGTGCTCCGGCTTCAGCGGCCCCGCCACCCATGCGGCAGGCACGGCGAAGACGGTGACACCCTGATCGACCAGCGCTCGGAACGGTTCGGGAAAACGCAAGTCGTAGCAAGTAAGGACACCGACCAAGAACTCGGCGATGGACAGGACCAACAGCTCGCCACCGTCGATCGGGCCTGGCAAGAGGGAGTCCGACTCCTTGTGACCCAGTGCGTCGAAGAGGTGGAGCTTGCGGTACCGGCCAACGAGCCCTTGCGCACTGACTGCGACGACCGTGTTGTGCACTTTTCGTTGGCCTGGCACCTTCTCGAACATCCCGGCGATCACGGTCACGCCGAGTGCACCGGCCGCCTCGGCCAGGGAAGTGGCGAATGGCCCATCTAGGGCCTCGGCCGCACGGGCGATCTCTGACGCCGGCCTATCGAGCGGGTACATCGCAGCCTCGGGCAGCACGACGAGCTCGGCACCGCCCTCAGCGGCGTTCCTGAGGAGCTCGAGTGCCCGCGCGCGATTGACGGCGGCGTCGGGTTTGGATGCGAACTGAGCGACGGCGACTCTCATCATCAGACCTCCGCTACGTGCGGGCCCGTGTTGCACACTTTCTGGCGCTGTCCATTACCGACCATCTGGCACACGCATCCAACCTAGTGAGTGAACGGACTGTCTAGCCGTCGTCTCACAGGTCAGCAACGGCGTACGCGAGGATGTTGCCGTGCCAAGCACCGAGGCTCGGACGGCGCTGCTCGTGATCGACATGCAGAAGGCGGTGGTCGTCGGCTGCGCGGACGTCGCGGGCGTTATCGATCGGATCAATTACCTGCTCCAGCGCGCCCACGAGTCCGGTGCAGCGGTTGTGTTCATCCAGCACTCGGAAGCCGACGGCTCGGAGCTAACCGCGGGATGCCCCGGATGGCAGCTCGTGGGCGCTCTCGATCGGCTCGACTCGGACATAGTCGTGGAAAAGACCTACCGAGACAGCTTCGCAGATACCGATCTCACAGCAGTGCTCGCCGCCTCGGGAGCCCAACGGCTCGTGCTGACCGGTGCGCAGTCGGACTTCTGTGTACATACGACGGCGTTGTCCGCCCTTTTTCACGGATATGACATCACTTTGGTCAGCGACGCGCACACGACGTCCTCGGCCACGCTGCCCGGCGCCGAGCTCGACGCCGAGGTAGTTGTCGCGCTGGTCAAGAGCCATGTGGAGACGCTGCGACTTCCCGGGCGGACGATCGAGGTGCTGCCGGCAGCCGAGGTGCGGATCTAGACGGCAGCTTCAGCAGGATATCGACCGCGCACAAGCCCGGTGCTGGGCATGGCCACTTGGCGTAGACCTCATAATTGACGGAGTTAGGAGGATGGCCGCCGGCGAGGAGCCCGGCGCCTGTGGTCGTCGCGAGCCGTGCCATCGCCGCGCGGTCTCGAGAGTCGCGCTATCGACTCGTGGGAGCAGGACGGTCCGAGGCGCGGCGACAAGCGGGGGTTGAGGTTCGGCTCGTCCTCGTAGACATCGGGGCCGACAGCGCACAGCCGCTCCGACTCGAGCGCGCCACAGAACCCATTTTCGTCCGGCGCGGGCCCCCGGGAGCGATACGGGCCTTTGACGCAACGGCTATGCCGGCGTTGTCGTAGCCGACAGAGATCGTTGTGACGACCACAGTACGCGGTGCCAAGGCGAACAGAGCCTCGTCTATCCGATCCTCGAGATGGCAGACGATCGTACCGAGGTCGCAGGAGGCTGGCGATCTCTTCGGCTGTCAGCTGGCCGCCGCGATTGTGCATCAGGGGCTCGTGGCCAGCGATCGGTTCGAGCTTGTCGTCGGACAGCCGCGAGGTGACGACAATTCTGGCCATCGAGTCTCGAGTCAACCACGACGCCAGGGCCACCGGAGGTGACGATCCGTCGGTCGGGCCAAAGGTGGGTGGTGAGGGCGCCGGCGCCAACGAGGTCGCTCGCCGGCACCCCCTCCACCGCGGTACCCGGCGCTCAACCCCCCGGTCGCGCCAGGCACGAAGTGTCGATACCGTATGCGCGCCGAGGCGGGCCGTCAACAGGTCGAGAGCCAAATTCTGGCGCTGGAGCCAATCGATGCCGACGAGCCTGGACCGGCGATACGCTTCCTTGCGACCGCGGCGCGCCCGGACGCGGCGACCAGGAAACCGTTTCGCGAAGAGTTAGGTGAGCTGAAATGCGTAAGACCTTTGTTCTCGTGATATTTGCCCTGATCGGTCTCGGTCTGACTGCGGTCGCGTCGTCGGCCTCGCCAGCGTCTTCGTCGAAGGCGGCGTCGGCTGTCTTGACGGCCAAGGCCTCTTCGTGTTCGCACGCGTCGATCGCGCGCGACGTATACAAGATCGGTTCGCTGACGGTCGCGACCGACAGCCCGGCGTACGAGCCGTGGTTCTCCAACAACACGCCTTCAAACGGCAAGGGCTACGAGAGTGCGGTCGCGTACGCGATCGCCAAGCAGCTCGGTTTCTCGAAGTCGCAGGTGAAATGGACAGTCGAGCCTTTTGACGCCTCCTTCGCACCTGGCCCGAAGAAGTTCGACTTCGACATCAACGAGATCTCCTACACCGAAGAGCGCGCGACGGTCGTGTCTTTCAGCGCCAGCTACTACGACGTGCAGCAGGCACTGATCGCAATGAGGAACAGTCGTATCGTCAAGCACCACACTCCGGCCGATCTCCGCACCTACGTCTTCGGCGACCAGATCGGCTCCACGAGCCTGGCGTTCATCAACACCGAGCTGCGGCCGACCCAGCAGCCTTCGGTGTTCAACACTCTCAACGACGCCAAGTCGGCCCTTCAGGACGGCAGGATCCAGGCACTGGTGGCCGACACGCCGACGGCGCAGTACATCAGTTCCTCGGAGATACCGAAGTCGGTATTGGTAGGCCAGTTCCCGAGCACGGGGGAGCACTACGGACTGCTGTTCGCCAAGAACGATCCACTCGTCGCGTGTGTGAACAAGGCGATAGCCACCCTGAAGGCAAACGGGTCACTCGCCAAGTTCCAAAAGGAGTACCTCGGCATCTACACCTCCGTCCCGACGATCAAGCCGTAGCCAGGGCGGGAAGGAAGCGGACCGGTTGCCCGTCAGGGGGAGTCGCGGGGGCACCTACTTAGACCAGCAGACCCTGGTCGCCGCCGGTGCCCCCGCACCGGGCAGCTTCGAGGGCAATGGCAGGGGGTCACACCTGCTCGGCGGCCAACGCGCTGCCGCGGTCTCAACGGTGAGCACCGTGGTGTTCATCGGAGGTGTGATAGCTCTGTTCGTGTTCGCACCGGGCGCCGCCGCGGTGCGGCACACCTTTTTCAATCCGCAGCAGATGAAACAGGCCTTCCTCGGCGATCCGAGCAAGGGGCTCTACTCGGTGGGCAAGGGGCTCATCTTGAACATCGAGATGTTCCTCATCGCCGAGGTGCTGATCCTGTTCTTCGCTCTCGTGATCGCGGTGCTGCGCCAACTGCGCAATCCGGTCCTGTTCCCGTTCCGCATGCTGGCTGTGGTGTATACCGATGTCTTCAGGGGAGTGCCGCTCATTATCGTGATCTACGGCATCGGGTTCGGCGCCCCGGCCCTTTACATACGCGGAGTCTCCACGCAGTCGGACTTCGTGTACGGCATCGTCGCACTCGTGCTGTCGTACTCGGCCTATGTGGCCGAGGTTTACCGGGCCGGCATCAACTCGGTGCACCAGAGCCAGGTGGCAGCAGCTCGATCGCTCGGGTTGTCGCAGTGGAAGTCCCTGCGTTTCGTGGTGCTCCCGCAGGCTGTTCGCACCGTGATCCCGCCGCTGTTGAACGACTTCATAAGCCTGCAGAAGGACACCGCGCTCGTGTCGACGCTCGGTGCGGTGATCGAGGCGAACCGGGCAGCGCAGATCGACAGCTCGACGTTGTTCGTGTACTCGTCCTACACGGTTGCCGCGCTCTTGTTCCTGTGCTTGACCATCCCGCTAGCTCGCTTCACCGACCGCCTCATAGCCCGCGACGTAAGTCGCCGGATGGCCGGGGGCGCAACGGTCAGATGAGCGAGGCGGACGCCACCGGAGGGTTCGGCGGGGCCGCGCGCGGCGACGCGTCGCTGAGCGGGAACCCGGCTCTCGTCGGCCAGGAGGCGGTCCGGCTGGAAGGCGTCCACAAGTCGTTCGGCGTCCTCGAGATCCTGCGCGGGATAGACCTGTCCGTGGCGCCCCATGAGGTCATCTGTCTCATCGGAGCATCGGGATCGGGCAAGTCCACGCTGCTTCGGTGCGTGAACCTTCTGGAGCCGGTCAATCGCGGACGTATCTTGCTCTGGGGCCAAGATGTCACGGCGCCTGGAGTCGACGAGAACGCGGTGCGACGCCACATCGGCATTGTCTTCCAGTCCTTCAACCTGTTCCCGCACATGACGGTGCTCCGCAACATCACCCTCGGGCCGATTCGAGTTCTCGGGGTCCCACGCGACCAAGCCGAGGAGGCGGGACGGGCGCTGCTTGTCCGCTTCGGCCTCTCCGACAAACGGGACGACTATCCCGACCGGCTCTCCGGCGGTCAGCAACAGCGGGTCGCGATCGTCCGGGCTCTCGCGATGCGGCCGGGGATCATGTTGTTGGACGAGGTGACGAGCGCACTTGATCCCGAGCTCGTGTCAGAGGTGCTCGGCGTTATCCGGGAGCTGGCCGATGCCGGCATGACCATGTTGATAGCCACTCATGAGATGGGCTTCGCCAGGGACATCGCCGACCGGGTCTGCTTCTTGGACGAAGGCGTGATACTCGAACAGGGCCCGCCAAGACAGGTGTTCACCGCCCCCGTCAACAGTCGTACTCAGCAGTTCCTTCGCCGGATAGTGGACGCCGGGCGGCTCTGACGCGGAAGGTGGCCTCTTATCGGGACAACGGGTTCGAGGCCGAGGATGGCCTCCAGGGCTTCGGGAGCGATCGGTTGGGAGAACAATGACCCCTGGCCGAACCTGCAGTGCTCATCCTGGAGGCTTGCGAGCTGCCAGCTCTGCTCGATGCCCTCGGCGAGCGTCTCGATGCCGAGCGTCCGGCCCAACTGGACAAGGTTGTGGACGGAGCTGACGGCTTCGGGCGAGTCGCCCATCGCGGCGACGAACGACCGGTCGATCTTGATGGCGTCGATCGGGACGTGGCGAAGACGGGACAGGGCGGAATAGCCGGCGCCCGTGTCGTCGACCGAGACGAGCACGCCAAGCTCCTTGAGCGCGCGAAGCCTGCCGAGCATCGTCTCCATGTCCTTTGTCAAGCTCTGCTCGGCGACATTGATGATCAGTGATCTGGGTTCAAGCGCCGTGGCCGAGAGAGCACCCCGCACCTGCTCGACGATGTCGTCGGTCTCGAGCTGAAGCGTCGAGACGTTGATCGACATCGTCAGGTGGTGGCCGAGCCGATGCCATGTGGCGGCCCGTCGGCAGGCCTGCCTCAGCAGCCACGACCCGACCGGTGCGACCATCCCCGTCTCCTCCAGCACAGGCATGAATGACTCCGGGTCGACGATGCCCCGGACGGGATGCCGCCAGCGCAGCTGTGCTTCGGCGCCGCACACCCCGACGTGGTCAAGTTCGAATATCGGTTGGTAGAGGATGAAGAACTGGTTCTCCTGCAGGGCCTCCCGGAGATCGGCCTCGATCTCGAGCCGCTCCATCGCGGCGGTCTTCATCTCGGGCTTGAACCAGACGTGACAGTTCCGCCCCTGGGCCTTCGCCTGGCACAGCGCGATGGCTGCGTCGCGTAGGAGATCGTCCGGCTCATCACCGTCGTTGGTCGCGATCCCGATGCTTGCCGTGATCGAAAGCGGAATGTCGACGAAACCTTCGACTCGGAAAGGCTCCTTCATGGAGTCGAGCAGTCTCTCGGCGAGCAGTTCCGGACCGGCAGCAAGCGACAGTCCTTCGGCCAGGATCGCGAACTCGTCGCCCCCGGGTCGCCCGACGGTGTCGCTCGCCCGGAGCACACTCGTGAGGCGCGCGGCCACCGCCTTCAACAGCTCGTCCCCGGCCTGTTGTCCCAGCCTCTCATTGACGGTCCGGAAGTTGTCCAGATCGACGAGGAAGGCGGCGATGAGGAAGTGATCCCGTTGAGATCGCAGCAGCATCTGCTGGAGACGGTCTCGGATGAGAGTCCGATCCGGGAGACATGTCAGAAAGTCATGTCCCGTCTGATGACGACGATGCACCTCGCCACGCTCACTCAGCCGTTCGGTCTCCCTCTGGGCGGAAAGATCGAGGATCACGCCGTCTATCCACAGCGGCCTCCCGCCGGAATCGGCCGTACCTCGACCGTGTTCGGCGACCCACCGGGAAGAGCCGTTCGCGTGGATCACGCGGTACTCGAGCGAGAAGGCGTCCCCTCGGCTAAGTGCCTCGCGGACTACGCCGCGCACGTGATCGAGATCGGCAGGACAAATGACCGACTCGAAGGGTCGTAGGTTCTCCTGCACGAACTCGCTCGCCGGGTAGCCGGTGAGCATTTCGACATGATCACTGATGAATCGCATCCTCCAAGGTTCGACGCACTCGCGGCGGTAGACGGCGCCAGGGATGTTCGCGACGAGAGACCTGAACTGATCCTCGGTGCCGCGCTCCTCCGCCTTGGCGGCGGGTGCTGGTGGGTGTTCCTCGGTCGGGACGACTCGGTTGAAGACGGTCATCGGATCGCTCGCGGTTTCCCCACGAGCCTCCGGTCGGAGAGTGCAGCCGGTCGACGGGGTGGCGAGGACACCGACGAGCGAAAGATCGCATGGACGTTCATCAAGAGAATTGTCGACGCCAAGTTCGCGAACTTGACACCTACAACGAGCAAAAGCCTCTGATTGCGTCAGTCTCGTCGCCACCATCGCCTTGATCGGCGGTCCGAACATCACGGTCGTCGTCGATCGGCAATCACAGCCCTCGCGTGGTCACTCTGCCGGCGCCACGATCGACCCGGTCGGCCAGCGGCCGACCCCGCCGCTTTCCAGAAGGAAGCTCGTGACTTGCCGATCCGCGTGCTCTGCCCGCCAGGCGAGCATCGATTGTGCGTAGCGGAGGATCCGGGACGTGTCCTCGACTTCTGTGCGCCAGGTCGGGTCCGCGCCGAGGTCGTAGCAGCGCCAGGAGCCGTCGCCGAATTGGACGTAGGCACCGTCGTCGAAACGCCGTACGGCGAGGTTGTCCCGCTCGAGATGCCGGTCCCAAGGCCAGTCGAAGGCGCCTCCGGGAAGGCCCAGATACCGCCAGTCGAACTCCCAGGCCGCCGCGGAGCGCCACCATGGGGGATCGCGTCCTTCGAGGAAAGCAGTCAGTGCCAGCCCGTCGCACTGAGAGGGGACCTCGAGACCGAGAGCCTCGCAAACAGTCGGGAAGAAGTCGATGTTCTCGGTGAAGGCGTCGACAACCCTCCCGCGAGCCGCGCCAGGCCCGGGGGCGCGCACGATGCCCGGCACTCTGTAGCTCTCCTCGAAGAAGCCGAGCTTGTTCGTGAGTCCGTGGTCTCCGAGCTGATCGCCATGATCCGAGGTGACAAGCACGAAAGTGTCCTCCCACTGGCCGAGCCGCTCGAGGGCGTCCCAGACCCGGCCCAGTTGGGCATCCACGTCTCCGATCATCCCGTAGTACTGGGCGCGCATCGAGCGGAGCGCGCCCTCGTCGGTCGGAGCCGCCGTTTCCGCCAAGCCGAGCGCCGCCTCATGAAGCCGATGGCGATGCGGCGATGGGGCGATGGGCATGTCGACCTCATCGGGGTCGAAGGCGACTGCCCAGCGGCCCGCGGCGGCGTAAGGAGGATGCGGTCTCAAGTAGCTCAGGTGGGCGAACCACGGGCGGTCCTGTCGCTCGAGCCAGTCCAGGTAACAGGTCGTGAGGAAAGCGGACACGCCGACGTCCTCAGGCCGTCTTGGCTCGGTCGCCAGTGTCTCGTGACCTCCCGAGCCCACGTCGAAGCCGAGGTCCCGGAGCCACTCGGTCCATCTCGCGTGCTCGCCGGTGAGATCGAGACCCACTGTGAAGCCTGGCAGCACCCCCTCATAGCTGGAAAGGCGCGGGTCGTCAGGGCTCCGGACGACACGCGGGTCGACTCCCTGGTCGGTGTACCCGAACAATGTGGGATCGAACCCGGCCCGACGACCGGCTCGCGCCAGGTTGTCCAGCCGGTCATCGAGCGGTGTGCCGTTCGTGACGACCCGATTGTTCATCTGATAGGTGCCGGTGTAAAGACAGGCGCGCCCCGGCGAGCAAGGCGCGGCCTGGCTGTAGTGGCGATCGAAGCGAACACCCGACGCGGCGAGACGGTCGAGATTCGGGGTGCGGACCACCCGATGACCGCCAGCCGACAGGCACTCGCCCCGGAATTGATCCAGTGTCACCAAGAGCAGGTTCAATCGGCTGCCACCTCGAAACATCGTGCACTTCTTACGACGGCGCCTGGAGCGTACCGCTCGTTTCTTGGTCGAGTCGCCTAGTCGCCGGTCAGGTCAGGCCGCAAGCTGTCGGGCGCCGTCGTCCTGCCGCCGGAGTCAGAGGAAGTCCCGTGCTCGCACTGCGACAAGTGGCATTCTTAAGTCGCTTCGTCCGATGGACGATGAAATAGGTGAGCGAACGCGCAAGGAGGCGGGACACTGGCCAGGAAAGGGAGCAGGGTGAGCCGTTCGCGCGAGGCCGTCAAGCCTGCGGCCAAGCCGCGTGCGTCAGATCCTGCCGAGCAGTCCCCCGAAAGTGTCGTGTTTGAGCAGGTCGACTCTCCGCCAGCGGACGAGCAGCCAGTCGACGGCCCCGGACTTGTCGAGGACGTTGTTGCCGAGCAGTCCCCCGAAAGTGTCGTGTCCGAGCAAGTCGACTTATCGCCAGAGGACGAGCGGTTGACCGAAGTCCGTCGCCGCGTCGAGGACCTCCCATCGGACGGCTCGATTCGAGTCGTGTTCCAGCCCATCGTCGATCTGGCTACGACCAAGGTGATCGGCTACGAGGCACTCGCCCGTTTCCCCGGGGACTCGGCCGTCTCGCCACGTACATGGTTCGCGGAGGCCGCCGAGGTCGGGCTGTTGCTCGAGATCGAAATGACAGCGATCCGTACGGCCCTCGCACACCTGGAACGTCTGCCACACGAAGCGTTCATCTCTCTCAACGTTTCCCCGACGACGGCCGGGTCCGAAGAGCTCCGGGATGTTCTCGGCGAGGTTGATCCGAAGCGTGTGGTTCTGGAGATCACCGAGAATGCCGCCGCCGGAGACTTCGACGAAGTGAGCGAAGCCGTAGGCGCGCTTCGTGCTACAGGTGTGCGGATCGCCCTGGACGACACCGGGTCGGGGTCGGTCAGTTTTAACAGCCTGTTCGATGTTCATGCCGACATAATCAAGATCGACATCGACGTCACGCGCGGGATCGAGTCGGACCCGATGAAAGAGGCGATGGCCGCCGCCCTGAAGGCGCTCGCGGATCGTTTGGGCGCGATGAGCCTCGCCGAAGGCATCGAGACCGAGGAGGAGCTCAACCTTCTCAGGGGAGTCGGCGTTCAGGCCGGTCAGGGCTATCTTTTCGGTCGTCCCGAAGCCGTCTCCGATTAGGAGCCCGGTCCCCGCCCGGACCTCGGATCGACCCTGCTATTGCCGTCGGCGTTTCTTTCGGGTGACAATCTGGAAATAGGATCTTGATTGGCAGCAAGCGGGCGATGGAGTGATAGAAGAGGGCCGGTGGAAGGCAGCGGCTGGAGTCAGGCAGGAACGCTACGGAGCCACGAGCCTCCGGCGTCGTCGCTTCGCGCGGAGACTCCCCTTGTTGCAGCGCCGGCCGGTTTTACGATCTCGGTGCTTGCCGAGAAGTCGGGCACTCCTGTGCCCACCATCCACCACTACCGTCACCTAGGACTTCTGCCCGAAGCCACCGAGCTCGCCTCGAATCGGTTCCTCTATGACGAGCGACATGTCGAGGTGCTCAATGTCATCCGCCTGCTCCGTGAGCGACGGAACATGCCGCTCGAGACGATCCGCGATTTGTTGCCCGAGCTGCTCGCTTTCAACCGTGAGAGCGAGTTCAGCCCAGACACCTGGGACGAGGTCATCGACGCGTACCTGGAACGGTCCGGTCCTGCGGTCGTCTCCGCCCGGCTTGTCGTGGCCGCCCGAGAGGCGTTCGCCCGGCACGGCTACGCGGGAGTCAATGTCGCGGATATCTGCAACGCGGCTGATGTAGCCAAGGGGACCTTCTATCGCTACTTCGACTCGAAAGAGGCGATCTTCCTCGCCGCCGCCCGTTCCACAGTCGAGGCCGTCGGAGAGCAGCTCGACGAGCTCCCGGCGCCCATGAGCGAGCCCCAGGCGATCGAGAAGCTGAAGCTCTTGCTTGCTCCCATGGCCCCGCTGCTGCTCGAGGTGGCGACCGGAGAGCTCCGGCACCAACCGAATCTCATAGGCGTCGTCGGTGTCATCACCGCCGGCCTCGCCAGTCGTGTCGTGCCCAGGCTACGCACGAGAGGTAAGTCCGCCAGGACGGCGGCCCGGCGGGTCGTCGACGCGGCCCTCGTGGGGCTGTTGAGGCCGACGCTCGGGTCGACCACTTCCTCGCAAACTTCGTCTTCTTGATTCTTCTCCCGGCACCTGAGTCCGGGACGCTAGGAACCCGCAGGTCACGACCAGGATTTCTCCTCTCCGGCCTCTGGTGGGCATGCCTTGAGGGCCAACTGACGCGCCTGCGTCCCTTGACGCAGGCGTCCTTGCACGTATAACAAAGGTGGAACTGGTAGTCATCGGCACTACGCGAAGGAGTAGCCGATGGTGTCAACTGAGTCAGGGCGCTCCATTGGAGGAGACTTCGACGCGCCCGCTCTGCTCGCCGCGAAGGCACGAAACGAGAACTTTCCTGTTGCCTCGCATCTGCTGGCGCGCGACGTGCGTGTGAAGCTGATGGCCATATACGGATTCGCACGACTGGCCGACGACCTCGGCGACGAGGCAGAGGGTGACCGTCTGGCACTGCTGGACTGGCTCGACTCCGAGCTCGATCGTGCGGCCTCGGGGAACGCCACCCACCCTGCCCTCCAGCAGCTCACGCCCGTGATCCGGGAACTCGACCTGGATCTGGACCCGTTTCGCAACCTCATCGAAGCCAACCGGATGGACCAGCGCACAACGCGCTATCGCAGTTTCGGCGACCTCGTCGAGTACTGCATGTTCTCAGCCGCCCCGGTGGGTCGGCTCGTGCTGGCGGTCTTCGGCGTATCGACGGCCGAGCGGATAGCGCTCTCGGACGAGGTCTGTATCGGGTTGCAGGTCGTCGAGCACCTGCAAGACATTGGAGAGGATGCCCGGCGGGGTCGCATCTACATGCCGGCTGATGACATGGAGCGTTTCTCGTGCACCGAGGCCGAGCTGCTAGCGACCGAGGCGTCTCCCGCCCTGCGCCGGGTCGTGGCGATGGAGGTGGGTCGAGCGCGCGCTCTGCTCGCCGCGGGCGCGCCGCTCGCAGCGTCGTTGCGGCTCGGTCCCCGGGCGGCCGTCGTGGGCTTTGCTGTAGGGGGGATGGCCGCCCTCGACTCCATCGAGCGGGCCGGTGGCGACGTGCTCAAGTCCCACTGCGGCCCCCATAAGCTCGATTTCGCGAGGCGAGCCGTCTACGGCTTTGTGGTCGCGAGCGCGAGGCGAGGCGCATCGTGAACACCGAGTTCGCCTACGACTTCTGCGAGTCGGTGACGCGCCATGAGGCGAAGAACTTCGCATATGGCATCAGGTTGCTCCGTAAGCCCGAACGCCGGGCACTGTCTGCCGTCTATGCACTTGCAAGGCGCATAGACGACATCGGCGACGGACAGGCAGCCCCGGGCGAGAAGCTCAGTGGGTTGCAGGCGGTCCGAAAGAGCATCGACGCGATCGACGCGCAATCGGCGGACCCGGTGCTGGTGGCGGTAGCCGACGCAGGTCGCCGTTACGGGCTGCCGATGTCGTGCTTCGGCGAGATCATCGACGGTTGCGAAATGGATGTCCTCGGTACCTCCTACGAGACGATCGACGATCTTGTCGGCTACTGCCGCAAGGTGGCAGGCTCGGTGGGCCGGCTCTCGCTCGCGGTGTTCGGGTCGAACGACCCCGACAGGGCGGTCTCTCTCGCAGACTCGCTTGGCGTCGCGCTCCAGCTCACGAACATCCTCCGCGACGTCGTCGAGGACCGCTCTTCCGGGCGCGTGTACCTGCCGAGCGTCGACGCCGAGTCGGTCGGCTGCGCCGCAGACCTCAAGGGCCCGGCAGCGGACGTGGCGAGGCTCGTCGCGCTCGAATGCGGTCGTGCGGACCAGTGGTTTGCCGAGGGGCTGCAGCTCCTGACGTTGCTCGACAGCCGGAGCCGGGCCTGTGTCGGAGCCATGGCCGGGATCTACAGGCGCTTGCTGGTCCGGATCAAGGGTGAGCCGATCGCTGTCACCCGGGGCCGCATGTCCTTGCCCACCTGGGAGAAGGCACTGGTCGCAGCCCGCAGCCTCGCCGGGGCGCGGCCATGAGCGCGCCCATCATCGCTGTTGTCGGTGGCGGCCTGGCCGGGATGGCCGCAGCACTTGAGGCCGCGGATGCCGGTGCGGAGGTCGTGATCTTCGAGCGGCGCCCGGTCCTCGGTGGTCTCACGGCCTCGATTCGCCACAACGGGCTCAGTTTCGACAACGGTCAGCACGTGTTCCTCCGCTGTTGTACCGCCTATCGGGATTTCGTCGACCGGATCGGGGCAACGGGGCAGGTGTTCCTCCAGGACCGGCTCGACGTGCCCGTGCTCGCGCCGGATCGTTCGCGCTCGTCGATCAAGAGGTCGGCCTTGCCCGCCCCGCTGCACATGGCCCGGTCGCTCGCGAGGTACCGCCATCTCTCGCTCGGCGAGCGGGCGCGCCTGCTGCGTCCTGCGATGACGCTTCGCCGGCTCGATCCCGACGACGCCTCACTCGACGGCATCTCCTTCGGCGACTGGCTCGCAGCGCGGGGCCAGGGCGCGCGGGCTATCGACCGACTTTGGAACCTGATCGCATTGCCGACGCTCAATGTCGCGGCCGGCGAAGCATCCCTCGCTCTGGCTACGAAGGTCTTCCGCGTCGGTCTCCTAGATCGATCTGACGCCGGTGACATCGGGTGGTCACGGGTCCCGCTGGGCGAGCTTCACGGTGCCATCGCGGCACGCGCGTTGGAGTCTGCGGGAGTCGAGACCGTGCTGGGCGGTCCGGTCGTCTCCATCGGCCGCTCGCCCCTCGGTGCATTCACAGTTAGCGCGGCTGCGAGAAGCGTGGTCGTCGACGCGGTGATCCTCGCCACACCGCTGCGCGTGTCGTCGAGCCTCGCATCCCAAGTCGGATCGACCGCCGGAGCCGACGCGGAGCGTCTCGGTATCTCTCCCATCGTGAATGTCCATCTGGTCCTCGACCGGAAGGTGACGGACCTGCCGTTCGCGGCATGTGTCGACTCGCCGGTCCAATTCGTCTTCGACCGCACGGTCGCGAGCGGAGCCAAGTCGGGCCAGTGTCTGGCCATCTCGCTCTCGGCTGCGGACAGCTACATCTCAACGGGCTCGGCTGAGCTCGTGAGAATGTTCTTGGAGGCGTTGCGCGCGCTGTTTCCTGCTGCGGGTCAGGCGCGCCTCGTCGACGCGGTCGTCACCCGCGAGAAGGCCGCGACGTTCCGGGCGGCCCCGGGCACCAGGGCGTTCCGCCCTCCGACGACGACCGAGGTGCCGGGCTTGTTTCTCGCTGGCGCGTGGTGCGACACCGGGTGGCCGGCGACGATGGAGGGCGCGGTCCGCAGCGGCCGTCAGGCTGCTTCGCAAGCAGTGGCCCTCCTTGCGGGCACAGGCTTGGGGGACCGACGACAGCTGGAAGGGGCCGGGACATGACGGCGATCTCATCGCCGGCGAGAGGCGACAGCGCGCTGCTTGCAGCCGAGTCACTGGCGCGGGCGAGATCGGTGGTGACGCCGGCTATGGAGGCGGCCGTGCTCCGCCTCTGCCCGGCCTTGAGGCCTGCGGTGCGTGAGCATCTTGCCGGTGGAGGAAAGTTCGTGCGCGCGGGTATCACGCTCGTCTCGGCGGCTGCGGTCGGCGCCGACGCCGGTGCGGGAGTGGTCGGTGCCGTCGCCATCGAGATGGTCCACAATTTCTCGCTCGTCCACGACGACATCATCGACGGCGACCTCGAACGGAGGCACCGCCCGACTCTTTGGGCCGAGCACGGTGTCGGCCATGCCATCATCGCCGGCGATGCGCTCGTCACGCTCGCGTTCCAGATTCTGCTGGAGGAGCCGACCGCCGAGCGGGTGAGGGCTGCCGCGCGGCTCGCCGAGGCGACTCAGGCGATGATCGCGGGGCAGGCCGAGGACATGGCCTCTGAGCTCCTGGATTCGCTGTCGGTGGAGGAGTGCCTTCACATGGAAGCCGGCAAGACGGGCGCTCTGCTGTCGTGTGCTGCCTCGATGGGCGCACTCCTCGCCGGCGCACCGGCGCCGACCGTTGACGCGCTGGCGGACTTCGGCCGCCACCTCGGGATCGCCTTCCAGGCCGTCGACGACGTGCTTGGTATCTGGGGCGAGCCGAGCGTCACCGGCAAGCCGGTCGGCAACGACCTGCGCCAGCACAAGAAGTCGCTGCCGGTCGCGATAGCGCTTGCCCGCGGCACCGACCTGCCAGCAGGGCTCGGATGCCTGCACGAGCGTGAGCTCAGCGAGGCCGAGGTCGCCAAGGCGACGCTGGCCTTGGAGCAGTGCGGCGCGCGCCAGGAGACGCTGGCGATCGGAGAGGTGCAGCTTCAAGCCGCCCTTGAGTCCCTCGGGCGGGTGCCTCTCGCAATCGGACCCCGTACGGAGCTGGCTGCGATCGCCCGGTTCGTGACCGAACGGGACCGATGAACGTGCTCTCCCGTCCTCAGGCGGCAGGTTCCGAGGCTGGCGCAGGCTCGCCGCCGCGGGCTTGGCAAACGGAGGATGCGGCCCGGGGGTGCCTCGGGCGAGCCGTAGATGCCCTTGTCGCGCTCCAGCATCCGCAGGGCTGGTGGAAGGGCGAGCTCGAGACCAACGTCACCATCGACGCGGAGGATCTTCTGCTGCGCGAGTTCCTGGGCATCCGCACCGCCGAGCAGACTGCTTCGTCGGCGCGCTGGATCAGGTCGCGCCAGCGTGAGGATGGGACGTGGGCGAACTTCCACGGAGGCCCTCCCGACCTCTCGACCACCGTCGAGGCCTATGTCGCCCTCCGGCTGGCCGGTGACCCGGTGGATGCTGCGCACATGCGAAGCGCGGCGCGGTTCATCCACAGCTGCGGTGGCGTGGAGCGCACTCGGGTCTTCACCCGGATCTGGTTAGCGCTGTTCGACTTGTGGTCCTGGGACGAGTTGCCGACGTTGCCGCCGGAGCTGATCTTCCTGCCGAGTTTCGTCCCGCTCAACATCTACGACTTCGGCTGCTGGGCGCGCCAGACCGTGGTCGCCCTCACGGTGGTGAGCGCGCACCGGCCGGCTCACACCATCGGATTCGGCATCGACGAGCTCCGAAGCGGCCTCGCCGCGGCTGCGCCCGAACCGCTCAGCTCGTGGGCGGGCCGGTTCCAGGCGCTGGACCGCGTCCTCAAGGCCTACGAGCGTCACCAGGTCAAGTTCGTGCGTCGGGCGGCGCTCAGCCGGGCTGAGCGCTGGATAGTGCGGCGCCAGGAAGCGGACGGTTCCTGGGGTGGAATCCAGCCGCCCTGGGTCTACTCGTTGATCGCCCTGAGCCTGCAGGGCTACGCGCTCGAGCACCCGGTGATGAGGGCGGGGATCGAGGGTCTCGACGGCTTCACGATCGAAGACGACGCCGGCAGGCGCATCGAAGCCTGCCAGTCCCCGGTTTGGGACACTGCGCTCGCGGTCACGGCGCTTGCCGACGGCGGGTTCGCGCCGGGCGACCCGGTGCTTCGGTCCGCGGCCCGCTATCTGCTTGCAGAGGAGATCTCGGTCAAGGGCGACTGGTCCGTCCGCCGCCCGGATCTTCGGCCGGCCGGTTGGGCTTTCGAGTTCGCCAACGACTACTACCCGGATATCGACGACTCGGCGGAAGTCGTGATCGCGCTCGGGCGGACCGATGAGCCGGCAGGTGCCGCCGTGGATCGCGCGGTCATCTGGATCGAGGGCATGCAGTGCAGGGACGGGGGCTGGGGGGCCTTCGACGTCGACAACACGCGAACTTTGTGCCGGGAGCTCCCCTTTTGTGACTTCGGTGAGCTGATCGACCCTCCGAGCGCGGACGTGACCGCACACGTCGTCGAGATGCTGGCCAAGCTCGGGCGCTCCGAGGATGCCGTCGATCGCGGCGTTCAGTGGCTGCTGCGCTCGCAGGAGGAGGACGGCTCCTGGTTCGGGCGTTGGGGCGCGAACCACGTGTACGGCACAGGAGCCGTGGTCCCGGCGCTCATTGCCGCAGGGCTCGAGATCGATGACCCTGCTGTGCGCCAGGCCGTTTCCTGGCTGGAAGGCCACCAGAATTCCGACGGCGGCTGGGGCGAGGACCTGCGCTCATATCGGGACTACTCGCAGCGGGGCTGCGGGCCGTCCACGGCGTCCCAGACGGCTTGGGCCCTACTGGCGCTGCTCGCCGCAGGTGAGCGCTCCGAAGCTACTCACAACGGTGTGGCGTACCTCATCGCCACCCAGCGCGAGGACGGCTCGTGGGACGAGCCTTTCTTCACGGGGACCGGTTTTCCCGGCGACTTCTACATCAACTACCACCTTTACCGTCTTGTGTTCCCGGTCACGGCCCTGGGGCGTTTCGTGAACGGAGAGGCCCACGGCTGATCTCAAGGTCCTCACCGCACTGCGGGTCGAAGCCTTCGCAGTAGGCGGCGCCGATGTCATCATCGGCGCCGGTCGCGATCGGGCCCGGCGTGCGGGCGCCGAGCTTGCGGCGAATCTCGATGAGAGGACGGCCGTAGCGCTTGTGGGCGTGGCGGGCGGACTTTCGCCCGAGCTGCACCCGGGGGACCTTGTCATTGCCAGCGAGCTGCGCAACACAGAGTCGACGGCGTCGCTCAACCTCCCCGGGGTCTCGTTCCTGGCCGCCGAATTCCGCCGTGCCGGCCTCGGTGTCCACACAGGACCGCTCGTGTCCTCGCCGCGCTATGTGCGCGCCCGTGAACGCGACGCGCTCGCCGCCTCGGGCGCTGTAGCAGTCGACATGGAGTCGGCCTGGGTCATGGGATATCTGCCCAACAACCCGCTGGCGGTCGTCCGCTCTATATCCGACACAAGCGAGCGCGGGCCGGTGCTCGGTGGTGCCCGCGCGCTCGGGTCCTTGCTGGCGGTCCGCCGGCCCCTCGAACGCTGGGCACGCGCTTGTGGTGAGCACGAGGTGTTGTTGGCCGCCCCCCGGTCGTTCTGCGCCGGGGTGGATCGTGCGATCGAGATCGTCGAGCGGGCGATCTTGCTCAACGGGGCGCCCGTGTACGTCCGCCGCCAGATCGTCCACAACCTGCACGTCGTCCGCGACCTCGAGTCCAAGGGCGCGGTCTTCGTCGAGGAGATCGACGAGGTGCCACACGGCGCGGTCGTTGTGCTCGCCGCGCACGGTGTCTCCCCGGCCGTTCGCCGCCAGGCCGCCGATCGCAACGATCTGAAGGTCATCGACGCGACCTGCCCGCTCGTGGCCAAGGTGCACACCGAGGCGCGTCGCTACGCGAGCCAGGATTACAACCTCGTCCTGATCGGCCATGCCGACCACGAGGAGGTCATCGGGACCTTCGGTGAGGCACCGGACCGTTTCCACGTCGTGGAACGCGCGGAAGACGTCGCCCGGCTGGAGCTCGCGCTCGAGCCGAGGCGCCCGGTCGCGTACCTGACACAGACGACGCTCGCCACAGACGAGACGGCCGAGATAGTCGCGGAACTGCGTGAGCGGTTCCCCGAGATCACCGCGCCCCCGGCGGACGACATCTGCTATGCCACCCAGAACCGCCAGGACGCTGTCCGCCAGATCGCCCATCGATGCGACCTGATGCTTGTGGTGGGCTCGGCGAACTCGTCCAACACCGCCCGCCTCGTGGAGGTCGCCCAGCGGGAGGGCTGCCGCGCGGAGCTCATCGAGGACGTCTCGCAGCTGGAGCTTGGCTGGCTCGCTGGCGTCACAACCCTGGGGCTCACCGCCGGCGCTTCGGCCCCCGATCTCCTTGTCGAAGAAGTGCTCGACACTCTCCGTCTGCTCGGGCCCGTGAGCCTGAGTGAGGAGAGGACCGCAGAAGAAACCGTCCGTTTTTCCCTCCCGACTCAGGTGCGATGATGCCGATTCCTCTCCGTCAGAACGTCCGTATCGGTGCCCATCTCGTTCGGCACCGCCTGAAGAAGACCAAGTACTACCCCTTCATCGTCGAGATCGAGCCGCTCTTCGCCTGCAACCTGGCATGTCCGGGCTGCGGGAAGATCCAGCACCCGACCGAGGTCCTGCGCCAACGACTGTCGGTGGAGGACGTGTTGGGTGCCGTAGCCGAGAGCGGCACACCTATGGTGTCGATCGCCGGTGGCGAGCCACTGCTCCACCCGGACATCGAGCGCATGGTCCGCGAGCTCGTGCGTCGAAAGGTCTACGTCTACCTCTGTACCAATGCGGTGCTCCTGAGCCGGCGCCTCGACCGATTCAGCCCGTCCCACTACTTCTCCTGGGTCGTCCACTTGGACGGCACCCGCGAGCGCCACGACGCCGCGGTCGACAGGGCCGGTGTCTTCGACACCGCAGTGGCGGCGATTCGTGAAGCCAAGGCGAAGGGCTTTCGCGTGACGACGAACTCGACCTTTTTCAACACCGATTCGCCGAAGACGGTTCGCGACGTCCTCAACTTCCTGAATGACGACCTCGGCGTGGACGCGATGATGATCTCGCCCGCCTACGCCTATGAGAAGGCGCCGGATCAGGAGCACTTCCTCGGGGTCGAGCAGACCCGCGAGCTATTCAGGAAGGCTTTCGGTGACAAGCAGAGGAAGAAGTGGCGCCTCAACCACTCCCCGCTCTTCCTCGACTTTCTCGAGGGCAAGGTGGACTTCCAGTGCACGGCCTGGGGCGTCCCCAGCTATTCGGTCTTCGGCTGGCAGCGACCGTGCTACCTCATGGCGGACGGATATGCCACCACCTACCAAGAATTGGTGGAAACCACCGACTGGAACGCCTATGGAAGAGGGAAGGATCCCCGGTGTGAGAACTGCATGGCGCACTGCGGCTATGAGCCCTCGGCCGTCATAGCCAGCCTCGGCTCGCTTCGCCAGTCACTTCGCGCGCTCATGAACACGCACTGATCGACATGAGCGTCATCACCGTCCCCGCCGAGTCCGTGCTCACCAGCACCATCACGCCGGAGTGCCTGCGTGACATGAGCCCCCTCGAGCTCCGCTCGCTCGTGACCGAGATCAGGCGGTTCCTCGTCTCGAGCGTCTCGACGACGGGCGGTCATCTCGGCTCGAACCTCGGAGTCGTGGAGCTCACCGTCGCGTTGCACCGCGTGTTCTCGTCTCCCGAGGACGCCATCGTCTGGGACACCGGCCACCAGGCCTATGTCCACAAGCTCGTCACCGGTCGCCAGGACCGGTTCGCAGGTCTACGACAAGCCGGCGGCATGTCGGGCTACCCGAACCGATCCGAGTCCGAGCACGACCTGGTCGAGAACAGCCACGCTTCGACGGCTCTGTCGTACGCCTACGGGCTCGCCTCGGCGCGCCGGCTCCACCGGGACAAGCGCCGCGTCGTGGCCGTGGTCGGCGATGGGGCACTGACCGGCGGCGTCGCGTACGAGGCGCTCAATAACATCGGGGTCTCGGGAGCAAACGTCGTCATAGTCCTTAACGACAACGGGCGTTCCTACGCCCCTACGGTGTCGAGGATCTCGACTGCAGGCCGGTCGGCGGCACCGGGCCGCGGCACAGGCCCTGCACCGGACCGTTGTTCTACGGGCGACTTCTTCGAGGCCCTCGGAGTCCGCTATCTCGGGCCGGTGGACGGCCACGACCTCGCCGCCCTCGAGACGGCGCTGCGTGCTGCGGCCGAGCTCACCGGGCCGGTCGTGCTGCACGTGCACACGACAAAGGGTCGCGGCTACAAGCCTGCGGAGCTCGATGAGGAGAAGCGCCTTCACGACGTCGGTCCTTTCGATCCGGAGACGGGCCGCGCGCTCGCCGCGGCTGGAGGGCGGCTCAGCTACACCGAGGCGTTCTCATCGGCCATGGTGCGCGAGGCGGCGGTACGTCCCGAGATCGTCGCGATCACCGCCGCCATGCCGGGACCGACGGGTCTGATCGAGTTCCGTGACCGCTACCCGGACCGCTTCTTCGACGTCGGGATCGCGGAGCAGCATGCCGTGAACGCAGCCGCCGGCATGGCCATGGGCGGCCTGCGACCGGTCGTTGCGATCTACTCCACGTTCCTCAACAGGGCGTGGGACCAGGTCTATTACGACGTCGGTCTCCACCGCCTTCCCGTGGTCTTCTGCCTGGACCGGGCGGGCATCACCGGCGACGATGGGCCCAGTCATCACGGCGTGCTCGACCTGATGCTGCTCACCAAGGTTCCCGGGATGACGGTTTTCGCGCCCTCTTCGTATGGGGAAGTCGCCAATATGCTCCACGAGGCCCTGACGATCACCTCGGGCCCGGTCGCCATCCGGTGGCCCAAGAGCGAAGCCTGCCCGACTCGCCAGATCGGCAGCGGCCTGCGGGCACGCAAGGTCCGAGCGGGGTCCCGCGTCTGCCTCGTCGGTGTCGGCAAGCTAGTCGGGGCCTGCGAGCAGGCCGCCCACATCCTCGCCGAGAGGGGCATCGACGCCACGGTGTGGGACGCGCGCGTCGCCTCGCCGCTCGACCCCGCCATGATCGACGACGCCGCGGACCACGAACTTGTCGTGTCGGCCGAAGACGGGATCGTAGAGGGCGGCGTGGGCACACTGGTCAACGCGGCTATTCGCCGTAGCGGCCCACCAGGCGCCGGGCCAGTGATCGTGAACTGTGGTGTGCCGACTGCCTACCTTCCCCACGGCGAGGCGTCCGACATCCTGGCCTATCTCGGCCTCGACGCTGCGGGCATCAGCCGGGCGGTGCTCGACCACCTTTGACCAGCTAGCCGGGCGTTCGACACGCAAAGGCCTCCGCGCCGGACATGTCGCTCGCGTAACCTTTCTCCTGATCCCCCAACGTGACCGCGAGCGAGCCAAGGGCCCGTCAGAGAAACGAGGAACGACATGACCCAGGTTGTCTCCGCCGAACAGGGCGTAGTCGCCAACGCCGCAGAGTCGGGTCACGTGTTCTACTCCTGGTCTGCCCAGGCCCAGATCAGGCCGATGGTCATAGCAGGCGCGGAGGGTTCCTACGTCTTCGATGACAGCGGCAAGCGCTATCTGGACTTCTCCTGCCAGCTCGTCAACACCAACATCGGCCACCAGCATCCCAAGGTTGTCGCCGCCATCAAGGCACAGGCGGACCGGCTGTGCACGGTGAGTCCTTTGCACTCCAATGACATGCGAAACGAGGCGGCGCGCCTGATCTGCGAGCTCGCCCCGGCCGGCATGAACAAGGTCTTCTTCACTTGCGACGGCTCGGAGGCCGTCGAGCACGCGTCCCGAATGGCGAGGCTCCACACCGGGCGGATCAAGCTGATGGCCCGGTACCGCTCTTACCACGGGAGCACGACGACGGCTACCAACCTGACCGGCGAGCCGAGGCGTTGGCCCAACGATTACGGGAGCGCCGGCGTCGTGCACTTCTTCGGTCCGTTCCTCTACCGCTCGCCATTCCATTCTTCCAGCCAGGAAGAGGAGTCGAAGAGGGCGCTCGAGCACCTCGAGCAGGCCGTGGCTCTGGAGGGACCTTCGACGATCGCAGGGATCATCCTCGAGACGATCCCCGGCACCGCCGGCATCATGCTCCCGCCTCCCGGCTATCTCGCCGGGGTGCGCGAGATCTGCGACCGTCATGGAATCGTCCTGATCGCGGACGAGGTCATGGCCGGCTTCGGCAGGACAGGAAAGTGGTTCGCGTTCGAGAACTATGACGTCATCCCCGACCTCGTGACGTTCGCGAAGGGCGTGAACTCGGGCTATGTGCCCCTTGGTGGTGTCATCATCTCCGACCCGATCGCGGCGACATTCGACGAGCGCGTCTACGCGGGTGGCCACACGTATTCGGGCCATCCGCTCGCGTGCGCGGCCGCCGTCGCGACGATCAACACCATGGCCGAGGAAGGGATCGTCGAGAACGCCGCCTGGATCGGCGAGAACGTGCTCGGTCCGGGTCTCGCCGCGCTTGCGGGCCGCCATCGGTGCGTCGGCGAGGTTCGAGGCCTCGGCGTGTTCTGGGCGCTCGACCTCGTCAAGAACAAAGAGACTCGCGAGCCGATAGCGCCTTACGGTGGCACGAGCGCGGCGATGACCGAACTCGTCAAGGCCTGCAAGCAACGTGGCCTTCTGCCCTTCACGAACTTCAACCGTCTGCACGCGGTGCCACCTTGCAACGTGACCGAGGCAGAAGCCCGCGAGGGGATCGAGATCCTCGACGAGGCCCTCTCGGCCGCGGACGCCTACTGCGACTAGGTCTCTGGCGTCCGAGCGCGCTTTTGGGTCCAGGTGCTCGGTATGATTCATCAGTCGGCCTGACGCGTGGGGGGACCACAGATCGAAGGGGAGCGTCCGCGATTCCATTCTCCGTCCGAGCGCGCGGCCCTGTGTCCTCGCCGGCCCGCACTCGCGTCCGCGCCCGTTACAGCGCGCGTCTCGTAGTCAGGGGCCTCGTCAGCATCACAGCGATCGCCCTGGTTCCGCTGTCGGTCGCGGCCTGCACGGGCGGCTCACCGTCGGCTTCGTCCGGCAAGGTGACGCTCACGCTCTACAACGGCCAGCACGTGCAGACGACAGAGGCCCTCGTCGCCGCATTCGAGAAGGCGACCGGGATAGACGTCGCGGTCCGAAGCGACGACGAGGACGTTCTCGACGCTGAGATCGTCGCGGAGGGGTCCCGTTCGCCAGCCGACGTTGTCTTCTCGGAGAACTCCCCGGCTCTCGAGTACCTGCAGGCAAGAGGTCTCCTGGCGCCGGTCGACCGCTCGACGCTCGCGCGCACCCCGGCCAAGTTCAACTCGCCACGGGGGAACTGGGTCGGGATCTCGGCGCGGGTCAGCGTGCTCATCTACAACCCGAGCCTCATCGACAAGAGCGCGCTCCCGACCCATGTCCTTGAGGTCGCCGATCCGCGCTACCGGGGCAAGCTCGCGTTCGCCCCAGGCGAGACAGACTTCCAGCCTGTGATCACATCGGTACTGCGCACTTACGGGAAGGCCGAGGCGCTCACTTGGTTGGACGGTATCAAGACCAACGCGGAGAGCCACATCTACCCGGACAACGAGGCGATCTCAGCAGCGGTGAACCGCGGGATCGTCGCGTTCGGGGTCGTCAATCAGTACTACTGGTACCGGATGCGCGCGGAGATCGGCGCCGCGAACGTCCATTCGCGTATCGCCTACTTCTCACCGCGGGACCCCGGTTACGTGCTCGACATCTCGGGTGCCGCGGTCATGAAGTCCTCCCGCCATGAGGCGGCGGCGCAGCGGCTGCTCGGCTTCTTGGTCTCTGCAAAGGCTCAGGAGATCATCGCCCACTCGATCAGTTTCGAGTACCCGATCGTCTCCGGGGTCAAGAGCGCGCAGAGCGAGACGCCCTTCGACGAGCTCGAACCGAACCCGATCGACGTTGCAGAGCTCGGCACCGGGGCACAAGCGGTCGACCTCCTACGCGACGTGCAGCTCCTTTGACTGCGGCCGCCCGAGCTACCACGCGGCCGAAGGGCCTTCTTGCCGCGAGCTTGCTCGTGGTCACCGTGCTCGCGCTCCCGCTCGCCTTCCTGTTGCGCGAGGCGCTCGATGCGGGCGTCTCCAACCTCTGGCACCTCATCTGGCGTTCGCTCACGGCGAGCCTTCTGTGGAACACGGTCCGCCTCACCGTCGTGGTCACCGTTCTCTGTGCGGTGATCGGGACCCTTGCCGCTTACGGCGTCGAGCGGACCGACCTTCCCGGTGCGAGGGTCTGGGCGGTGCTCGTCGTGGTTCCGTTCGCGATCCCGGATTTTGTCGTGAGCTTCGGGTGGTCGTCGCTGTCGAGCTGGGTGCAAGGCTTCAGGGGAGCGGTCCTCGTCATGACCCTTGCCGTCTACCCGCTCGTTTACCTGCCTGTGGCGGCGAGCCTGCGAGGCGCCGACCCGGGCCAGGAGGACATCGCGCGCAGCCTCGGGGTAGGCCGCCTCGTGACCTTTTTCCGTGTCACCCTCGGTCAGGCGCGCCGCGCAATCTTCGGCGGGTGCCTCCTTGTCGCCCTCGTCATCCTTGCCGAGTACGGCGCCTTTGAGATTCTGGGGTTCCAGACCTTCACGACCGAGATATTCACCGAGTTCCGTATCGTCGACACCTCGGTTGCCTGTGCCCTCTCGCTCGTACTCGTCGTGCTCGGTCTGTTCGTGCTCATGGGAGAGAGCGCCTCGCGTGGCGGTGGTCGCGTCAGCCGCACAGGCTCCGGAGTCCAGCGTGCGCTCGTGCGCAGGCACCTTGGGCACGCGCGCCTGCCCGTGCTTGTGGCGTACGCCCTTCTCGTCGTCGCGGCGCTCGGAGTACCGATCGGGTCGTCGGTCTACTGGATCTTCGAAGGAGGGGCGGACTCGCTCGTCGGCGCGTCGCTCGGCTCAGCAGCGTTGTACACCGCTGGCTACAGCCTCGGCGCCGCGCTCGTGGCGACCGCGATGGCCTTGCCCGTCGCGCTCTTGGTGACCCGCCACCCCGGCCGTGTGCACGCGATGCTCGAGCGAACAACGTTCCTCGTCCTCGCCATGCCCGGGCTCGTCGTCGCGCTCGCGATCTCGTACTTCTCCACGCAGTACGCGAACAGTTTCGGCTACCAGACAGCGCCACTTCTCGTTCTCGCCTACTCGATCATGTTCTTCCCGCTCGCCCTTGTGTGCGTACGGGCCTCGGTCGCGCAGTCAAGCGTCTCGTTGGAGGAGGTTGCGGGCTCGCTCGGGGTGCGTCGCCTGCCCGCTGTCTTACGGGTGACCTTGCCCCTTATCGCCCCAGGGATCGGAGCGGCCTTCTGTCTCGTGTTCTTGTCCGCTGTGACAGAGCTCACGGCGACTCTGATCCTGATTCCGACCAATGCGGAGACGCTCGCGACACAGTTCTGGGCCTATCAGCAGAATCTCTCCTACGGCCAGGCAGCACCCTTCGCCCTTGTCATCATCGCCATCGCAGCGGTCCCGAGCTACGTTCTCGGGCGTTTTTTCGACAGGCTTCCCCGCCGCGGCCTCGCTCAGGCCCAAAGGGAAGTGGTGTGATCAGTCTCGAGGTTACCGACCTTCATAAGTCCTACGGTTCCCAGCCGGTGCTGCGCGGCATCGATCTCGCGGTCGTCGCCGGCTCGTTCACCTCCATCCTCGGGCCGTCAGGCAGCGGGAAGACGACACTGCTCCGGGTGATCGCCGGCTTCGAGCGTGCCGATCACGGCGCTGTGCGGCTCGGGGGCGAGAGCGTCGACGACGGCGAGCGCTATGTGGCTCCCGAAGGGCGACGCATCGGCTTTGTGCCGCAGGACGGGAGCCTGTTCCCGCACCTGTCGGTGGAACAGAACGTCGGTTTCGGCCTGCCCCGGCGCGAGCGCCGTGGCAGGCGGGTCGTGGAGCTGCTGGACATGGCCGGGCTCAGCGGTCTCGAAAGGCGCTATCCCCATCAGCTCTCCGGCGGCCAGCAGCAACGCGTTGCCCTCGCCAGGGCGCTCGCGATCGAACCGTCGCTCGTGCTGTTGGACGAGCCGTTCGCCTCCCTCGACGCGAGCCTGCGGGCGGCCCTGCGCCAGGACGTGCGTCGCGTGCTGAAGAAGGCGGGCACGACAGCGCTTCTCGTGACACACGATCAGGACGAGGCGCTCTCGCTTGCCGATCGCGTCGCGATAATTCACGACGGCCAGATAGGACAATGCGACACGCCCCAGGCCCTCTACGGCCGCCCGGCGAGCCCCGAGCTCGCCGTCGGTCTCGGCGAGACGAACTTCCTCCGCGGCAAGGCGCGCGGCGACGCGGTCGAGACCCCGCTCGGGCTCCTCTGTCTCAAAGCGGCAGCTGCACCAGTCGGCACCGCGCTTGTCGTCCTCGTCCGTCCCGAGCAGATCGTCCTCTCCCACGACCCGGGTGAGGACCACTGCGGCGCTCGTGTCGTTGAGGCCGAGTTCTACGGTCACGACGCCGTGGTCCGCCTTCGCGCCGACTGGGACGATTCGGCGATCGTCGTCGCCCGCATCTCAGACGCTTCGACCGTGCCTCCGCTGGGCGCACGTGTTGGGGTCTCGGTTCGCGGCGACGTCGTCGCTTGGCCCGACGGGGGCCGGTCGAGCCGTGCCGATCCGGAAAGTGGCCAAGAGTGAGCAACGGGAGGTGAACCAGTCCGCGCCGGGTCCGCGAGAAGATGGACGCGTAATGTGCGCCGTCCGGGTCTCAGGTTCAGTCCCACCCCGCCTGAAGTCTTGGCGCCATGCGCGCGGTGCGATCGCGATCGCTCTGGTTGTCTCGTTCGTATCGGTGTGGGGGGCGCCGGTGGCCTCGTCGAGCACGACGAAGTCGCGGATTTCCGCGACGATGCTCACCTGCTCGACAGGAAGGGTTCTCTCCACCTGGAGCCTGCGACGCCTCGCGACCCAGACCGTTGTCGTGCCCGTCGACGAGGGCGACGTGGCATCCGCGACTCCCGAAGTCGCCGCAGGCGTCGGCGGAGTGATCCTGCTCGGGGCCTCAGCCCCCGCGGATCTCGCAGCAGCCCTGCGCAGGGTCGCTTCATCGGCCCGCGGTGGCATCGTGCCGTTCGTGATGACCGATGAGGAGGGGGGTGTGATCCAGCGGATGGCGAATCTGGTCGGGTCGATTCCCTCGGCGAGGCAGATGGGCGCGACCATGACCCCCACCCAGATCCGCCGCTTGGCCAAAGGCCTTGCCAGGCGCATGCGGGCAACTGGCGTGACGATGGACCTTGCTCCGGTGCTCGATGTGGACGGCGGGCAAGGACCGGACGACCAGGACCCGGACGGCACGAGGTCGTTCAGTGCCAATGAGAAGATCGCGTCGGCGGACGGACTCGCGTTCGCGGCCGGCCTCGAGGCGGGCGGGGTAATCCCGGTCGTCAAGCACTTTCCCGGGCTCGGTGGTTCGACAGGCAACACCGACATGATGTCCGCCGCCACCCCGCCTTGGAGCACGCTCAAACGCGTTGGCCTTGTTCCATTCGAGAATGCTTTCGACGCAAAACTTCCAGCCGTCATGGTCTCCAACGCCACGATCCCCGGACTGACGGCGCTGCCCGCGAGCGTGTCTCCCGCTGTCGTCACAGGGCTGCTCCGCGATCAGCTCGGCTACGGGGGCCTGGTCATAACCGACTCACTCTCGGTGGTCTCGCTCAGCGCGATCGGCTACTCGGTCGAAAGGGCGACGGTGGCGGCGATCGAGGCCGGCGCGGACATGGTCCTGTTCAATGCTGATCCAGGGACTGTGGCCTCGGTCACCGACGACACCGTCTCAGCGGTGGTCTCCGCTGTTCGCGCGGGCAAGCTCGGGCTCGCACGGCTTGTCAGCGCAGTCACACACATCCTGGACGCAAAGCACATCAGTTTGTGTACAGCGCGCTGAGCGGGCCTTCGGCCCGTTTACCGCTCCGGGCCCCTGCCTCGGAGGTCTCCTAACGGCGAGGTTCTAAACTCGCCGCTAAGCCGGTCTCGCTCGTCGCCTGCGTTCAGGGGCCCCGTCCACCTCCGAGGAGGAACGGAAGGCCCCGGCCGCCTCACATGGTCACCGGGGAGACGGCAATCGAACGGAGGTCCGAGTCATGGAAACGTCAGCAGTTCTCGCCGATGCCGAGGATCGAGTCGTTGACGAAGCCGTCGCCGAGCTCGAGCGGCGCCACACCAGTGACCAGGCTTCCACTCCGGAGATGAGCCGTCGGCACTTGCGGGACCTGTTCGAGCTCGTTGTCAAGTGCGTGCACGACGACGCCGTCGTACCGATCATTGCCTCGTCGCACCAAGTCGCTTCGGACCGCTTTGCTGCAGGCTTTGACATTCGCGAGGTGCAAAGAGAGTTCAACGTGCTGGAGGAGGTGCTCTGGCGCCATGTGGCCGGCACCTTGAGCGGTGACCAGCGGATCGAGACGCTCGAGCTCCTGAGCGCTGTCTTGGGTGCGGGCAGGGACGCGTTGGCACGGACCTACGTGGCACTCGCCAGTGGCGCGGGCGACTCGCGCGACGAGCGGTCAGCGAGCTCCGGAGACAGAGACGAGACGGCCGGTGCTGATCCGGCCGGGACCGGGGGCTTCGCGGGCGGCAAGCTGACAAGCGCGATCTCCGGAAGAGTTGGAGTCATCACCCTCGGCGACCAACACCGGCGCAACGCCTTGAGCGGCGAGTTGGCGAACGGCATTGTCGCCGCTCTCGAGAGCCTGCGGTCCCAGGAGGTGCGTGCGGTCGTGCTACGTGCGGCGGAGGGGATGCGAGTGTGGTCCTCGGGCCGCGATATCACCGAGCTTCCGCGGGGCCGGCGCGATCCGCTGGCCTACAACGACCCTCTCGAGGAGCTGATCCGTGCCGTGCGAACCTTCCCGGCCCCGATCATCGCGATGGTGCACGGATCGGTGTGGGGAGGGGCGTTCGACCTGGTGCTCAGCTGTGACATGGTCATTGCTGACGAGACGGCGATGTTCGCCATCACTCCGGCGAACCTGGGACTTCCCTACAACACCACGGGCCTGTTGCACTTCCTCGGGAGGCTGCCGATCAATCTCATCAAGGAATTGTTCTTCGGCGCCGCGCCTGTCGACGCTCAGAAGGCCAAGGAGTGGCTCGTCATAAACCATTTGGTGGAGGCCGCCGAGCTCGAGGCGTTCACGTTGGACCTGGCCGCGACCATGGCATCGAAGTCGCCGCTGGCCATCACGGTGATCAAAGAACAGCTCCGCGTCCTCAACGACTACCAGCCCATCGCAGCACAGGTGTATGAACGCATCCAGGGCCTGCGGCGGGAGGCCTACGACAGCAGTGACTATCTCGAAGGCCTGAACGCGTTCGCGGAGAAACGCCAGCCCGTCTTCCGGGGCACTTGAGCGCCGAGGCTCTGTGTTTGACAGCCGGTCGCCGGTCCTCTGGACTGTCCGGGACGACTCTAGGCTGTCCGTACAGCTACATGACTGGAGGTTCAGTGGACCGGTCGACGATCGCAGGCGGTGGTGGATTCCCTGACTTGGGCCTCGATGGGGCGGTGATCGTCGTGACGGGCGCCGGAAGCGGTATCGGTGCCGCTACCGCTTTGCGTCTCGGGGCTGCCGGCGCCCATGTCGTGCTCGTGGGACGAAGGTCCGAGCCCCTCGAGTTGAGCGCGCGTGCGGTGCAGGACGCGGGCGGCCAGTCCCACTGTGTGGTGGCCGACCTGTCAAAGGTCGAAAGCACAGGTCGAATCGTCGCCGAGGCGGTCAACCGTTTCGGGACCGTGGACGGGTTGGTGAACAACGCCGCGATCGTCCGCCATGTGCCGTTGGCCGAGTGGAAAGTGGAAGGCTTCGACGAGCACGTGGCCGTCAACTTGAGGGCCCCGTTCTTCCTTACGCGCGACGCACTGCCGTTCCTGCAGGCGTCGCCGATCCGCTCGGTGGTCAACGTGAGTTCGTCGTCGGGCACCTTGCGGCTCATCGGCCAGTCGGTATATGGGACTACCAAATCCGCGCTGAACTACCTCACCCAGTCACTGGCGGGTGAGCTCGCAGGTAGCGGAGTCCGCATCAACGCCGTGGCGCCCGGGCCCATCGACACCCCGATACACAAGACGTGGGCCGACGACCTAGAAGAGGCCTACCGATGGCTAGCCACCCAGGTTCCGCTCCGGCGGATCGGAGAAGCGGACGAGGTCGCCCGCTGGGTGGCACTGCTGCTCAGCCCCGTCTCCTCGTTCGTGACCGGTGCGGTCATCCCCGTCGACGGGGGCCAGGTCATAAAGCCTGAGTAGGACCGGAGGGCCTCACCGGGCCGCCTCACGGCCCGGGTGGCCGGACTGGCTGGACACCCTCCGTGTCGAATAGCGCCCTCGATGAGCTGGACGCTTTCGTTGGGGTGGCGCACCTCGATGATCAGCCTCCGTGACTTCTCGTGCCCGAGGGCCGATCACCACCGCGTTGGCGCTGTGCACGTCCCAGAAGATGCGCTCTCGGTGTTGGTGGAAAGTGCCTGCACTGACCACTCCTGGCACGCAGGTCCCCGGGCCGCGCCGTCCCGACCGGTTCTCGGCGATCTCGGGGTCCGCAGTCGCTCCGTGCACCAATGTCAGCGGGATCGTCAGCTGGCTCTTGAACGCCAAACTTTGTCCAAGCCCTCCATCTCGACCACAAGGCTGTCGGCGCTTTTCGTCGCTTTCGCGACTTGCTCTCCTTCGTCGCTGCGTCAATGCCCATTGCTCGTAGCGTCACTTGTCGCGCTGTCCCGCACCCCTTCTCGGCGGCCCGGCTTCGTCACAGATCCTTCATGTTCTGTGCGACGGACGGGGTGAAACGTTCGATGAATTTACCTTCCGTTAACTATTGTGCCAGGACATGTTTCCGCGATTTAGCATTCCGTTCATCTTCACTTCACCTTCGTTGGTTATGTTGCGGCCGGGCTACCAGTTCGGTGGTTCAAGGAAACCCAGCGGAGGTGGTTTCTAGTGGCGCTAAGGAAGCTCAAGGCGGTACTGCTTGCCGGGGCTACGACGGTCGGTCTAGTGGCCGTAGCGATTCCCGGCTCAGCGGCGACCGTCCGGCACGCGAGCGGCGTGAACTGGTCGACCGTGACAACCCTGACGAAGAGCGGACCTACCTCGATGGCGGCGCTCGTAGCGGCTGCCAAGAAGGAGGGCCACCTCAACGTGATCGCCCTGCCTAACAACTGGGCGAACTACGGGGCGATCATCTCGTCCTTCTCGAAGCTCTACCACATCTCGGTCAACTCGGCGAACCCCGATGGTTCCAGCCAGGACGAGCTCAACGCGATCAAGTCCGACGCTGGACGTTCAGACGACCCGGACGTGATTGACGTCGGTCAGAGCTTCGCGATCGAGGCAGCCAACCAGGGTTACCTGGCGCCGTACCGGGTGACGACCTGGGCCGCCATTCCCGCGGGACAGAAGGCTCCCGGCGCTGACTGGTATGGCGACTACGGCGGCTACGTAGCGATCGGATGCGACTCCAAGACCGTCAAAGTCTGCCCGACCTCTTTCAAGCAGATGCTCAAGCCCGGCATGGGCTACAAGATCGGCATCAACAACAACCCGACCGAGTCCGCAGCGGCTTTCGCGGCGGTGTGGGGGGCGGCTCTTGCAAGCGGGGGCTCGCTCAACAACATCAAGCCCGGCGTCGACTGGTTCCAGAAGCTGAACAAGGCGGGCAACTTCGTGCCGACAGTCGCCGGTACCGCAACGGTGCAAAGCGGCGCGACGAACATCGTGATCTGGTGGGACTACCTGCAGGCCTCGGAGATCCAGGCTCTGCCCGGGTACGCCAAGAGATGGAAGGTCGCTATCCCGACCGATGCCTCCTTTGCCGAGTACTACGACCAGGCCATCAACAAGGGCGCCCCGGACCCAGCGGCCGCACGTCTCTGGGAGGAGTACCTCTACTCGACCGCCGGACAGAACCTGTGGCTAGCGGGTGAGGCCCGTCCGAT
This sequence comes from Acidimicrobiaceae bacterium, assembly GCA_003140595.1. Taxonomy (GTDB): domain Bacteria; phylum Actinomycetota; class Acidimicrobiia; order Acidimicrobiales; family Bog-793; genus Fen-455. The sequence continues at coordinate 22,328 of PLKG01000138.1, read as the reverse complement.
CGAGTTGCCGTACCTAGTGGCGAACCACCTGGCGAACGCGAAGGCGCTGGCAGCTCTGCCGGCCGCTCCCGCCGGCGTCACCAACTTCCCGACACAGGCGCAGTCCAAGGCGGCCAAGGCGATCGTCGCGGCTGACTGGCCGACGGAGATGGGCTCGGACGCATAAGTCATCCGACCCGAGGTCGATGTGACCGTCACTGAAGCGTTGGCCTCTGGCCCGGGCAGCTCAGTGCCCGAGGCCGGAGGCCATGCCGTTACGACGCAGGCCCGCAATAAGGGCCTGCGTCGTGCTGTCCGGCCTGCACTCGCGATGGCGCCTTTTGTCATTTACACGGTCCTCGGCCTTGGCATCCCGACGCTGGCCGTCATCGAAGAGGCCTTCAGGAGCGACACAGGCAAGCTCACGCTTGCCAACGTGCACACCGTCATGCATGGCACCTACCGCCTCGGGTTCCTGAACAGCATCCTGCTCGCGGCGATCACTTCTGTCGTGCCGGGGATACTCGGTGTGTTCCTCGCCTACGCGATCGAGACTTCCCGCAGCGGCGTGCTGCGTCGCCTCGTCGCGACCGCCTCGGGTGTGCTCGCCAACTTCGGTGGCATCAACCTGACCTTCATGTTCATAGCGACGCTCGGATCGACCGGGGTGCTGACGGCATGGTTGAGCGTCGCCCACCTCAATCCGTGGAACCACGGTTTCAACCTCTACTCCTTCTACGGCGTCGCGTTCGTCTACCTGTACTTCCAGATCCCGCTGATGGTGCTCGTCATCACCCCGGCGCTCGGCGGGCTTCGTCCGGCATGGCGGGAGGCGGCGGAGAACCTGGGAGCATCGAGCTTTCGTTACTGGCGCACGGTGGGCATTCCTGTCCTTCTCCCCTCGGTGCTCGGGGGAATGTTGCTTCTGTTCGGCAGCGCTTTCGCTGCCTACGCCACGGCTGACACACTGACGGCCGGGACGGTAACTCTGGCGCCAATCCAGATCGGAGAGGTACTCAACGGCAACGTCATTTCCGGGGAAGAGAACATCGGCTATGCCATCGGTCTCGGCATGCTGATCGTCCTGACGATCACCATGGTCCTTTACAGCCTCGTGCGCAGAAGGGCGTCGAGATGGCTGCGTTGATCCCCGAGATCGCCTCCGAAGAGCTCCTCGGTGTCCCGAGGGTCGAGTCGGATCCACAGCGTCGGCGACGCCCGCGGATCCGCTTTTGGCGGGGCATAGTCCTGTTCTTCGCTGGCGTCTATTTCCTCATCCCCATTTACGCTGGGCTCAGGTTCTCGCTCCAGAACGACGCCGGCCAGTTCTCGCTATACGCGGTGCGCGCCATCCCCTCGCAGGTCGGCTTCTCGGCCGCCTTCTTTCTGTCCCTGCGGCTTGCCGCCGTGACCACGGTGTTGACCATGGTGCTCATGGTCCCGACTGCGACGTATGTGCACCTCAAGCTGCCCAGGATGCGACGGGTGCTCGACTTCGTCACCATCCTGCCGATCGTCATCCCGCCGATCGTGCTCATCCTCGGCGTGCTCCACGCCGCGCCGCTGTGGCTCAGGTCCTCGCCTTACCTGCTGAGCCTCATCTATGTCATCCTCGCTCTTCCGTTCGTATATCGCTCGCTCGACGCAGGACTGTCCGCGATCGATCTCAAGACCCTCGTCGAGGCGTCACGATCGCTCGGCGGCAAATGGGTAAGCACGTTGTTGCACGTGATCCTTCCGAACATCAGGGCGGCGATGCTGTCGGCGACGGTGCTCACCATCGCGCTGGTCCTGGGCGAGTTCACGATGGCAAGCCTGGACCTGTGGACGACCCTGCCCGTGTGGATCTACCAGTTCCAGCAGACCGACGGCCATATCGCCACCGCCGTGTCGATGTTCTCGCTCATCGGAACATGGGTGCTTCTCACTGTGATCGTCTCAGTGGACCGTTCGCAATCTCGACGCTCTCGCAGGAGGACTGGGACACTGTGATCACGACTCAGGAGGAACTGCCGATGGCCGGCCCGCTGACCTACGACACACCCGCCAAGGGCGCGCGGGTGGAGCTCGACCGCCTGGTCAGGGTCTTCGGTCAGACACGCGCCCTCGATGGGTTCTCGCTCTCCATCGAGCCGGGGGAGTTCGTGGCTCTTCTCGGACCGTCAGGCTGTGGCAAGACGACTGCTCTCAGAGTGCTCGCAGGCTTCGAGCGGCTAGACAGCGGCACCGTGGTCGTGGACGGGAAGGATCTTTCGCAAATCAGCGCGCAAAAGCGCGATATGGGGATGGTGTTCCAGAGCTATTCGCTCTTCCCGAACATGAACGCGGTCAACAACGTCGCCTATGGCCTGCGAATGCGCGGACAGAGGGCCCACCAGAGACGAAAGAAGGCCAGCGAGCTGCTCGAGCTGGTCGGCCTCGGTGACCAGGCAGCGAAGTACCCCCATCAGATGTCCGGAGGACAACAACAGCGCGTCGCACTTGCGAGGGCTCTCGCAGTCGAACCCCGGGTCCTCCTTCTCGACGAGCCGCTTTCGGCCCTCGACGCGAAAGTCCGCGCCGAATTGCGCGACCAGATCCGTTCCCTCCAGCTGCGCCTCGCGATCACGACGATGTTCGTCACACACGACCAGGAGGAGGCTCTCTCGTTGGCCGACCGGGTCTGTGTGATGCAGGCCGGCCGCATCGAGCAGACAGCGACGCCCGCCATGCTCTACGCGCGTCCCGCGACGGCCTTCGTCGCCGAATTCGTAGGCGTCTCGAGCAGGATCCCCGTCGAGCGGACTGGCAACGAGGTCGTCATCTTCGGCCAGCGGTGCGCGATTCGCAGCGGTGAGACCGTAAGCACAACGGGCGGCGGCATTGATGCGCTGCTTCGTCCCGAGGATGTCGCCATCGAGGTCGACCCGGATGCCAAGGGGTTCGTGACCCATAGGAGCTTCCTCGGCTCGACGACGCGACTGGTTGTGCAGGTGGGGGAGATCTCGGTTCGTGTTGACGTCCGCAGCGAGGTTGCCGCTGACATCGAGTTGGGCACCCATGTTCACCCGACGGTCATTTCGCGCGACGTGCTGGTTGCTCCACGTGTCCCCGACGTGGTGTAGGCCTCCAGTTGACCGACCTCGTCCCGGCTGTCCGCGACCGGGCGCTAGTCGCCTCAGTGCGCGCTAACGGGACTTGCGCGCCCGGCTGTCTCGGCGAGCCGGTGAGCCACGGCCTGGTGGAGTGCGTTTTGGCGTGATCCGGCCCGAAGATGTGCGCCCAGCGGGAGTGCGACTCGGGGGAGTTCGGTCCGACGCAGCGCCGCTCGAGGTCGGCCTCCGCCAGCGGCCCGACCCCCATCGGGCGTCGATCACGACCAGTACGAATGCCGCGACAACGAGCCCGACAACGATCCATACCGTGTCCATCGGCGCACTTCCCCTTTCTCCCGGCGTGGTTCGGGTCAGGAGCGGTGACCGCCAACCTAGCCCGACTGCCGGGGCCGCAGGTCTTGGTAGACGACAAGCCCGTCCGAGACGAGGAAGCGCTGGCGCCCGGTGTCGGTGGTGACCGTGACGCGGAGCTTGCGAAGGGTCGGCGTGAGCTGAATGTCGGTCAACGAGGACAGGTCCCAGGACGCGGCCTTAGCGCCGAAAAGGGCATCGATGCGCTTCGGTTCGAACCCCAGCCTGTCCTCTGTCATGTAGAGCAGCCCATTTCGTGCGACACCGTGCTGGATATGGTTGGCGGGGCGGGCCCACCTAAGCCCTGTCGTGTCCAACTTGGGTTGGCCGAACCAGTGGCTCAGCGATGAGGTCATGAGCGAGCAGGTCCCGCTAGGTCAGCGGGCCCTGACGGTGTCAGCAGGCGCGGCGAGACCGGCCATTGTGTCAATGAGGCGACGGAGCGGGCCCATGATTCTGGCAGGAACTTGACCGATCCCGTCACGAGGCCTGCGACGAGGGTGCCGGTGTCGAGAGCCCCCCTTTGTTGCGCGGCCGGCCGCGGCATGGGACGGGAAGCTCGGATACCTCGAGCGGTCGTGTCACGCTCCATTGCCGCCATCATTGCGGACCCCGAAACCTTCCCGGCCCCGTCGTTTGAAGGGTCGACCTTTTTGAGCAGGGAGTTCTCAGCCAACGCGGCCTCGCCGACTGTTCACGCCGCGAGGCTACTTCAGTGAATCATGCGGGATCGGGTCATCTTTTCCTGGCACTCATGTGACATTGGACTCTGTTCAAGGGTCGTCCGCATCGTTAGCGTGCGACAGAGGAACTGAGTGCCAGTGCCGGAAAGGCCGCGTACCGGTTGGCGCGGCCCCTGGCTGTGGGACAAGGCCTTTATTGAAAGGGGTGCCAAGTGAGTTCACTAGGCCTATGGACCGTTCATGGCGACGGCAAACACATTCCCCCGACGGAGGTGGTCGCGCCTGACGAGCGACTTGCGTGGCCTCAGACCATAGGTCTGGGCTTCCAGCACGTCCTGGCGATGTTCGGGGCAACATTCATCGTGCCGGTGTTGATCGGCTTCCCGCCGAACACGACCATCTTCTTCTCCGGAATCGGCACGCTGATCTTCCTTCTCGTCACGATCGGGCGTGGGCAGCGGCTCGGCCTGCCGAGCTACCTCGGGAGCAGCTTCGCGTTCATATCCCCGGTGCTGGTGGCAGAGCAGCACGGCGGTATCCCCTCGGCGCTGGCCGGCATCCTGGTCGCAGGAGCGGTCTTCTTCGTCATCGGCGTGATCGTCAACAAGTGGGGCTCAGCCTTCATCGAGTGGCTGATGCCGCCGGTTGTCACCGGCGCTGTCGTCGCCCTCATCGGGCTGAACCTAGCCTCGAGCGCCTTCACCAATTTCAACAAGCAGCCCTGGACCGGGTTTGCGACCCTGTGTGGGGTCATCCTGGTGACCGTCGTGTTCCGCGGCTTCATCGGCCGCCTCTCGATCCTGGTCGGAGTGGCCTTCGGTTACCTGATCGGTTGGGCACAGGGTCAGATCAGCTTCACCGCCGTCAAGTCGGCGGCATGGATCGGGTTGCCGCACTTCACCGGGCCGCATTTCTCCATGCGCCCGATATTCCTTATCGTCCCGGTCGTAATAGTTCTCATCGCTGAGAACACAGGCCACATCAAGGCGGTGGCGACGATGACCGGACGGAACCTAGACCGGTCGCTCGGACGTGGATACATGGCCGACGGCCTTGCAACGATGATCGCGGGCCTCGGTGGCGGTAGCGGTACGACCACATATGCCGAGAACATCGGCGTAATGGCAGCCACCAAGGTGTACTCGACATCCGCCTACTACGTGGCCGCCGTCGTGGCGATCGCGTTCGGATGCATCCCGAAGTTCGGGGCCTTGATCTCCACTCTGCCCGCTGGTGTCCTAGGTGGTGCGGGAACCATCCTGTATGGGCTGATCGCGGTCCTCGGCGGTCGTATCTGGGTGGAGAACCGGGTCAACTTCAACAACCCGGTCAACCTCATCCCGTGTGCGATCGGCCTGATCGCCGGCGCCGGGAACTACACGCTCATATTCGACCACGGCAACGTGTCGTTCAACGGCATCGCGATGGGCTGCTTCGGCACCATCATCGCCTTCCAGCTCATGAGGTGGCTCAGCCGCTACGGCGTCTTCCACGACGGACAGCCGTCGGCTTTCGCGACGATTGTCGAAGCCACGTCCCCGAGTGCCAAGGAGAAAGGATCGCCGGTGTATGCCAACACCGGCCTTTCACAGCCGATGGGAGCAGGCGTCCAGCCCAACGATCCGCCCATGGGGTCGCCGCCGATCCAGTCGTAACGCTCGCAGGCGTCCACCCCGCCGCTCCTCGAGCCGAGCACCGTCCACTTACCGGGCTCGTAACCCAAGCGAACCGGAGTGGTCTCGGATGGATGGCCTTTCTCGAGCGTGAACATGTGGGGCAGCCAGCCCGGCACATCCGGTCGAATCTTCCGGATGGCCGGGCTGGTCACTGCGCGGGTGACCTGAGGCGCCGGAGTCGCGTGGCTATCGGGACTCCTTTCGGAATTCGCGAAGGCACAGGCGTGCGACCTCGAGGGCGATCACGCCCACGACTGTCAGTGAGATCACGAGCGATGCAGTGTTCGTGAGCGTCATGAACACGGTCAACGCCAGCAGGCCGAGACAGGCTGCGGCGACCAACAGCCCACGCCTCAGCCTGTCGACCGCAACCACGCCTCTAGCAAAGTCCTTCTCAACGAGGGAGCGTGTGAGGAGTTGGAACTCGACGTCGTCAGACATGGCACCTCCGCCGCTTCGGATTCGATTCGCGCGTTGTTGAGCCGGCGACGGCGTACACAGGCATCGCTGCTCCCCCCGTGTCTCTTCTAGCCTGGCCTATGAACAAGGTTCAACTGAGAGAACCACTCCGAGATTCCCGAGCCTGCTTGCCGGGGCGATCGCGATGGCTTGACGGTCCATGAGATACCGGGTCGAGCCCGTGCTCGAGCTGTTGTCGCGTCACCGTCGGGCATCAGCTAGGGCGCTCCCAGCGGGAGAAGAAGACCTCAGTCGTCGGGTTGGCCGGCCGCCGAATGGGGCCTTTGGGGACAGAGCCGTCTGTGATGTCCGAGCGGGTGTCCGCGTGCTGAACTGAAGCCGTGACGACGCGCGTTTGTATCGAGACCGGTGAGCGACGCGTGTTCGCCTCGGCTCTGGACTGGCCGGGCTGGTGTCGTTCAGGCCGTACCGAGCCCCAGGCGCTGGAGATCCTGGCCGGTTACGCCGGGCGATACGCCCAAGTGGTCACTGGTGCAGGCCTCTTCCTCACATCCGAAGATGCCGAATTCGACGTCGTCGAGAGGGCGCCGGGCAATGTGACCACCGACGTGGGTGCTCCGGCAGTCATCGCGACAGCCGAGCGCGAGCCGCTTGAGGATGCCGAGGCTGCGCGGACCGCGTCGCTCGTGGTCGGCTGTTGGGCGGTTTTCGAGCGAGTCGCTCGCCACGCGCCCGCAGAGCTCCGGAGGGGTCCTCGAGGCGGCGGGCGCGACCGCGACGGGATCGTGGATCACGTCGCTGAGGCGGAACTCTCCTACGCCCGCAAGCTCGGCATCAGCCTCGGCTCAGACTTGGACGCGAACCGGTCCGCCATCGCCACAGTTCTCGCCGCAGCGTCCGACGGAAGCTCACCGGTGGCCAATGGCTGGCCGCCGCGCTATGCGGCCCGCCGAATCGCCTGGCATGTCCTCGATCACGCCTGGGAGATCGAGGACAAGAGCTGAGATATTCGGTGCAGGACCGGCGCGCAGTGACCCAGGACAGCTCGCGACTTCGGCGCCGGGCTGTTGACAGACAGATGGCAGAGTTGTTGACTGGGACTTGGAGAGCATGTCCTTCCGGCGTGACCGTGAAGCTCCCCCCCGGCCCCGGGCCAAGCCCCGGGGCCGTGTTGACTCCCGGTGAAAGCGGAAGCGACCAGAAGAGCTGTGCCATGAGGGAGCAGTGGCCTCATGTCCGGCCCGGTGCGGCTGAACCCCTAATGCGCTGAGGCTCAACTGGGTCGCGGCTCGGCAACCCGGCCCCCTGCAGCGGCCAAGCCGAACCGCTCGCTGTGGCGCGCAGCGACCGTCGGGCGATGGGATTGCGGCAATCTCGACAGCGAGCCGCCGCGCCCGTCGACGGTAGCTGTCAACCTGGCGACCGAGCAAAGCGAGGGTCGTACCGCGAAAGCATTCATCTCGCGCCCCACATCAGCGTCGGTGCGATGCCGGCCTCGGCGAGCCGATTGGCGTTGTGAAGTTGTGGCGCTCTGAGGCAGCACGACGGACGGGTGTCCGTGCGACAGGACGGCGACTTGGTGCCGTCGCCGGCGTGGTGCACAACCGCCGCGCAGCGCGGGAGCGGTTGCGCCTGAGAGGTGAACCGCCCCGGTGGGCATTGTCGGGCACGGGCGCCACGTCGGCCGGATCGTTGTCCCGCCCGATCGTCGCGAGGGCCCTGACGAGCTCGTGTCTCCCGGGATCGGCCGCGAAGCAGCCCAGCCGGTGAGGTTCATCGAGCGGCATGGAAACCACACGCAAAAGTTGAGCCAGCGGCAGCTCCGAGTCGTCCTGGCGCCAGAGTGTCGCCAGAGGGGAGCCTTCGGCGCACTAGAACAGCCGGTCTCGGGGTTCCTTGACGCCGGACGCATCTCTCGGCAAACTCGACTCGGTGGGGGCTCTCGAAAGGAGCCCTTGCCTTGGGAGGCGCGGCGAGACGGTGAGCAGGCCCCGGAACGAGATGGATCGGCGCTCGGCGATCAAGCTGATCGGCGGGGCTGCCGCTGGCGCTGTCATGAGCCCACGGATGCTGGCGCGGTCGGCTCCCTCCTCGAAGTACCCGCTCGTCTCGATGCGGTCGTACCATTCCTATGGCCAATCGCTGCCGGAGGCGTTGCGCGCCGCACTCGGCGGAACAGCCAAGCCGAGCCTCGTGTTCCAAGCCATCCGGACGACGGACATGGTCTACCTGGGCTTCGAGTTCTACAACGCCAAGGCGGTCGTCACCGCCGGACAGACCGAGATCATTGCCGAGGACCCCAAGCTGCCGATGCACATGGTCGTCCTGTTCCCCTCCCAGCACCTCGGCGAGGAGTGCGTTGCCTACACGCCTGGTTCGGTCACCTGGCCGACCAAGCCGATGAGGGGCGCCCTTGCCGGTTTCAGTTGGCTCGCCTTCGAGCTTGCTGGGACGGCGAAGGTTCCTTACACGATCGCGGGGCTGCTGGACTGGTCGGGGACCGAACCCGCACTCGTCCCCGTCGCGACCTCCAGCTCGGGTGCACCGGCCCCGCCCGATCCGCTCCACACCGCGCTCGAGATCCCCTGGCAGCTCTGGCTCACGCCCCTCGAACACGGCACCTGGCACCACTCGACGAGACCAGTTGTCTTCAAGCAGATCACTGAACTCTGGCATACCCGCCTAGGAGTCGGCGCCTTCGAGCCGCCCGTGGTCTCTCCGCGCCTCAAGGCTTTCTGGGCCCCTGGTTACCCTGCCGCCTTCGCACCGGCTCCTACCGACCCGTGGCTCATGTCGCTTACGCCGGGGGACCGCGTCGACATCGTGGCCCTGACCACAGGCACATCCCCCGGCGACGCGACGATCGACGTCGACCTGCTCCTGCTCTCGACACTGGGGGCGTCGGTCAACATCCAGGGCTCGTGGGTCCCGGGTCCCAACACACCCGTCGACACTGCCTCGTGGTGGCACCGGGCATCGATCGGGCGGGACAGCTACGTCCGTGTCGTCAACATCGGCTACCTGTTCCCATGGGGCAACCGGGCCAGCCGGATCACGATCTCGGACCGGGAGATCCAGGTCAACTCGAACGGCGAGGCGGTCGCCTACCTCGTGCAGAAGCAGTACATCGCCGTGAAGGAGCCGCAGATCACCTACGCCGGCGATCTTGACGAGCCGTACGACGGGAGGGGCAACCCGATACGGAGCCTTCTCGTGAAAACGGTGACGACACCGCCGATCGACTTCGACAACTCGGTCGACCCAGGCATCAGCGTCGGTTCCTTTACTGCTGAAACCGACGACGTCTTGTGGGTGAGAAGCGGCCTTGAAGACGTCCCGTTCTCCTTCGTCGGCACCGATGCGGAAGGAAGGAAGGTGGACTTCAGCACCGGAGTCATCTGGGTGTCGTCCACGTTCGCGCAGGACCCGGGCAATCTTCAGAAGGTCGTTGACGCCTACGCCGCGGCCGACCCGAGCCGGAGATCGCCGTCGTTCGGCGGGTCGCTCTTCGCCTTCGCCGAGACCGTCGCCGCGCCACCGGGAGCGACGGCCCAGCACGTCAACACCTACGGCCTCGCGGCCTTTGTCGCCAACAACGGCAGGGCCAATGTCTATCCGGCGCTCGACTCCGCTGCGGTCCATCTGCCCGGGGCAGAGCAGGTCGTTGGCGCCGGATCGACACCGCTTCCGAGCCCGAGCGTGTCGATCTCCTCGAACTACCTCGACAAGGGATTCGAGACAGGTGTGACCGAGGTTTATCTGACCGTGACGCAGAACGCGCCCGGGCTCTCGTTTCCCCCGAACCTCGTCGGCGGAATGGCCACGCCCAACTTCAACGTGAGCGGAATTGCCCGCGACCTCGGTCCGGTAGGCGGTGACCTGGGCGACCTGATCGGTGGGAAGTTCGACCCGACGAAGTACTTCAACATGCTCTCGGGTGACGCCGGCAAGCTCCTCGGTGCCATACCTGTGGCGGAGATCATCAAGCCGATCGACCCGAGTGAGACGGCCAGCAACGCGCAAGCCCCGCAGATCTCCGACAAGTTCATCTACCCGGGCAACGACGACACCAAGCCTCCGACCGCTCTCGACGTCAAGATCGACTGGCTCCCGGTGGTGCAGAAGGACTCGCTCGGTTTCTTCCAGCCCGACGACGACGCTGCCCTCACCATCCACGCCGAGATCTACACGCCGATCGCCAACCCGAGCCAGACGACGTACTCGATTCACGGAGACCTCACAAATTTCGAGCTGCTCCTTTTCGGCGAAGGCGACCAGTACATCGGGATCAAGTTCAACTCGTTCACCTTCGACTCGAAGACCGGGGCGAAGACCTCGATCCAGCCGGACATCGACTCGGTAACGTTCCTCGGTCCCCTCAGGTTCATCAACGCGTTCGAAGACCTGTTGAGCTCGCTCGGCGGGCCGTCGATCTCGGTCACCGACGGCGGGATCGAGGCAAGCTACTCCCTCGCCCTCCCCGACGTCGGTGTCGGCGTGTTCACGCTCCAGAACCTCGCCCTTTCCGCCGGGGTCAACATCCCCTTCGACGGGACGCCGGTGCGGGTCCGTTTCGGCCTCTCGTCAAGGGACAACCCGTTCATCCTCACGATCGACCTGTTCGGTGGGGGTGGTTTCTTCTCACTCGGGATAGGGGCGGACGGCATCGAGCTGATCGAGGTCTCGCTCGAATTCGGCGCCGACCTTTCCATCGATCTCGGCGTCGCTAGCGGTGGCGTCTCGATAATGGCCGGCATCTACTTCTCGCTCCAGACCGTGCCGAACAAGCAGGTCCAGCTCACCGGTTTCCTCCGCGCCGACGGCAACCTCTCGGTGCTCGGGATCATCTCGATCTCGATGGAGTTCTACCTCGGCCTCACTTATCTCGACCCCGGCAAGGCCTACGGCACGGCGAGCGTCTCGGTCTCGGTGAGCGTGCTGTTCGTCAGCGTCTCGGTCAGCGTCACCATGCAGAAGACGATCGGCGGCAGTGGTGACCCGAGCTTCAAGCAAGCCCTCACCGAGAAGAACTGGACGACCTACTGCGAGGCCTTCGCATGACAAAGCAACGGGTGCTCTGGACGGCCTGCCCGCACGGGAAGGCGAAGGACGGCAGGCTACGGGTCTCGGTGCACGTCGCGCCTCAGCTCTTCCCGAACGGCAACGCGGTGTCGTCGCTGGCGGAGTTCTCCGACTGGCAGTACTGGCCGGCGACAAACGTCAGGTTCAAGCTCAAGATCGGGTCCAGGACCTTCGACGCCGACATCGTGAGCGCGCCGCCATCGTCGTCGCTCTGGCACGCCCTGTTCCCCGCGTCGACCACTGTCGAACCCTACGAGTACTCGAGTCCGACCGCCTCTCCGCTCTACAGCTACCCTGCCGGGTTCGTGCGCCACTTCTTCCAGAGCACCTATGCGGCACTCGCGAACACGGCGCCCGTCGGCAACTGGCCCAGTTTCCAGCTCCTCACGAGTGAGGGCGGTTTCGGTGCCCTGCCGCTCGACAGCCGGGAGCTCTACGACCGGATCGAGACCGTGAAAGCGATGTTCCCGAAGGGGGGCGGCCCGATCCCACCAGGGAAGGGACCGGACCCGGGGTCGGACCTCACTCAGGCGTACCTGTTCCTGCAACCGCTCACGACACCCGTGAAGGGCCAGAGCTACAGCACCACTCCGCCGCCTGCGGTCCCACAGTTCGACTTCCACCAGGCCGTCTCACTGCTCGGGCGTCACCCTGCCCTGCTCCGCCTCTTCGGGCTGGTCTACGAGCTCGAGCTCACGCGCCCGAACGGGCTCAAAGGCACCGTCGCGGTCTCGGTGCTGCCGAGCTGGAGACCGAAGTTGGGCGGTCCGCCGCTGACGATCAACGTCAAGCCGGTGACCATGACGAACGCGGGCGAGTGGATCCCGGCCCAGAGGACTTCGGATCCGGCGATCACCTCGGGGTTCTTTCGCCTCTCCGCCGCGGACTACGACGTTGTCGAGATGGACCTGGACGGGGCGACGCTGAAAGCCTTCAACTTCGTCCAGGGCATCCAACGCGCCAACACCGAGATGGTCACGGCGGACACGCCCACCCACTACGGCGTTCCGTCGCTCCGCTCGGCGGGCCTCGCGGTGGCCAAGACCGGCCGCGCCCTCTCGCTGTACCAGAACTGGCAGAACAACAACGGTTTCAACGCCGCGGTCGAGGCGTCCCCGCCAGGAGCTGTCACGCTCTACTTCGAGGACATCGCACAGGGCTACCGGGTCGATGTGTGGTCAAAGGCTAGGGGCCGGTGGTTCCAGCTCTGCGCCCGGACCGGGGCCGAGAACCCGGGGCTTGGCGGCTACGGGATCGGATCGCCGCCGACGGTCGTGCCGGTTCCGAGCGGCGACGAGGGTTGGGTCGAGCCCGCGACGACCCAGAGTGCCAGTTCGGGCGGAGCCCCCAACCCGCCGGTGTACCTGCCGGAGTACCTGATGCGCTGGTCAGGGTGGAGCCTTGTCGGCGCCCGTCCCGGAAAACACCTGTCGGACGTGCCTTCGGACGGGCTCGAGCCCGATGTCGCGAACCCGGCCAACAGCAACCTTCAGCTCCAGATCGACTACGCGGCCACCCCGGGCACTCTGCCGACGCTCCGCTTCGGTGGTACCTACCGGTTCCGGGCGCGGGCGGTCGACATTGCCGGCAACAGCATCCCGTTCACCAAGACCGGTGGATTCACCTGGGCGACACCGGAGGTGACCTACCGCCGGTTCGAGCCCGTGCCCTCACCGGTGTTGGTCCCGACCGCGCCCAGGACGCCGGGTGAGCACGTCGAGCACCTGGTCATCCGCTCGAACTACGACATCCCCGACGACGACCCGAGCATTGTCGCGTGCGAGCGCCACATCGCGCCGCCGTCCACCGGTGAGGACATGGCGGAGACCCACGGCGTCCTCGACGGTGCCGACGGTCATCCGGATCGCTCCAGTTACACCCTGATAGCCGATCGGGATGGCCTCACCTACAAGTCGAGGTTGGTTCGCGACCTGTACGGAGGCATGATCGACAACCAGCCCCTCAACGGGAAGAACGATTGGATCTACTACCCGCCCGTAGCGGCGCCCACGGCCGCACACCCGGCCTTCGGTGTGCCCTACCTGCCGGACGTGCTCGCGAAAGGCGTGGCCCTGCTCAACTTGCCCGGCAAGAAGGGCGCCTTCGTGCGGGTGCCGTTCGACTCGGTCGGCACCTGGCCGGAGCGCCGCGCCGTCCGTCTTGTCGTCCGTGCCGGAAAGAGCCCCGTCGTCCTCCCCGGATCGGGAGACCTCGATGGTGCGATCGAGGTGAAGGCGCCGAAGGCGTCCATCACGGCCGTGCTGATGAGCTCGTACTTCGCGCCGGGCGACCTCGAAGTGATGGCGTTGTGGCAGTGGCTCGCCGAAGCAGGTACCGCGACACCCGCACTCAGGGCGTTGATCCTCGACAGGCTCCACTACATGTTCACGCCCTATCGCGAGCTCGTGATCGTCCATGCCGTCCGCCAGCCTTTGACGCCGCCCGCAATCGCGAAGCTCACCGTCCTTCGATCGCCCGGCGCGACCTACGCGCTCTTGATCGGCGACGCCCTGGCTCATGTTCAGAGCACGATCCGCGTCGATGTGCTCGCTGCCTGGGCGGATCCCTACGACGACGGCAAGAGCCCTCAGGGCACCGTGCTGCTCGAGAAGACCTCACGCGTTGACGAGATCCCCTTGGCTCTCGGCCAAAGTGACCTCCTCCCGTTCTACAAGATCCGTCACGACTTCGGCGACACCCAGCATCACGAGGTTTTCTACAACGCCGTAGCGACGACGCGGTTTCTCGAGTACTTCACCGAGGTCGTCACCGAGAGGCTCACTGGCACCGTGGCGGTCGTCTGCTCGAAGGCGGGCTTCGCGCCCGGCACCGTTGACGTCCGCGCGGCTGGCGATACTGCGACGATCTACCGGTCCGGCGTGGACTTCACCGAGGACGACAAGGCGGGCTCGATCGCTCGTATCCGGGGCGGCTCGATCCCCGAGGGCGGCTCGGTGGAGGTGCAGTTCGTGGCTCCTCCCGTGACCCGCTCGAGCCTCGAGAAGGACGCGAAACCACCGACGAAGTTCGGTTACCTCTTGTCGATCCCGAGCACTGCCCGGCCACCTGCCCCGGACCTGCGCTACATGATCCCGGCATGGAACTGGGTGACCGTGAAGTCGGCGACACCGAGCTCCAGCCGGGTCGGCAACGTGCTTCGGGTGTATCTCGGGCGCCCGTGGTTCGAGTCCGGGATCGGCGAGCTGCTCGGGGTGGTTGTGGCCAAGCCGCCGATCGGTGCCGCACTGCCGTCGGGCCTGCAGCCGTTCGTGAGCGGCTTCGGCTCGGACCCGGTGTTCACGACCGGCTCGGTCGCAACCGCGAAGGTGACGGACTTCCCGCTCGCGGTGCACAAGGGGATCTCGCTCCAGCTCGAGGAGCAGACCTCCAGTATCGGCTGGGTCGACGTCGCCGGCCACGAGGTCAACTGGGACAAGACCCGGCGCCTGTGGTTCGCGGACATCTCCATCGGGGCAGGGCAGTCGTATTTCCCCTTCGTCAAGCTGGCGCTGGTTCGCTACCAGCCCGCCTCACTGCCAGGCATCGAGCTCTCGCGTGTCGTGCAGGCCGACTTCATCCAGCTCACCCCGAACCGGTCGATGGGCCTGACTTATCCTTCCGGCACCAAGGTCAATGTCGAAGTGCTGGGCCCCGGCTACCTCGCGACGGCGAACAGGGCCACGCCCGACACGATGCGGGCTTACCTGCAGGTAAAGGCCGTGGAGACGAGCGACCCGGACTTGCAGTGGATCATCGATCCGACCCAGCCCGATGGCACGGTCCTCTCCGTTGCGAGCTCGAGCGAGGCCACCACCGTCTGGAAGGGCACGGTGACGCTCCCCAAGGCGCGTGGCACCGTCCCCTATCGGATCCTGGTCGCCGAGTTCGAAGAGCACACCGTTGTCAGAGCGGGCAACCTCGGCGCGAAAGTCACCTACCTCGACGCCATCGAGATCTGAGGCGTCCCAGCCCCACCACGCGCCACCTCGGTCACCGGGCACATCCGAGGATCAGCGCTGGGTTCGAGCAGTCGACACCCGTGACAGGCGGGGACCGAGACGGCCCCGGACGAGCGCGACCTCGGTAGCGCTCTGCAGTGTGATCCACGACGACAGTGCGTAGGTCGGGAACGTCCAGTGCGTCACCGTCAACAGCGTGAGGACCGAGCTCACGAACCCGGCGAAGAAGACCGTCCAGGTCTCGGTCTCGGGTGCCTTCCAAGACTTGCGCACGGTCGGCAGCGCGGCGAAGAACTCCGCCGTCAGCAACAGGCCGATGGCAAGGTCGCCCCTGAGGGTCGCTGCGTAGACGGCGATGGCGGTGAGGCAAACTCCGCCGCACGCCCAGTCGAACGCTGTGATCGCCCAAGATCCTCGACGTGCGACGAAGCTCACGACGAGGACCGCCATCGGGGTGACGAAGTAGGAGAACGTCATGACAGCCTGGACCCCGACGTGCGCCCGGAGCTGCACCACGAGGGTCACGAGCGGGATGAGCCCCCACAGGAACCAAGTGATCCGGTGGGGGAACGAGTTGCCGCGAAAGGTGTCACGGACGTAGCCGAGGACGCCGAAAACGCCTATCAAAGCGGCGATGTAGACCGTGAAGCCGGGGAGCACAGCCTGATCATGGCACGACGTGCCATATGAGCCCTCTGAAACCAAGCTCCCCGGGAAGGCTGATCCCAGCAGGTACTCACAGAGTCCTGCCAACTGGAAGCCGACCAGCAGAACGATGGAATTCGGTCGGCGCCGCGGCTGTGTGCCAAAGCGAGACGGTGACAACTCCCGTGACACATGGGAGCTGCGGGCAACTGATCTACGCCCTCATGCGGGGGAGAGGCGGTGAGTCAACCAGCGACTGAAGTCGGTCTAGCAATGGGGTCTTTCGGCACGCATCCGGCGGTGCGGCTCGCCGCGATCCGCAAGAGCTGCGGGCATGTCATGGCCGTCGAAGGCGTCGTACCGCGGATCGAGACAGCCGTTCAGCAAGTGTGGCCATTCCCTGAGCGCGCGGGTGTTCGCGGTCACATCCTTTTGTGTCGGTGCTTGATCACGGTCTGTCGTCGTCGCAGCTGGGAGTGGCGCAGTCTCGCGAGATTGTGCGACCTCTTTGCGCGAGGCACGGGCCTTGGAAAGGCAACCTATAGCGATCGAGAAAAGCAACGGTGCGCCGGCGCAGGACAACCGCTGATCTTGACTGTTCGGCGAGGGAAGCTAGGAAACACGTCGGAATGCGACCAAACCGTTGACCCTGTTCGTGCCCGTCCTCGGAGGACTCCGGCAGCCAAACGGCCTCGACCACGTGCTCGTCTGGCTCTTCGCTCTCGCAGCGCTAGCCGATATCTGCCTCGAGGAGGATGTCCTCTGAAGACGGGAGAGTAACCGAAGGCAGTAGCGCAACGCTGCTGACCATCCTCAGCCGTGCCTCGTCGTCCTCGCCGGAAACGTCCTCGAGGGTTCGGCGTGCGGGCTCGGGTAGCACCAGGCTCAACGAGAACCCGAGTACGGACGCGCAGGCCGCCACGAGAAGCATGCCGCGCAGCCCGATGTGCCGCTGCAGCTGTGGAACCAGGAAGACCCCAATGAATGCACCGAACTTGCCGACACCAGCGGCGATACCGTGCCCGGTTGTTCGCATGCTCACCGGGAACACTTCCGACGGCAGGACGAATGTCGTGGTGTTCGGCCCGAACTCCACAAAGAAGTAGCTCAGCCCGAAGACCAGCAGAAAGGGCACGACAGTCGAAGTCAGCCGGGGAATCGCGCCGAGGGCTATGAAGGCAACAGCCATGACGGAGAACCCGATGAGTTGCAGCCTCTTGTGGCCGATCCTGTCCATGCGCAGGACGGCCAGGGCGTAACCGGGTACTGCGAATACCGCGAAGATCGCAAGGGTCCATGCCAGCTTCGCCTCGAGCGTCGCGTGGGCATCGACACCTTTCAGGATGGCCGGCAGTGACAACGTGTTCCCGTAGTAGGCGTAGTCGAACAGGAACCAGCTTCCAGCGGTGGCTACGAGGAGGAGCAGCATCCGGGGATTTGTCAGGAACTCACGGAGGCCCATCCGCCTCGTGTCTTCGGCGGACACCTCAGAGGTGTCGAGAACACCTTCGGAGAACACGGCCGCTTCACGGGCGGCGCGTTTACCCTCCCCTTGCACGCGCGCTTGGAATCTCGGCGATTCAGGCACCTTTGAGCGGAGGTACACGACTCCGGCCGCCGGAACCGCGCCGAGACCGAGCAGCAGCCTCCAGCTGAGAGCTTGCCCAATTCCTGATGACAGCAGCGCCAATCCGACAAGTGGACCAACGATGAGCCCGAGTGCTTGCATCGAGAAGACCATGCCGACGAGCCTCCCTCGGTCGCGCCGATTGGAGTACTCGCTCATGAGAACGGCGGAGACCGGATAGTCGCCGCCGATGCCAAGTCCCAGCACGAAACGTGACATGACGAGCCATACGAAACTCGGGGAAAACGCGGAGGCCAGCGCACCGACGATCATGATGGCCGCCACTAGGACGTAGACGCTCTTGCGGCCAAGAACGTCCGCAATCCGTCCGAATACGAAGGCTCCGATGACAGCGCCCAGAAGGGCGGCGCCGGTCACCCAGCTGGTTTTGGTGGTGCTCAGGTGCCACTGGGTAGTCACGATGGCGGCAACCGTGCCGATGACGAACAGGTCATACGCATCAGTGAAGAAGCCCACGCCCGAGATGAGTACAGCCCGGCGGTGGAACTTGCTTCTCGGCGCCTCATTGAGGAGGTCGCTTACCGTGACGACGGTGGGCTCTTGCTTCACGCTCTCAGCCTGGCCAAACAACACGTCGACTCTCGATCCGGCGGAACTCTGGTTCCGCGCGCGCGGAAAATTCATGTCTAAGACACTCTTGCCGGCATAGATGACTTCCAACCGACATGTGAATGAACACAAGATGAACAAGGTGGTAATTCCAGGTGCTACTTGGTTATGGTTCCTTCATGATGCAAGTGCCGTTTGAAGGGTCTCCGGTCGACCGCCGCGTCGGTCAGCTGTTCGCTCTCGTGACCGAAGCCCTCGCCGGCGCGACGCAGGCTTTGCTTCGCGGGGAGATCGCAGTCGGCATCGCTGTGATCGAGGGGGACCAGTTGATCGACGCGCTCACGTCCGAGGTCGAACAGACCGTCTGGGATCAGATCGAGACCGAGTTGCCGACCGGTGACCGGCTTCGCAGGCTGATCGGCATTCTGCTGATCCTGCCGGAACTGGAGCGCAGCGCCGATCTCGCCGAGCACGTAGCCCAGCGCGCGGTGTTCAACCTCGGCGCGGAGATGAGCCCCCTCAGTCGCGGAATTGTTCAGCGCATGACAGAGGTCGCCCTCGAGATGTGGAAGGCGGCCGCAGACGCGTTCAGCGCCGTCGTGCCCCAAGTGATCAAACTAGACGAGGAGGACGAGGAGATCGACATCCTTCACGAGCGACTCACCGCAGAAGTAGCTCGTGGGGAGATGCCGACCGTGGTAGCCGCACAGGTCACCCTTCTTGCCCGGTTCTACGAGCGCTTGGGCGACCATGCCGTGAACCTAGCCAGCCGCATCGCCAACCTTCCGCCGCCAGTAAGCGCTATGTGACAACTCGAGGCTCGCCCTCCGCCAAGGGCTAGTGCCCCTCCGGCTTCAAAACGGTAAACGCCAACGGCGCCTTTGGGTCCGGCCGCGCGTTGAACCCCAAGCCTCGAAACTGGCCAAACAAGCCCAGCTCAGAACACCGAAGAGGGGGCGCCGGACGACCGACTTGTTAGTCTCGTTCGATCACAACGACGGAATTGGCGCGAGAAACAGAGGACACGAGCTACCGCGCTCTGTTCCGGGTACACGGCTTCACCCAGCTGGTCACTTCGACGCTCGCGGCTCGTATCGCGACCCAGATGTTCTCGGTGCTGCTGGTGCTCTTCGTCCTCGAGACCCATCATTCGGCCAGCCTGTCAGGCATCGTGGTCGTCTGCAGCCAGGTGCCCGGGATCATCGTGAGCCCGATCGCCGGCGCGCTGTTGGATCGCGGGTCCCGCGTCGCCCTGATGTTATTTGACTATCTTGTCGCTTCGACCTTCATCACCATGATCGGTGTGCTGTCGTTGCTCCACAGCCTGCCGACCTGGGTGCTACTCGTCGTCGTGGCGGCGGCATCGGTCACGGCTCCTCTCAGTCGAGTTGGCGGGCGGTCCCTCTATCCAGTCCTCGTGCCGCGCCCGCTTTGGGATCGCTCGAATGCGGCTGACTCGGGCACGAACGTCATAGCCACCGTGCTAGGTCCCGGCGTGGCGGGCGTCGCCGTCGCGCTTGTCGGTCCCCGCGTGGCGCTCCTCCTCCCGGCGATTGTCATGCTGCTCGCAGCACTGCTGCTCATCGGGTTCGTGGTCCCCGACGCCTTCCCTGCCACGACCGTCCCAGTGCTGACCGATGCACGAGCCGCGATGAGCTACGTGTGGCGGAACCGGATTCTCAGGATGCTCGCCGGCACGATGACGGTTTTCAACGCCTGCAGTGGGATCTTGACTGTCGCGGTGCCCTTCATCGTGCTCCGTGGGCTGCACGGTGGGTCGACCACTGTCGGCTTGCTGTTCGCGATCATGGGTGCTGGTGGCTTCCTAGCGGGTCTACTGACCGGCCGTTTCGGGACTGAGAATCGGGAGAAGAGCCTGCTGGCGATCTCGTGCATGACGACGGCGGTGGCGTTCGTGCTCCTCGCTTTCGATCGCCACGAGGTGGTCCTCATCCTGTTGATCGCCGTCATCGGCATCGCGAACGGGCCACTCAGCGTTGCGATGTTCTCGCTTCGCCAACGCGCCACCGACCCTTCGTGGTTCGGCCGCGCGTTCGCAGTCTCGATGAACCTCAATTTTGTTGGGAGCCCGATTGGCGCAGCCGTAGCCGGTGCGTTGCTCACCCACTCGGTACCGTTGACGCTCCTCGTCGCCGCGTCGTGCGCCGTCGTCGGAGGCTTCTGGCCGACGGTGCTCCCGGCGTCGACCTACGAACCAGGCGCTCAGGTAGTGACGACCGTCTGACAGAAGGTAACGCCCCTACATCGGATGGCACCGGCCCGACTGCAACTGCTTGTCTCTCGAAGCTCCTGGTCGCTTTTGACTCGACTGATCGATACGGGGCGCGTGGAGTTCGTGACGCGGTGGTCGCCCTGTTGGTCAGCTTGGTGTTCGCTCTGTGTCTGGTCCTTCAAGTTGGCGCCACCTGGGCCGTCAGCGGCTACGACGACATTGTCATCGCACACGCGGCACTGACGGTGTGGACGATGTGCTTACCTAATGCGTCGCGCCGGCAGGGTGCGGTGCGCCGTCTCTGGATCCTGCTGGCCTCGGACTTCGCGGCCTGGACGTTCGCTCAGGTCATCTGAGGACTTAAGAGCACTGCCGCGACGTCTGACCAGCTGTTCTCATCCTGTGGGCTCTACTGGCAGGTGGGACCTAGGTCCTGACCAGTGACCAGAGCAATCGTCAGAGGGCGACCTCCCTGGAAGCGTGGCCGCCCGCGGGGTGAGGGGCCATCGATGGAAGAACGGAGGCCCTTGTTGCCGCTTTTGATACGACATGCAGCTGCTTTCGGTCGCAGCCTCTGTGAGAGCGTCTTCTTGCATCGAGAAGCGACTGACTATCATCAGCCTGTCGTGGAGTGCGATCTCGCCGGTATCACCTTCAGCTATGAGACCTTCGGCGAGGGGCGGCCGATCCTGATGCTGCACGGCTGGCCGCTCGATCACACACAGCCGGTTTTCGAGATGGAGCGCCACTTCGTGCAGCGCAGCGGGTGGAAGCGCATCTACCTGGATCTGCCTGGCATGGGCAAGACGCCGGGACCGGAGTGGGTCACGTGCGAGGACCAGGTCCTGGACCTTCTCGAGGAGTTCATCGACAGCGTCATTGGCGGCGATCGCTTTGTGGTCGCCGGAACGTCATACGGCGCTTACCTCGCTCTGGGCCTGGTGCACCGGCGGGCAGGGCGCATCGAAGGTGTGCTGATGAGCGTGCCAGGCCTACTCCAAGACGAGGAGCTGCCGGAGTTCGTGAAGACCTTGGAGAACCGGGAAATCATGGAGACGGCACGCTCCGAGGGCATGAGCTGGCTGGAGGGGATGGCCGTGAGCCAGAACGCCTCTTTGCTGGAGTACGCCCGGGTCCTGCACGTGACCGCCTCCGCTGATGCGCAGTACTTGGAGCGGCTGTACCCACGGCGGAAGTTCAGTTTTGATGCGGGTGCCCTGCCGGAACCGTTTCCCGCTCCCACGTTGATCCTTACCGGCAGGCAGGACAGTGTCTGCGGCTACGGCGGCGCCTGGGAACTTCTCGAGCATTTCGCGAGAGCTACGTTTGCTGTCTTGGACGGCGCTGGCCACATGATGTGGGGAGAGCAGCCCGCTGTCTGTTCGGCCCTCGTTTCCGAATGGCTGGACCGTGTCGAGCGCGGCTGAGCGCGCCCTCTGACTTCTCAACAGCTCGGCGAGTACCTCGCGGACCCAGAGCCGTCCGACAACTGCTGCCCGACCTGTCGTGCCCTGTGCCAGTGACCGCGTCCGGCCCAGCGACTACGAGCTCCGTCGCACGAGCTTGTGGCGTAAGGCCATCCTGGTCAGCTAGTTGGAGGAGGGCCATCGGCTCACCGCAAGCAATCGCCGTTCCTTGACGCGGACAGCTGCCGCGACAGATCCCAAGCTCTAGCCCGAGCGGCCGACATCCTCGAAACCCCGTCTTTCGCGGATCAGGGCGCTGCCGGTCCGGTGACTCTGGGTAGAAGAGGTCGCTAAATGGCTGGCGAAAGTTCCCGCATGACCTCGAGGCTCGTGATCTCGTTCCCGTCGCTCAGCAATAGGACGGCATCGGTTGACTAATGGCGCACGGATGGCCAAAAGCTCTCTGTGCTCAACATTGGGAAAGAAATCGCTCAGGATTAGGAAGCGAAAGGCCGATCAGATATTCCATGTTTGACTCTGGCACCGAGCCTGACAACAGCGACAGCGACAAGAAGGCAAAGCGATGGCCGCGACGATCCAAG
>PLKG01000169.1 GCA_003140595.1 Acidimicrobiaceae bacterium | reverse complement strand
ATAATCACAGCTCCAAAAGGAACGCGAGGAGCGGGTCGGAGGGCCGATAGCGACCAGGTGCGACACCGAGCGGCGCAGTGCGCGCGATGGCTCGTTCCTTCATCTGGAGGTCGGCATGCAAATAGATCTGGACAGTGCGGAGGTCCTCATGACCCAGCCAGAGCGCAATAGTTGCGAGGTCCACCCCGGCCTGCAGCAGGTTCATGGCGCAGGTGTGCCGAAGCGTGTGGGTGCCGACCCGTTTGTCCGCTAACGATGGGCAGGTTGCTGCAGCCGAACGGACGTTTCTCACGACGAGCTTGCGGACGGCGTCGCGACCGAGGCGCTCTCGCGAGGGGCCCGGAAAGATGTGGTCCTCCTTTCCCCCGCTCTTGTCGTCGAGCCATGAACCGAGCAGCGCGACGGTCTCGCTCGTGAGCGGGACGGCGCGCTGCTTTCGGCCCTTCCCCTCGACGCGCACGTGCGGCCCGCGCCCGAGCATGACGTCCTTGCGCCGCAGGCCGGTGAGCTCGGAGACTCGAAGCCCGCTCTGGAGATCGAGCGCGAGGAGGACGTAGTCACGCCGTCCCGTCGCCTTGCTCCGATCCGGTGCGTTGAGAAGCGCCTCGGTCTCGGGACGGGTTAGGAAGCTGACGAGCGCTCGAGTGCCGCGTTTCGCCTGGATCGACAGGACGCGGGCAATGAGCTCGGCGTGCTCGGGATGGCGGAACGCCGCGAAGCCGAACAGGGAGTGCACCGCCGCGAGCCGGGCGTTGCGGGTCGTGACGCTCGCGCCGCGTTCCTCCTCGAGATGGACGAGGAAGTCGCCGATCATCTGAGCATCGAGGTCTGAGAAGTCGAGCATGACTGGGGACTTGCCGGTGCGGTCAGCCACGTAGGTGACAAGGAGCCGCAGAGCGTCCCGATAAGCCGCGATGGTGTTTGGGCTGGCCTGGCGCTGGCCGATCAGGCGCTCGGTGAAGAACGCCTGCAGGGTCGGGGCGAGCGCGCTCATCGTGGGCCACCGGTAGCTGCCTCGAGGCGATCGGCCGCGAGGGAGAGCAGCTCCGGGGAAGCCGACAAGTACCAGTAGGTCCACTTCACGTCGGCATGGCCGAGGAAGGTGGACAGCTGCGGCAGGCGGGCTTGCACGTCGGCTCCCTCTCGATACCAGCCCACGAGGGTGTTCACCGCGAAGGTGTGGCGGAGCCCGTGGACCGTCGGCCGGCAACGATCCGAGCGCGCCTCGACGCCGGCCCTGCGGGCCAGCGCCCGGAACATCATCTGCACGCTCTCGTATCTGACCCGATTGCCGGCGGGGTGGACGAACAGGCTCGGTTCGCTCGGCAGTGGCGAGAGCACCCTCCGTCGCTCCAGGTAGTCGCGCAGCGCCTCGACCGTGCTCGCGTGGATCGGGACCATCCGCGACTGGTCGAACTTCGAGTCCCGGACGCTGAGGAGGCCGTCGTCGAGCAAGAGATCGGCACGGTCGAGGCGGATCGCCTCGCCGACCCGCATGCCCGTCACCGCTAGCAACCCGATGAGGGTCTCGTAGGTCGCGGCCGAGAGCGGCCAGCGCGCCCGCCGGGCGGCCGCCATCAGCGCCGCGATCTCCGCCTCGGTGTAGAGGTAGGGGGTCGTGCGACGGCACGGTGGCAGCCACCCGGTCGGCGGCAGCTCGGTCGCCGGGTCGCTCGCCTGCAGGAAGCGGGCGAAGCCCCGCACGACCGAGAGCCGCATAGCGAGCCACGACGGTGACTTCTTTGCTGGGGAGGTGATCCACGAGAGGGCGAGCTCGGTCGTCACCGTCGTCGCGCCGGCCTCCTCCAAGAAGGAGACGAACTGGCCGAGCAGCAGGCCGTCGCGGGTGAGCTTGAAGCCGAGCGCGCGCCGGACGGCGAGGTACTCACCGAGGGCGGCGCGAAGCGGGATTGCCGTCATGCCGCACCTCCCGGCCAGGGCTGGGCGAGCGGGCGAAGGGCGGTGAAGTCGACCTTGGCGTAGATGCCGGTCGAGCTGACCGCGGCGTGCCGGAGGAGCTGGCCTATCTCGCCGAAGGAGGCCCCCGCTGCGAGCATGTCGCTCGCCGCGCTATGGCGGAGACAGTGTGCCCCGACCCTTTCCACTCCGGCGCGACGGCATGCGTCGTAGACGATCCAGGTGACGCCGCCGGCGCTGAGCGCCGTCCACGGCGCGATCGCCCGCAGGAACACGGCCCGCGACTCGGCGCGCGGACGGCCCTTCGAGAGGTAGACGGCCACCGCCTCGCCGACGTCGACTGGGAGCGGCATCTTCTCTACCCGGTTGCCCTTGCCGTGCACGACGATCTCGCCGAGGTGCCAGTCGACGTCGTCGAGGCCAAGGCGCGCGACCTCCCCCGCCCGCAGTCCCAAGCGGGTGAGGAGGAGCAGGACGGCGTAGTCGCGCCGCCCCCGCGAACTCTCGCGGTCGCAGCTCGCAAGGAGCCGGCAGCGCGCGTCCGCGGAGATCCCACGGGGCACGCCCGTGCGCACGCGCCGTGCCACCGGTGGCACCGCCTGCGCGAGCGGCGCGTCCACGAGACCCTCGATATGACAGAAGCGCAGAAAGGAGCGGAGCGACGCTGCGAGGTTCTGGGCGGCCGAGGCGCTCCTACTCGGCAGCTCCCTGACGCAGAACGCGCTGACCTCGGCTGCGCCGATCGCCGCGGTGCCCTCCGCGAGGCCGGGGTGCTCGGCGAGGAACCGTGCCGCGACGCGTAGCCATTGTGCGCTCACCGTCTCGACGACGCCGCGTTCGCCTTCGAGGAAGCCGCGGTAGCGCGCGAGCAGGTGCTCGGTAGGGCTCTGCGGCTTCGGCGCGATGGGAACGGGTAAGGCTCCCGCTGCCTGCAGGAACTCCTCGAGCGGCCGGAGCGCCCGGACGGTGCGTAAGCCCTGGTATCCCGCGGCCATCCGGTCGGCCGAAAAGACCGCGAGGCGTTGTGGCGTGAACCCAGCGGCATCGAGGCCTTGGTTCGCGAGCCACCGGCTTACGTGGGCCATCAGCCGCAGTTGGCCTGCGGTCGAATACTCCGTGTATCCGCGTCGTCTCAGCTCATCGGCGAACCTCGTCGAGTAGGGCGCCAGCGGACCGACGACCCTGACTGCTTCCACCACCGACGTATCTGGCATCGCTCTTCTCCTCTCCCGAGCCGGCGCTCGGCAGGGAGAAGCCTTCCTTTTGGAGCTGTGATTAT
>PLKG01000080.1:3369-3489 GCA_003140595.1 Acidimicrobiaceae bacterium | reverse complement strand
GGGCCGCGGCGGCACTCAGGGCAGCCGAAAAGGCGGCGGCCGCCAGGGCCGCGGCGGCACTCAGGGCAGCCGAAAAGGCGGCGGCCGCAGCAGCCGCCGCTGCGGCCAAGCGCGCCCACG
>PLKG01000080.1:0-3305 GCA_003140595.1 Acidimicrobiaceae bacterium | reverse complement strand
GGAGTCGACTGCTCCGGCCTCGCCATGCTCGTCTGGGAGGCGGCGGGAGTTGACCTGTTGCACGGAGCGACCATCCAGGACCAGGAGTCTGCCCGTGTCAGCCTGGCTGACATCGAGCCGGGCGACCTCCTCTTCTACCACTTCCCCAACGACGGAGCCCTGCCGATCACTCACGTCGCGATCTACATCGGCTCGGGCCCGTACGGGACCCAGACGATCATCCAGGCGGCAGAGGTCGGGACCAACGTCGCCTACTACCCGATGTACTGGCAGGGCTTCGTCTCAGTCGGCCAACCCTGACGGCTCCAGCCCCCGCACCTCACTGACCGCCCGCGTCGGCGAGCTACCAGGTACCCGTGCCGGCCAGCCACTGGCGGAGGTACCTGTCCCGGCGTTCGACCCACTCCTCGGCCGTCAAGGCGTACCGGACGTGGTCCTCCCAGCGCCCGTCGATCTCCAGGTAGCGAAGAGCGATTCCCTCTCCACGCAACCAGAGCTTCTGGGCGACCCGGCGGCTCGGGCGGTTCCGCGGGATGATCGAGATCTGAAGTCGGTGAAGCCCGATCTCTTCGAACGCGAAACGGAACAGCAGCACACAGGCTTCCGGCACATATCCGCGTCCCGCCTGCGCCTGATCCATCCAGTAGCCGACGTAGGCGTTTTGAAAGGCCCCACGCGCCAGTGAGGAGATGTTCACCTCGCCGACGAAGCGTCCCATCGCGAATATCCCGAAGCCGTAGCCGGTGCCGAGTTGCCTCTCGCGTTCACGCATCGAACACCGAGTGATGAACGTGGTCCGGTCCTCAGATGAATAGGGCGCACCGGCCGGTCGCGGCTCCCACGGGAGCAGCCAGTCCCGGCAGCGTGTGCGCACTTCACTCCAGGCTTCGTAGTCGTCCTCGCGCAGCGGACGGAGTCGAACGCGTCGGCCCACCAACTCCGTCGAGATGCCGGAAACCGTCAGCTCCGCCATGTCAGCTCCGCCCTCCATCACGGTTGCTCACCCCCCTATCGTCGCAGATCCGGCAGCTTCACGCGTACATCCGGCGCGGTCGGCCAGGCGGCGGCCGAGCACGTGACCTGGACGGTTCCCGGTGCGGTCAGCTCGCTTGCCGATACCCCGCGGACTCGACAGCGCTAGCGTCATGACCGTGCTCGTCTTGTGGAGCGTCGTCCGATGAGGCGCTGGCTTCAGGCACTCGACAAGGGATGGATAGCGACGCTGTCGGGCCTCGTGCTCCCAGTCGCCGTTGCCGCCGCGCTGGTGCCGTTCCGCACGAACTTCGCGCTGCCCGCGTCTGCACTAGTGCTCGTCCTCGTCGTCGTCGTCATCGGATCGTTCGGCAGCCGATTCGCGGGCCTGCTCGCCGCACTGTCCTCAGCTGCCTGGTTCGACTTCTTCCTCACCAAGCCGTATGAAACCTTCAACATCACCTACCGGCCCGATCTTCAGACCGAGATCAGCTTGTTGGTGGTGGGGCTCGCGATCACCGAGATCGCCGCCCGCAGTCGCGGTCACCGGGAGGATGCCTCCGAAGAGGCGAGGAACGTGGCCCTCATCCACGATTTCACCGGGATGGTGGCCTCTGGTGAGTCTGCGGAATTCGTCGTGGCGAGGGCAGCTGCCGAGCTGACGACACTGCTCGGGTTGAGGGACTGCCGTTTCGAGACCGCGATGTCCGAGGGACATCCAACCCGTATCGAGCACTTCGGCGTGGTCACCCTCGGGGGGCTGCGTTGGGGTGCACACACGACCGGCTTGCCTGGGCGTGAAGTCGAGCTGATCGTCCGTTTTCGCGGGGAAACCTTCGGGCGCTTTGTCATGGCCCCGACGCCCGGCGCGCCGGTGTCGTCCGACCGCCTGCTTGTCGCGGTATTCATTGCAGACCAGGTGGGCGCGACACTCGCGGACCGCAAGACAAGCGCCTGACAAGAGGCGTTCAGAGCTGCATTGCAGCCTCTCAGGTTGCGAGCAACCCTGCGACGACCCCGTCGAGCAGGTCCGACTCGGAGGCGGTCAGCACCTCGAAGCCGAGGGTGACCATCGACTCGGCCAAGACGGTGGCGCCTGCGATGACCACGTCCGCCCTCCCGGTCTCCATCGTCGGTCGTTCGCGCCGGCGCTCCAACGACAGCGGGGCAAGCTCGCCGATCAGGTGCTCGATCGCGACAAGGCTCAGCTGGGCATGATGGACAAGGTTCCGGTCATATACGAGGATCCCCCGGTCGAGGCGAACGAGCGCGGCAACTGTGCCTGCGACACCGACGAGGCGCTCGGCGAGGCCAAGCTCAGGTCGTGCTGCGATCGCTCCGCTCACCAGTCGCTGCACGTGCGCCCTCAAAGCGTCCAACTCGCTGGCACACGGGGGATCGTGTTCCAGGAAACGTTCCGTGCCACGCACGCAACCGATCTCGAGCGACACGGCGGCCGGGGCCGTGGGTAGGCCGGCCACCAGCTCTGTCGACCCGCCGCCGACATCGATCACGAGATAAGGACCCCCGCCCGGATCGAGCTCAGCGGTCGCTCCGAGGAAGGTGAGCCGACCCTCCTCCTCGCCGTCGAGCACCTCCGGCGCGGTCCCGAGGACCTCGATCACCCGGCGCGCGAACTCGCCGGTGTTCCTGGCGTCACGGGCCGCCGCCGTCGCAGTTGCCCGGACCCGCGTGACGTGGTGGTGGTCCATCACCAGGCGGAACTCTTCGAGAACCCCGATGGTCCGCTGCATGGCCCTCTCATCGAGGCGCCCGTTGCGGACTAGTCCCTGGCCGAGCCGGGTGATCCTCATCAGTCGTTCGAGAGGACGCCCGTCCGGGTCGACCACGAGGAGCCGCGTCGAGTTGGTGCCGCAGTCGACCGCGGCAACTGGTCCCCGAGCGGCCCCTGGCGTCTCCCCCCGGCCGCCAGACCGGGTGACGCGGTAATCGGCAGGGTCGATGTCGAGCTTGTCACAGGTCCAGCGGCCAACCGGATCGGGACCGCCCGCAAGGAACCAGGCGAGATGAGCATGTAGACACTTCACGCCACGGCGCGTCCCCCCGACACCGCCCGAGGGCCTCGGTCCGCTGTGGCCAGCGGGCACCGCGGCGTCGCGAAGCGCCTCGTAACGGGCATGGGCGACCTCGAGCTCTGCGATGTCGACGGCAGCTTCGGCGGCCCGGACGCCCCCCGTCGATTCGAGACGACTGACGGACTCCCGCTCGATCCGCCCGACGAGCCAGTAGAGCGTCGGCATCGGAGTGCCGTCGGCGAGAAACGGGGAATTCAAGATAACGATCGGTTCCCCGGCGGCGTCGCGGACGACGAC
>PLKG01000001.1 GCA_003140595.1 Acidimicrobiaceae bacterium | reverse complement strand
CTTGTAGTCAGTGGACACCGAGGTGTAGATAGCGGTCGTGGACGCCCAGGAGTGGCCGGCCTGCTGCTGGACAAAGAGCGGGTCCACGCCGTCCTCGACGAGATGGCTGATATAGGAGTGCCGCAGACAGTGCGGGGTCAGCTCGCTCGGAAAGCCCATCGCCTCGCGGTAGGCACTGAAGCGCTCGTTGATGTGGCGCGTGCTGATCCGCCCGCCGCGCTCGGTCAGCCACAGCGCGGGGCTCGAGGACCCATAGCAGGGGCGCACCTCGCTCAGGTACTCCTGCAGCACCTCGACCGCCCAGGGCATCACCGTCGCGACGTTGCGCCGGCGGGGCGGGCTGCCCCGCATCGCCTTGCCGAAGCGCACCGACAGCATGCCGAAGCGGCCGAGCTCGGGGGCGGCCGGGTTGGTCGAAAAGTCCGTGGTGTCGAGCATCGCCGCCTCCCGGCGACGCAGCCCCCAGGCATAGGTGACCTTGAACATCGCGGTGTCCCGCCACGCCGCCAGCCCGCCCTTGCGGCCATGTGCCCGAGCCGCGGCAACCCGCTCGTCGGCGTAGTCGAAGAACCCCTGGAGCTCTTCTCTGCTGAAGGGCCTCCGGGCGGGGTCGCCCTCGTAGTCGGCGACGTGATCGGCGGTGTTCCAGTCGTGGCAGATCTGGCTCGGGTGCTCACCGAAGCGCTGCTCGCACTCGAGGACCCATCCATAGCGACCGTCACAGGCAAAGTCGCAGAACATCGCCACCGCGTTCTGATAGGCCGGGATCGTCGAGCCGGACCGTCCCGCCGAGCGCAACGACACCGACCATTGCTCGATGTCGACCGGGCCCCACCGCCACGGGTACTCACCGGTGAAGGTCTGGAAGCGACGGAGTGTCTTGTCGCGGCTGTCGACGGTCGGGGCGGCCAACAAACGGCTCTGCTGTTGTTGACGCCAACCGGCGAGGATCGCCTCGAACACCGCCGGTTCGGGATGCAGCAGGGCTGCTCCCTCAACGAGCACCAGGCGCGCCGATCCCGCTCAGCCAACTGGTCCAGTCAAAGCATTCCGCCTCTCCGCCCGGCTCGTGCTGGGTGCAGCATCGTTGCAGCAAACGCAACACGCACCGCGGATGGTCCCCCGGAGCAGGGGTATTGCACGACCGGCTCACACCTCACGCAGAAGCGAGAAGAGCCGCCTTCCTTGCAGAACCTGAGTTGTTCACCCTGTCGAATGATGCATCTGCTGCAACAGTGCTCAGTTGATCTTTCATTCCGACCGTGGATCGCAGTACATGAGCGGGACCTACCGTGATCTCTGTACCTCCCATGGCATCGCCCAGTCCGCCGGCCGCGTCGCCACGTGCTTCGACAACGCCGTCGCCGAATCGTTCTGGTCGAGCCTGAAACGCGAGCTCGTCCATCGCTACCGCTTTGCCACCCGAGGCCAAGCCAAGGCGGCGATTACCGCCTGGATCAAGCGCTACAACGCCGTTCGGCTGCACTCGAGCCTCGACTACATATCGCCGATCGAATGGGAGCTCAACTACTATCGCCAGCAATTGCAAGCCGCATAGCCAAGTGTCCGGCTAGCGGGGGGAAGCCCAAGCTGCCTGGCACCTCGACGCTGGAGAGCTCCGAACTGAGGGCTACCTGGGCGCTGTCATCGCCGAGCTCGAGGCCGAGCTGGCCACCGTCAACGGGTGTCCGAACTGTTCGCCGAGGGTCGGAGCGAAGAGCGGGTGGCGCGCCCAAGAGATCGCTGCTAAGTCGTGGAGATCTTGGCTGAAGCGGGTCACAGCACAACGCGTGTGTGCCGGGCCCTCGGTGCTCCGTTCGCCACCTTCTTCTACTGGCGAAGCCCTCCCCTCAGCGCCGCCCTGTCCGCAGGGCTTGGGTCACCAACGTCATCTGTCAGATCCACTCCGCCTCAAGGCAGACCTACGGTCTCCGTCGGATCAAAGCCAAGCTCGCCGATGCCTTCGACGCTCCAACAGCTTGTCGACGGCCTGACTTCCTGAGCATGTAGGCGCGGCTCTCGGCCGTGCTCTTTGACGACACTTGCAGGCCGACGCGCCAAGGATCTCGCGAGGACGAGCTGTCCCTGAACGCGAGGAACCCCTCCCGCGCAGTTTCCCCGGCCGGATTGTCCGTCTCTTGGAGCCTGTCCAGCTCGAAGAGTTCAGATTGCTCACGAACTCCGAGATGGACTCGGCGTCGCCGTGCGACGGCATCCTCATCGGCCAGCCGACGCTCAACCGGCAGCTGCCCATGGGAATCTCGCCGCCTTGGACAAGAGGATCGGCACGCGCTTTTCAATAAGGGCGATGGACCTCGGTGAGTCGGCTGTCTACCTCCGCCACCACTTGGCATCGGCGAGGAGGGAGGAGCCTCTCTTCGCCGATGACGCCGTCGCACGCCTGCACCGTGTCTCGGACGGACTTCCCCGGGCGCTCAACGGCGCCGACACCGCGGCGCTCGTCTCGGCGGCCGCCGAGAACAAGGATCTCGTCGATGACGCGTGTGCGAAAAAGGCCGCCGACGAGCTGACCCGGGACTGATCGTGCTCATGGACGCGTCGAGAGGACCGCCATGGTCAAAGAGGCCAGCCGAGCCGTGTTCACGGAACGCTGCCGGCTCATGTGCAAATAGCGTGGTCGCCAACACAGCTTTACAACATGATCGTCACTGCTCCGGAAGACGTCCGCGACGGACTGCGGCACTTCACGCGGAGAAAGTTCTTGCGGACCCTTTGCCGCTTCTCGACCGACCAGGCGGCCTTTCGCGATCCGGTCGTAGCGACCCTCATCACCCTCAAGTCGCGCTTGCAGCGGGCAGGGGGGTAGAGTAGTTCGCGCTCTAGCCTGTGGGTTCGCCTCCGCCCCCTCCACACCCCGGGTCTCCCCGACGCAGGGACACCAGCCACTGAACTACAACGCCCAAAGCTCAGGAAGGACTCTCAGCTCCTTGCTGGCGATGGAAAATTGTCAGGCTCCCGCGAAAGGACCTCCTGACCGACGTCAGGAGGTCCTTAGCAGTCTCAGATCAGCCCTTGGGAAGGACGAACCAACTCCCAAGCAGATCCGCATATGGAGCTACCCGGTTGGGAACCCGGTGCTAGACCAAGCGGTTGGGTTCTCTGTGATGTTGGCTGAGCAGACTCCGGTGT
>PLKG01000005.1 GCA_003140595.1 Acidimicrobiaceae bacterium | reverse complement strand
GTCGTAGACGGACCGCTCGGCCTTGGTCGGATGCGCCATGAACGAAGAGATGTTGAGGATCTTGTTCACCTGACGCCCGAAGCCACTAAAGCGCGCCAGGAAGGAGTCGCCGAGCTTCTCCTCGGCCACGACCAAGTCCTCGATATAGGGGATCAGCTGGTACATCTGGCCGGTGTAGAGCACCCGCTCACCGCCACGAGGGAGGTCGAGCCCCTTTGTCCACGCGATGGCGCTCTTGACCGGGATCGGCAGCACAGAGCGCCGCAGGCGGAGATTGTCCGCCAGGATCCCGATCGTGTCGCCTGTATCCAGTGGCATCGCCCGCGCCTCCTCAGACCCCGAAAACGTTGCGGTCGAAGTAGTGCCTCAGCGCGCGCACGTTCTCGGTTATGTGCACGCCCGCCGGGCAGTTCACCTCGCACAACTTGCAAAGCAGACAGGAGAAGACGGTCTCCTGATGGACGAGAACCTCATCTTTCATGCCGAGAAGCACATAGCGGAAGATCTCTCTCGGCAGGTGGTCTAAACCCATGGGGCAGATCGCCGTACAGATACCACAGTTCATGCAGGCGGAAGCATTGAAGGAAGCGTCCTGGCGCACCTCGTCCACGAGACCAGGCTGGAGAGTGGTCATCAGGAACCCTGCCTCTCGAGGGCCCGATAGGGGAAGAAACCGTCATCGGTCGCGTCGGCGACCTCCGCGAGCCAGCGATACTTGCGCATGCCCATCACCCAGTACATCGTCTCGTTGGTCGGCGCGGAGATGGCCTCCGCGATCTCGGGCACCGTCATCTGCCCGTCTCCGAGCGCTTTCAGGATCTGGCGCCGCCGCAGCGGCTCTTCGCGAATGATCTCGCGTACGTCGCGGTTCTCCGCTGTCATCTAGGAAACCGCCATCGCGAGGCCGTCGATCATGGCCTCCATCTCGCGGCTGGTGTAGCCCTGCAGGTCGATCGCGCGCTGGGGGCATATCGGTACGCAGCCACCGCATCCCTTGCAGGTAGCGGTGGCAATCGTCGCCACGAGCTTGCCGCCCAGCAGGTCGAGCTGGCTGATCGCGTCGTAGGGACAGCTCTCCACACAGATGCCGCACCAGCTGCAGAGGTCCGGGTCGATGGTGGCCACTTGCGGGTCGAGCTCGGCACGGCCCTGCTTGAGCATGGCAGCGCTCCATGTCACAGCCGCCAGACCGGAGGTCACGCTCTCGCTTGAGGTCTTGGGGAACTGACAGGCGCCACAGATCGCGACACCGTCCACGACCGTCTCGACTGGTCGGAGCTTGGGGTGGATCTCGTTGAAGAAACCGTCCCGGCCGATCGGAAGCTTGAGTGCCTTGACGAGCGCCTCGTTCTCGCGCGGCACCATGCCGGTGANNTCTGGCTCGTCAGCTCGTCGCACACCTTGACCTCGAGCTTGCCGCTCGTGGCCCTGCTCACCTCGGGCGGCTGCTCGGCCGGGAACTTGAGGTAGAGGACGCCCTTCTCGCGGGACTCCTCGTACAAGAGCTCGAAGCGTCCGTAGGTGCGCATGTCCCGATAGAGGTGGTACTGGTGGGCCGAGGGGTCCTTGCCGTGCAGTTCGAGCGATGCGTGCACTGCGGCGGTGCAGCAGAAACGCGAGCAGTACTGATTGGGTCCGGCATCGCCCTGGCGACTGCCCACACAGTAGATGTAGGCCACGTCCTTGACCGTCCGTCCGTGGTACTGAAGCGGCCCGTCGGCGGCGTCCACCATCTGTTTGAACTCCGGCAGCGTCACGACACCGTCGATGCCGTAGCCGTACTCGCCTTCGGCGGGCTGGTAGCTGTCAAAGCCGGTCGCGACGATGATGGAGCCGACCTCCATCCGCCGAATCGCCTCGGGATCGCCGGCGACGGCGATGTCGACCTCGTAGTTGCCGAAGCTGCCGCCCTTGCGCACCAGCTCGGCGTTCGTGAACAACACGATGTTGTCGCGCCAGCGCACCTGCTCCAGCAGCTCCGCGATCAGCTCGCGGCCGTCCTTCTCATGAGGAAACATGGGGCCGAAGTCCTTGACCCAGCCGCCCACCTCGGCTTCGCGCTCGATCACCACGACCGCGAGCCCGATGTCGGCGAGGCCGATGGCGGCGCGAAGTCCTGCGATACCGGCGCCGACCACGAGCGTCTTCGGCACCGTCTCGACAATGGTCGGCTCGAGTGGCTCCAGCAGGCGCGTGCGGGCGACGCCGGCGCGCACCAGTCGGATCGCTTTCTCGGTGGCGCCCTCATGGTCGTCGGTGTGCGCCCAGGAGCACTGCTCGCGCAAGTTGACCTGGGTGTAGCGGTAGGGGTTGAGACCGGAGCGCTTCGCGACGCCGCGGAAGGTGACGGTGTGGAGCTTGGGCGAGCACGAGGCGACCACAAGCCCCTCTAGGCCCTGCTCTTTGATGTCGTTGCAGATCTCCTGCTGGGTCGCATCCGAACACGTGAACATCGCCGTGCGGGCGACGACGACGTCGTCTTCTTCTCCGACAGCCTCGCGCACACGGTCCACGTCGACATAGTCCGAGATGTTGCCGCCGCACTGACAGACGTAGACGCCGATCTTTCGCCCTGTCATACGCCCACCTTCATCGCTTCCACGTACGCGGCCGCCTGTGCGACCGCCGCCCCGGCATGGAGGATGGACTCCGGGATGTCCTTGGCCCCTGATGCCGCCCCGGCCACGAAGACGCCGGGGATACTCGTCTCGCCCGGGTTCAGGTCCTCGTCGATCTCCTCCACGTAGAAGTAGGCGTCGTGCTGCAAGTCGTTATCGCCGAAGAGGCTCTTCGTGTCGAGGTTCGGCTGCACTCCTACCGCGAGCACGACGAGGTCGAACTCNNCGACCCTTTATGTAGTTGGTCCCCATGGCGGCGGCCTGGACGTAGAACTCGTCGTAACCCTTGCCCATGGTGCGCACGTCAACGGTGAAAACCGTCACGTCCGCGAGGGGCAAAGCCCCCATGATGAGCTGGTTCTGCTTGATCGAGTACATGCAACAGATCCTCGAACAGAGCGGGTTGTCCACGGTCTGGTCACGCGAGCCCGTGCACATCACATACGCGATGCGGTCCGGCACCTTGCCGTCGCTCGGCCGCAGGACGGTGTTGTAGGGCCGGGTCGGCGCCAACAGGCGGTCCATCTGCATACCTGTGATGACGTTGCGGTAGCGGCCGTATCCGTACTGCGGCTTGAGATCCGCGGGGAACAACTTGAATCCCGTCGAGACGATCACGCTGCCCACGTCTGCCTCGATGTGCCGCGGGGCCATGTCGAGGCGGATGGCGTCGGCGAGGCAGACATTCACGCACTCGTGGCACTCCGAACAGACGCCACAGTCGAGGCAACGTCCCGTGCTGTAGTGGATGTCGTCCTCGCTCAAGGACGGCTCGATCTCGCAAAAGTCCGTAGGCTCGCCGGCAAGCGCCTTTCGGGCGAGCACGGGCTCTTTACGGCTGTGACTGGCCTGACGGCGCAGTACCTCCTCGGGAAGCACCTGGGGAAGGCGCAGGTCGAAGCCATCGGCCTCGAAGGGCTCGTTTTGCAGCCAGCGGGCGATCATGTAGGAGGCGCGTCGGCCCTGGCCGATGGCCGTGGTGATCGTCGTTGCGCCCGTGACCGCATCGCCGCAGGCAAACAAGTAGGGCACCTCGGACTGCAGAGTCTTGCGGTCGACCTCGATCGTACGCCCGTTGCGGGCAGGAAGGGACTGCCTGAAAGTCGCGATGTCGGGACCCATGCCGATGGCGACGATGATGACGTCGCAATCGATGGTCTCGCGCTGCGTCTCGTCATAGCTCGGGCTGAATCGTCCCGTTTGGTCGAACACCGCAGTGCATTTCTTGAGGTCGACGCCCTGAACGGTGTCGACACCCAGCACGGCCATGATGCCCCAGCCGTTGCGCACTAAGACGCCCTCCTCGAGCGCCTCGTCGATCTCCCAGCTGAAGGCCGGCATCTCTTCGCGTTGCTCGAGGCAAACCTGTTGCACCGAAGCGGCGCCCAGGCGACGCGCGGAACGGGCCGCGTCCATGGCGACGTTGCCGCCGCCGATGACCACGACGCGCTTTGTCTTCAAGTCTCCGGCCTCGCCGAGCTTGCTCGTCCGCAAGAACGCGAGAGACGGGATGACACCGGCAAGGTCCTCGCCCTCCACGCCAAGCGTGGCCGCCCTGGGCGTACCGGTCGCGACCAGCACTGCATCGAAACCGTCCTGGTGAAGGGCCTCGAGGTCCTCGACCCGATGGTCCACCTCGATCTCGACACCGATCGCCGTGACATTGGCGACGTCCTGAGCGACCACATCGGCGGGCAGGCGATAGTTCGGGATCGTCAGGCCGAGAGCGCCGCCCGCGACGGGCGCCGCCTCGAACACCTTGACCTTGTAGCCGCGCAGTCCGAGATGCCACGCGGCGGTGATGCCGGCCGGCCCCGAACCCACGACGGCGACGCGTTTGCCGTTCGACTGCTCC
Organism: Acidimicrobiaceae bacterium; assembly: GCA_003140595.1. Classification (GTDB taxonomy): domain Bacteria; phylum Actinomycetota; class Acidimicrobiia; order Acidimicrobiales; family Bog-793; genus Fen-455. Next base: position 2,716 of record PLKG01000005.1, on the reverse strand, counting down.
GGCGAGACTCCGAGCGGATTGCCGGACGCGTAGTGCGTGTCGGCCACGAAGCGCTTGATGCGGCGGATCGGCACCGGGCCTTCGAGGCTGCCACGCGTGCAGCCGTCCTCACAGGGGGCGAAGCAGGCCCGACCGAGGCTGCCCACGAGCGGCGTGCTCTCGAGCACGAGGTTGAAGGCCTTCTCGTACTCACCGCTGCGCGCAAGTGAGACGTAGCCGTGGGCCTTGATGCCGGCCGGGCAGTCGAAGGTGCACGGAGACGTGCCAGGGCGGTCCACGACTGCTTTCTTGGGCACGGCCTGGGGAAAGGCGATGTAGGCAGCCCGGCGGGCGACCATGTCCGCATTGAATTGGTCCGGCACCGCAACGGTGCAAGCCATCTCACACAGCTGACACCCGGTGCAGGCCGCCTCGTCGACGAAGCGGGGGTTCTGTCGGATCGCCGCGTGGAACTGACCGTCGACGTCGCGCCCGATCTTCTCGACCTCGGCGCAGGTCAAGACCGTGATGTTCGGATGGTGGATGGTCGCGGCCATCTTCGGGGTCGAGATGCAGCTGGCGCAGTCGAGCGTAGGGAAGACCTTGCTCAAAAGGATCATCTTCCCGCCGACGGAAGCCTCCTTTTCGACTACGAGCACCTTGTAGCCCATGTCCCCCATCTTGAGGGCGGACTCCATGCCCCCGATCCCGCTGCCGACCACCAGGACGTCGTAGTCCACGGTCATGGCTTCTGGGCCGGACCGAGCTCGGTCAGCATCTGGCTGAACTCGCGCATGTACTTGACGAAAGGCTCGGCGCAGACAGAGCAGAGGGCCGCCATCTTCAAGCGCTGTGGGGCGTAACCCTGCTCCTGCATCGTCGTTTGAGCAGTCTCAAAGATGCGGGCGGACCGCTCCGCGCAATCGGTGAGGTAGGCGCACTCCTCGCCGTCCGAAGCGATGAAAACGCCATCGAAACCCTGATCCAAAGCGTGCAGGATCCATGCGGGCACGATGCCGCTCGTGCACGGCACTGCGAGCGTCACGACACTCGGCGAGTAGTGCATGTGCGCGCTACCCGCGAGGTCGATGCCGGGATCGGAGATGTTGTTGGTGGAGAAGACCAGGACCTTCGGCGTGAAGACCTCGCCCGTCTCCTGCTTGCTCGCCTCCAGCGTCACGGACAAGGCGGTCTACTTCATCTTCTTGACGAAGAGCTTGAAGTAGCCCTGCTCGTCGATCACGCCGAGGAACTCGTGGCCCATCTTGTTCGACCAGGCCGGCAGGTCTTTCTTCGTGCCGCTGTCTGTGGCGAGGACCGCCATGATCTCTCCGACCTTGACGTCGACGATTCCCTTCTTTGCGGCAAGGATCGGACCTGGGCACGACGTACCCCTGGCGTCGACCACCTTGTCAGCCTTCAGGTCCTTGAGCTCCTCTGCGGTCACAGTCATCCTGTTCCTCCTCAGCTCTGCCCTCTGGGCTTCCGATGCCCATGGCGGTGAGCATTTACACCCTACCGTGTAGGGTATGTTCCTGTGTTCACAAGCACTAGGGCCATTAGTCACAATTCGCCAACAGGACGGTGAAGTGTAGAGGTTTTCAGGCTGAACTTCTCGACGACGACCCAGGTCTGTGGCCTGCCAGCAAGAGCTCTCTGGGCCCCACAGCCACGTTGTGGGCGCGGCCGTTACACGCGAAGCCAATCTTCAGGTTTGTGCGAGCCTCCTTCGCTCTGGCTTGATCGTTTGTGGCGACATCTTCAAAGCGATGCCCTCCTCACCTCTAGGCGCCGGGGCTGCGCCGCCGGAACACACCGAAGACTCCAAGGCCCGAGGCGGCGAGCACGACGAGCAGAATTCCGGGGATCACGAAGAACCACATGAACAAGTTGAAGTTCGGCAGGCTGTCGATTTGTGCGTAGTTATGCACGTTGTCCTTCATCGTTGTCACGAGCGGCTTGTAGTGATCGAGCCCCGGAGGCACGTCGGTGAAGATGGGTACCAACTGCGGGAAACTCTCGAGGAGCTTGGCCATCGCCGGGAAGTCCGTTCCCAAGAACTGCTGCACCTGGGTCGGAGTCATGTGAAGCTGTGACGCGAGCCCCGCGATGAGCTTCGGAATCTCGGGTGCGGCCTGGACGCCCCCGTCGGCGACCGCACGTAGGGGCACGAACGTCTGGTAGTAGTAGTTGACGGTCGTGTTCACGTTGGCGGGCTGCATGATCGGGTGGAACTCGTTCAGCATCGTCTGTCCGGCGCTTGCCTTGCTGGGTAGGGAGATGGCGAACGGCATAACTATCAGGAGGATGCCGATCACGAGGACCGGCCAGAGCACTTTGCGGGTCATTGCATTCTCCTTGGTACTGCATTGGGGGGTACCCCGAAGAGGCGTCCGTCTCGTGGATATTTGTCGCTCCGTGGGCTTGTGGCAGGACGACAGGTGGCAGCTACATCAAGCGCAGTCGGGACCCCTCCGTCTTCTCGATGAAGTTGGAGGGGTTGACGGTGACATCGAAAGGCCCGTAACAGTTGGTCTCGTTCAGGCGGATCGGTTGATCGCCATCGGGTGGGAGTCGCTCCGGACAACCCCGCTGATCCTGTCCGCGGCCTCAAACTGCATGCACAAGCGATTCGCCGCGAGCGTCGCAGCGGTGCCGGGCCAGGAATCAGAAGTCGGTTCATTCCATGTTTGTCGTGTCGAATCCGGACGACTGGCTAGGTGCGTGGGTCCGAACC
>PLKG01000159.1:3370-13856 GCA_003140595.1 Acidimicrobiaceae bacterium | reverse complement strand
GTAAGTGCAAACCACCGAACGTGCTGACTCTCGCCGGGTGGTGGAGCAGGATCGATGTCGTCTGACAAGAGCAGGTATCGCAGATCCAGGTGGAAGTGCGCTCCGGCAGGATGCGCGTCGAGATGTACCAGCCGTTCGCCCCCCTCCGGGTGGCAAACGGGAAGTCCTGTCTCCTCCCACGTCTCGCGCAATGCCGCTTCCCATGGCGCCTCGCCCGGTTCGAGGTGACCGCCTGGCTGCATCCACACGCCGATGCGCTTGTGCAGGTGGAGCACGGTGCCTCGCGATCCCACCACGATCGCCGAGCCGGTGACATGAACCGGATCGGCATCCTGGTCAAACGGGTCGACCAGCCGGTTGAGCTCTAGCAGGAAGCGATCGCGCGACGCGATCTCCCTCGGCGTGACCGCGTCGAACCCGTCGACAGCTGTCCGCAGCAGTACCACGAGCGCCTCATGTCTGCCGCCATCACCGGTTCGAGCCTCTTTCACTAGAGACATGATGCCCTGCCGTCCGAGGGTCCGGCCTTCCGCTTGGCACGCGTGAAGGGAGGCCAAGCGGGACATTGCCGCGATGTCGACGCGAGGCGACGATTCCACGTCGGAAGGACCTGACTGCCGTCAGGCGGGAGCCAGGAGGCACTTATCGTGGGGAGTCCCCACTGGCAGCCCTGGCCAGCAGCTTTGCCCGCCACTCAGCCGGGTCTCTCAGCAGCACGAGGCCCCTCAGTTACGCTCGGATACCGGCTCCGCGATTCTGGAGGCCGACCGACTGGGCCACGGGGCGACTGAGCGCGACCAGGTTATCGGCCGATCCCGTCGCTCTCACTCCCGCGGTCGAGACCGGCAAACCAACGATCGATCGGGCGCATCCTGTCGTAAGCGTTGAGCACCTGGTGCCACATCGGATATGGCAGTGGCATCGCCGACGCTCGATCGAGTCGTTCACGTTCGTCGCGCTCGAGCACTACGTCGGACGTCGCCAAGTTGTCCTTCAGCTGGGTCTCGGTGCGCGCGCCGACAATCAGCGATGTGACTCCAGGTGTACCAAGTAAATAGGAAAGTGCTACCTGCGCTGGGGTTATGCCGCGCGACTCGGCCACCGCGACGATGGCATCGACCACGTCGTAGACGTGCTCCCAGTCCGAGATCGGAGGCTCGCGCCAGTCGGAGAGGTGACGTCCGACCCGCGGTGTTGGCGCGTCCCGCCGGTATTTGCCTGTCAGCAGGCCACCGGCTAGCGGGCTCCAAATGAGGTTGCCAAGTCCTTCTTCGACACTCGCCGGCAAGAGCTCGTGCTCAGCTTCGCGGTTGAGCACCGAGTAATAGATCTGCTGGCTCACGAAGCGGTCGAAGCCCTGACGCTCGGCAACGCCGAGCGCCTTCATGAGCTGCCAGGCGGCGTAGTTGGAGCATCCGAGATATCGCACTTTGCCCGTGCGCACGAGGTCGTCCAGCGCTTCTAAGGTTTCCTCGAGCGGCGTCATGCCATCCCACTCGTGCACCTGGTAAAGGTCGATCCAGTCTGTGTGCAAGCGGCGAAGGCTCGCCTCGCAGTTCGTGATGATGTGGTGGCGCGATAGCCCGACGTCGTTGGGACCCGGCCCAGAACGGAACCGTACCTTGGTCGAGATCAGCAGCTCGTCTCGTCGGCCGCTGATGACCTCGCCAAGCATGGGCTCCGACGCACCGCCCGAGTACACATCGGCGGTGTCGAACAAGTTCACTCCCTCCTCGAGAGCGATGTCGACGAAGCGACGCGCGTCTGCCGTCTCGAGCTGGCCCCAGCGAGCATCGGCGGCAGCGCCGCCGAAGTTCGCCGTGCCGAGCGCCATGATCGAGACTTTGAGTCCCGATCTCCCGAGAGTCCTGTACTCCATCGCCTTCCTCCGATTTCCTCAGCCCGAAAGCGCTTGGACCACTCATTTGCCTGGAGCAGCGACCACGACTTTCCGACAGTCAGGCTATGTCGCCACGCTGAGCTCCACCGGACTATGCCGTTACCGACGTGGGCCAGCGAGATGGCATGCAGCGCTCGCTCGAGTCGACCGAGCTTAGGTCGCGGCAGCGGTCGTCTCCTGGGTCAAGAAAGTGTTGAGCCGAGGACCGCGCCCTATTGGTCCAAGTTGCTGTGTAGCCGGAGTTCGCTGGTTTGTGGCTGCGTCGGCGGTGGACGGCCTTCGCGTCGCGATGGCTGGGTGGGCGTTCAGCGGACCTGAGAACCTTCCCGTTGGCGGTCAATATACTCCCGGCTATGGACACGAAGTCCGCCGCGGCGGCCACCGGTTCCGGCCCATCGTCCCGTTCAGCGAGAAGCTCGAGGGGTGAGTCGAGAGTCCGATGACACGGTGCGCGCCGATGTCTGCCACGACAAGCTCTTGGCAGTCGGCTGCACCGGCTCGAAGCGCACCACCCATCGGGGCACTGGCAGCTCGCAAGCAGGCGTTCGCTGCGGGCCGTCGCCGAATGTTGCGCCGATGGGCCCTCGGCCGCACCGGGAAGTGGAAATACAGTTGAGGCGCGGCGGCAACTTGGACCGGTGCGCGCCAGCTACTGGACGTCCTGACTACCTTGCTCGTGCATCGGATCCCGGCCCGGTACCTCAAGTCTGAGCGCGGCGACTGAGGGCTCTTACGAATAGTCGCTCTTGGCTCGAGTGGCCCTTCAGTCCGCTAGCACCTCTTCGTCGCGGCGGATGTGCCACAGATAACTAGCGAGCGGCGAGAGCACGATTAGCGCGACGATCACCCACCCCCACCAGTAGAGGGACGCCGCTTCGTGCAGTATCACGTAGCCGCCCTTGGGGGCCGCGCCCCCCAGGCGCACCAGAAGGCTCGGCATCACATGGGAAACGGGACGGCAACCCGCGCCGTTGAAGGAGACCGGAAGTATCCCGGTATTTATGACGCTCGCGCACGATCGCTGCTTCGGGCCCGACGCGGTGGAGAGGATCGCGCCGCTCACCAGTGGGTGCAACACCCACAGCGGTAGCACGGCCAAGACTGTCACCCATCCCGTGTCCCAAGCTGACCGCGTGCGTCGCGCGAGCCTCGGGCGTGCCAGCACCCAGGCCAGAACTCCTACCGCCAGGAAGGGCAGGACCCTCAGGAGCCACCCGAGTCCCCACACGTTGAGGTCGACGATACCGACGATGTCGGACCTGGTGATGAGCCATGGGTCGTGATCAGGGTTGGCGACGCCTCGCGTTTGGATCATCCCGTTCGGGAAGATGTGGGAGATCTCGTGGGTGTAGGTCTCGGTCTTCGTGCCAGGCGGGTGGAAGGTGATCAGCTCACCAACGTGCAACGGGCCTCGTACTGGCCCGTCCGCCACCAATGAGCCCACACAGACGGCGGGGCACATCGACGGGGTCTCCATCACGAACAGCCGCCCGCCGAACAGGTCCCAACCCAGCACCGCCACCACGGCGAGGACCACCAGTCCCGAGACAACGAGCGAGAGCTTGCCTTCGGTGCGGCGGCGATGTTGCGCTCTACGCACCGAGACTCGGGGCAGGGAGCCGAATGTCGAACCTGCTGGGCTTCGGCTGCCTCGTGTCAGGACGATCGAGGTCACAGCTGTCCTCCCATCACAATTGCGATCCTGCGGACGGATAAGCGATCTGCGCCCACCACAGCGTCGACGACTTCGCCGTACCGAAGGCGAAGTACGCAAGCTCGTGCAGCCCGAGTATCCCGGCCGGCGATGCTGCGCTCAGCTTCATCGTGACCGATATCGTCACCGGTGTGCCGGCAATCGGAGCCGTCATAGAGCGGACGCCGAGTCCCGTGACGAGGTAGCCCGCGCTCGGGGCCGCGCAGGTTCCGGCCGCCGACGGGTAGACGCAGGTGTTGGTGCCTGCCACCGTCTGCTGCACTGTGATCTCGCTCGTCCCGCAGATGTTCGAGGCGGAGTCCTGGAGCGGCCAATACGAAGTCGGGGAAAGCTGGCCCATGTCCAACGCGAAGCCAGCAGTGCTGCCTGAGTTGAACAGGGTGGAGATCTGTGAGGTCGTCAGCTGCGAGGGGACGATGGCGACCTGGGCGAGTGACCCGGAGAAGAAGTTGTCGGTCGGTGGATCCGAGTAGGCGACCTCGTTGCCCCAGCCAAGGTGCCAGTACCCGGTGTAGGGCACAAGCGAGGTGACCGACGGGTTCTGGGCGACGAGTGTGCCATCGACCCACAACCGCTGACCGGACGACCCGATCTCTGCAACTAGCAGATGCCAGTGGCCGTCGTTGTAGGTGCCGGAGGATGTCACTTCCTGGAGGGAGGCGTTCCACACCTCGTACACGACGTGACCGCTGTTGTCGAGCCACACCGTTCGGTCCCAGTCGGAGGTCTCCGTGTCGGTCTGCCCGTCAGTCATGCTGATGACGGTGCCGCCCGAAGTGCTAGTGGTCTTGAACCAGGCGATTTCGGAGATCCCAATCGGGTTGAAGTATGACTTTGCGGTCTCGACGTAGCCCGTCGAGCCGTTGAGGGCGATCGCGGCGCCGCCCAGGGTGGTGGGCCCACTTGCACCCAAAGTAACCCCGCCCTCGGCAGTGCCGGTGTTGCCGTTTCCCGAAGCGTCGACCAGAGTCGCCGATGCGCCTGCTCCCGGGACCGAGCCTTCGTAGGCGGCGGAGCCCGAGTCGTTGAGAGCCCAGTAGTTCACCGGGCTCAGGGCGCTCACCCCGGCGGCATAGGTGGACAGCGTGGAGTCGCCGTACAGACTCGACACTTGGGCTGAGGAGAGCTGCGACGGGATGATTGCGATCTGCGCCAACGAGCCCGAGAAATAGTAGCCCGTCGGTATATCGGGCCAGCTCGCGAGGTAACCGTAACCGATGCTCCACCACCCGCTGTAGTTCTGCGCTGGGTCGACGCCCGCGGCGGAGGCCACCAGGGAGCCGTTCACATACAGCGCCGTGCCTGCGCTGCCGACCGAAGCGGCCGCGAAGACCCAGTTCCCGGTGTCAACTGCCGCCTGGCTCGTGAGCTCGTCCCGCTTCGCGCCGGAGTAGTAGATGCCCCAGTCGAGTTTGCCGCTCGGGTCGATCCACAGCGCCCGGTCGCTATCGGTCGGCGTGTTCGCGACGGGATCCTGTGAGTTGGAGAAACCGGTGATCGTCCCCTTGGCCGAGGTTGTCCTGAACCACGCCAGTACCGTGAAGCTTTCAGGGTTCGTGTACTGCACTGTGGTCTCGGCCCAGCCCGTCGAACCGTCGGTCGTGACCGCCTGAGTGCCGAGGGGACCGGCAGCCTGGTAGGTGAGCCCTTGGAAGACGAGAGCTGTGTCCGGCCCGGTCCCACTCCAGGCGGTGGTCGACTCCGCGTCAGAAAGTTTCGCCACCCCGCACGACACCGAGGCGAGGTCGGCCGTCGAGGCATTGGCTGTACCGGTCGAGGCGAGCGTCGTTGTAGCCGAGGAAGACGAGTTAGAGGAGAGAGGACCCGCCGGGACCGGGGACCCGGCCGGGCAGACCGACGAATTGGCGCTCACCGCGCCCCCCGCCCCGGTACCGGTGGAATAGCAGTTGTTGGCGCCCGTCGTCGCACTCAATTGCAAAGTGGCAGACGAGAAGGTGCTCTGATTGGCGGTCGTAGTCGCGGCAAACACGGAGGCCCCTGCGGCGGAGACGAAGACGAGCGACAACACGCCCATCGCCCCGAGAACGCCGAGCGCTCGGTGTACTGCCCTTCGAGTTGCGAAACGAACCACGCGAATTCCTGCCTTCCAGATCCTGTGCGGTCCGGCGGCGCCGGGCCCTCGGAACCTCGTGCGCCGCCGGCCGACGGGACTACTGGCTGATGCTCCAGGTGAACGGAACGGTGGCTGCCAGGCCTTGATCGGCGTTCGTGGTTACCGCCGAGTCAAGCTGATCCGTCACGACATAGGTCGCCGTAGCACCGGCGGCGAGCACAGAGATCGGAACGGCGTTGAACGTCTGGCCCGCGAGGGTTGCCAGGTTGTAGGTGTTCGACAGCGCCGGGCACGCGCCCGCCGTGGTCGGGTACACACACTTGTCCGCCGCGCCGGTGGTGGTGTTGGCAATCGTCACGTCGACCTTGTTGCAGAAGGACGTGTCGGAGCCGACATAGCCGTTGGCGTCCGAAGCTGTCGCCTGTGTGCAGGCACCTGTCACCATCGACGCGACAGTGGCGTTATGGTTGCCCGCGTTGGTGAAGGTCAACGTGGTCGAAAGAGGAGTGCCGCCTGGCACCTGGCTCAACGTTCCGACCAGAGCGTTGATCGCGCAGGTGTTGTTCGTGTTGCTCGCGGTGACCGAACCGCCCGAACCGGTACCGGTCGAGTAGCAGGTGACCGTTCCGTTGCCCTCTTCGAGCTGGACCGTGGCGGAATTGAACGAGCTGGCGCTGTTCGTTATCCCAGCACTGAACCCACCGAGTGTGAACGTGGCTGTCATGCCGAGGGCTGCTACGGCCGCCAAGGAGGCGACGAGCCCTCGTTTGTTCTTGCGAATGCGGTGCTTCAGGGACACGATCGAACCTCCCAGGTTGCTGATGTTTGCCGTCATAAGATCGGCACAACTTCGCGGAAGTTGAGCGCGGAGTAAGACGGACTTTCTGTAGATCGAAGAAAGTCGACGACGTCGCCGGCGGGTACTGAATCGAACTCCGTACAGGTCGTCCGTAGTTGGCCAAAGTGAGCGGCCGGAACGATCTGGCGATCTATTCGACTGACGTGTCAGGCCCCTTCCGAGAGGCTCCCGACGCAGACTGAGAACTCGATAGCCCGGCCTGTGGGCTTGCCCCCGCTAGCTGGACACTTGGCTATGCGGCTGGCAGCTGCTGGCGTAGCAGTTGAGCTCCCACTCGATTGGCGGTACGAAGCCAAGGCCTGGGTGCAGACCGACAAGGTTGTAGCGCTTCATCCAAGCGATGGTCGCCGCGCGGCTTGTTCCCGGGGCGGTAGCGGTGGGGGAGCGAGCATTTCAGGCTCGACCAGAACGCCTCGGCGACGGCGTTGTTGAGGCAAGTGGCCACGCGGCCTGCGCATTGGGCAGTGCCGTAGGACGCGCGGAGATCGCACTAGGTTCCGCTCAGGTACCGGTCGGCGATCAGCAGTTGGAGCGCTGGGACACATCGCGCGCTCCGCCGCCGCAGGTGACACACCGCGTCGGGGACATCGGCCACCACCGGCGTTGCCACGTTGTCGTCCACGTTCGAACCAATCAGACGTCGGCTGCCGAGGTCGAGGACGTTCGAGAGGCAGCGCCATCGCTCCTCTGTCGGGATGTAAGTGTTATGCGCCACGCTTGTTCTCACGGGCGCAAGACCACCGCTGGCTGGTGACGGCAAGGTCGCTCCCGCACTGGCGAACCACGTTTTCCCGGTATTCGAGGACTGGTGCTGAGCGTGGCTTGGGTCGAACCGGGGTTCAGTCGCAGTGCGGATAGGTCGATGGTGGGGCAATTCCCTAAACGTCGACCGGAGAGATCATTCGCTCTCTAGCTGGGAAGCCGCACCGGGTCGTCTCTCGAGACGGTAGTGGGATTGCCCCGCTGGGCACGCGCGGCTGTTGCCAGCGGGGCTCCTCGTGGCCTGATGCCCGTCCGCGCCAGGGCACGACCGCTGTTCGGACGGCCAGTGGCACTTCTCGAACGTCTTTACACGCGTCGCGTCCGTGGATATGATTCGGCCACCTTCTACAGCGAGGGTCGGCTACCGGGTGGACTGGGTCCCCCAATTGCAAGCTTCGAGGCAGTTTTGTGTCGAGCTTTACAGCCGTAGGCCACCGTTCAGCACCCAACGTCAGGGACTTCGACGCGGCCGCCTCTGGTATGGCCGGCGTCGGCAGCTCAACGGCAGCTGTGAATCTTACCCGCGCCTTCACCTCCCAAGGTAACCGCGTCGGCCGCGAGGTGTGGGGATACTCGGCGCCACAGGTGACGTGGAACATGACACTCCGCTCGGCTTCGTCACATTTCTCGTATCTATGCAGGTCCAAGGCACTTATGTCGTGCCGATCGACCTGCTCGTCGAGAAAGGCTAATTGGTCCCGTGACCAACGTCATGGCCCTGAAGACTTTCCATCCAACACGAATTTTCGGTGGGAATATGTGGTCAGATCGCGACAAGCGATTGCGCAAAAAACGCGCAACTATCCGTTAGAACTTTTGTCCCTGTTAGCGGGTCCGGTTGCGCGCACAGTCAGAAGTACCTCGTCGACTCTGACATCGGTGAAGGGGGTTTGTTGATGTCTTACGCTGGGCTGTCATTGCGAATCATCGAGATGCCAGTCCCAAGCGCTGTTTCGACCCGGTCGTGTTGTAGACCCCCGGCAAGTGGCAAGGAAAGATCATGAAATTACGAACTGTCGTTGTGGTGGCTCTCATGCTGAGCATGGGGTTAGCCGCATGCGGTGGAGGCGGGACGCCCTCGTCCACGTCCAAGAGTCTGTCCTATGGACCGATCAGCATCTGGTACTCCAACAACGCCCAGGAGATCACCTGGGGCGAGCAGGAGGTCGCTGCCTGGAACCGCCTCCATCCGACTCAGAAGGTCACTGGACAGCAGATCCCGGCCGCCCAGTCCTCGGAGGAGGTCATCTCGGCCGCGATCACCGCAGGCAGCGAACCCTGCCTGATCTACAACACCGCTCCCGCGGCAGTGCCGGAATTCGAGCAGGCGGGCGGTCTGGTGCCGCTCAACGACTTCCCCGGCGCTGTCAGCTATATCCAGACGCGCACCGGACCCATCGCCAGCATGTACAAGTCGCTGGACGGCAAGTACTACCAGATGCCGTGGAAGACGAACCCGGTCGTGATCTTCTACAACAAGACGGAATTCGCCAAGGCCGGCATCAGCACCACCAACCCGCCGCTGAGTACCTATAGCGAGTTCCTTGCTACGGCCAAGAAGGTGGTGTCCTCGGGTGCTGCAAAGTACGCCATCTTCCCGTCGCCATCGAGTGAGTTCTACGAGGCCTGGTACGACTTCTACCCGCTGTACGCGGCCGAGAGCGGCGGAAAGTTGCTGGTCGAGAACGGGAAGGCAACCTTCGACTCCACCGCCGGCAAGGCGGTCGCCGCGTTCTGGGCGCAGCTGTACAAAGAGAAGCTGGCCGGCAACGAAACCGTCACCGGAGACCCGTTCGCCGACGGCACCGCCGCGATGGCCATCGTCGGTCCGTGGGCCATCGCCGATTACCAGGGCAAGGAAGGAGCGCCCGCGGTCAACTATGGCGTCGTACCGCTGCCGACCTTGAAGGGCAATACCTCGTACACGATTCCGACATTCAGTGACGCCAAGAACATCGCCATGTACGCCTCGTGCAAGAACCGCGGGACCGCGTGGGATTTCCTGAAGTTCACCACCAGCGTCAGCGCGGACGGCAAGCTGCTGGCCATAACCGGGCAGATGCCGATGCGGCAGGGGTTGCTGAAGCTGTACGCGTCCTATTTCACGGCGAACCCGGACTACAAGGATTTCGCCGTGGAAGCAGCCCACGTAATCGAGTGCCCTAACGTCCTGAACTCGATCGAGATCTGGCAGGACTTCCGCAATGACTGGTCGAAGTCGGTCATCTTCGGCACCTCGAGCCCCGACGCCGCGCTGACCTCCGCCGCGTCGGCGATCAACAAGCTCGCTTCAGGCGCCTCGTCCGAGCCATGACCAGCGTCACGTTCCCAAGCCTGAAGTTCCCCCACTGGAGGCGGAACTTCAGCTTGGCACGCGCGGGTCCGAGATGAAACTGGAGGCGGAACTTCCGCTCAGCACGCGCGAGCCCATGGTGAGGCGGCTCGTGCGCGCTGTGCTCGGCCGCCAACCGATCGGGCTGGCCTTTGGTGCGCCGTACGCGCTGTTCATCGCGGTGCTGTTCGCCTACCCCCTGGGCCTGGCGGTGTGGATGTCGTTCCACCGCTATTTCTTCACCGCACCCGGAGTAAGCGTGCCTCGGCCGTTCGTCGGGCTTGCCAACTACAGAGCGGTCTTCGCCGACCCCGAGGTGCTCCGGTCGTTTCTCAACATCCTGATCTTCCTGGTCATCAACGTGCCTCTCACGGTCGGACTGTCCCTGCTGCTGGCCACCGCGCTCAACGCGCTGATCCCGTTCCGTGCCTTCTTCCGCGCCTGCTTCTACGTGCCGTACGTGACAGCCAGCGTGGCGATGGTAGCGGTGTGGCTGTTCATGTTCAGCGGCGGAGGAGTCGTCAATGCNNTGGAAACAGCTCGGCTTCTTCATCCTGCTTTACCTCGCCGCGTTGCAGAACGTTCCGAAGGAGCTGTACGAGGCCGCGTCCATGGACGGCGCGTCGTGGTGGCACAGGCTCAAGTCAGTCACCATCCCCGGCGTCCGGACGGTGACCACACTGATCACCCTGCTGGCGATCATCGTCGGCGCGAACCTGTTCACCGAGCCCTACTTGCTGACCGCCGGCGGAGGTCCCAATGGCAAGTCCGCCTCGCCCGTGCTGCTGATGTACCAGACCGGCATCGAGCAAAACCACCCGGACTTCGCCTCTGCCCTCGGAATC
>PLKG01000159.1:0-3325 GCA_003140595.1 Acidimicrobiaceae bacterium | reverse complement strand
AGTCGAACACGTCACTTAGCGGCGTACTGCCGCAACCGGGCAACATCACACTGCACAACTACGGCGAGATCAACGCTGCACTGAACCTGGGCAGGACTCTCATCAACTCCGGCATCTTCACCGGCGGCGTCCTGTTGGCCACCGTCGTATTCGGCGTATTGGCCGGATACGCCCTCGCACAACTGCGCTTTCGCGGCCGCGGCCTGTTGTTCGTCATGATGCTCCTGCTGCTGATGGTCCCGTTCCAGCTGCTGATCATCCCGTTGTACGTGCTCATCGTGCGCAACTACGGGCTCGGCAACTCCTACCTCGGGATGATCGCCCCGTTCGCGATCAACTCCACGGCCGTGTTCATTTTTCGGCAGTACTTCATGCAACTGCCGAAGGAGCTGTTCGACGCCGCCCGGATCGATGGCGCGAACGAGTTCCGCATAATGACTCGGGTCGCCCTCCCGCTCGTACGCCCAGCAGTGCTGACCGCCATGCTCCTGACCTTTATCGGACCGTGGAACGAGTACCTGTGGCCGTTCCTGATCACCAAACAGCAGAGTATGCAGCCACTTGCCGTCGCCTTGGCCAATTACATGAATACCGTGCAGTCGACCGTCTCCAACCCGTTCGGCGCGATCCTGGCAGGAGCGTTCGTGCTGGCCGTGCCCGCGGTCGTGCTGTTCCTGGCGTTCCAGCGCTACTTCGTGGCGCCAAATATCGGCTCAGCCGTAAAGGGCTGACCGTGACCCGCAGACCACAAGACCGGGGCCGGCACAAGTGGCTCGAGCCGCCCGAGCATATGGAGTAGACCAATGGCTCAGATTGTGTTGGACAAAGTGGATAAGACTTACCCCGGAGGCGTAAAGGCGGTCGACGGGCTGAGCCTGGAGATTTCCGACGGCGAGTTCGTCGTCCTGGTCGGACCTTCCGGCTGCGGGAAGACGACGGTCCTGCGGTTGATCGCCGGACTGGAGCAGATCACCCGGGGAACTATCCGGATCGGCGACCGGGTCATGAACCACGTGGCGCCCAAGGACCGCGATCTCGCGATGGTCTTCCAGAACTATGCCCTTTACCCCAGCATGACCGTGAGACAGAACATGGCCTTCGGCTTGCAGATGCGCAAGACGCCGAAGTCGGAGATCGACCGCCGTGTCCACAATGCGGCCAACGTCCTTGGCCTGGAGGAGTACCTCGAGCGCAAGCCGGCGGCATTGTCCGGAGGCCAGCGCCAACGCGTGGCGATGGGCAGGGCGATCGTGAGGGAACCGGAGGCTTTCCTCATGGACGAACCGCTGTCGAACCTCGATGCAAAGCTCCGCGTGAGCATGCGGACATCTCTCGCGGAGATGCACGAGCGGCTCAGCGTGACGACGGTGTACGTAACCCACGACCAGGTCGAGGCCATGACGCTCGGGGACAGGGTCTGTGTGCTCCGAGACGGTGTGCTGCAGCAGGTCGACACACCGCAAAACCTGTTCGACCGCCCCGTCAACCTGTTCGTCGGCGGCTTCATCGGCTCACCGTCGATGAACATCGTCACGGCCCAGCTCATCAGAGATGACGGCGAGCCAACGGTCATGTTCGCCGGGCACCGGCTGCCCATCGCAGAGGACGTAGTGCACTCCAGGCCCGAGATCGAGGCCTACTTCGACCGCGACGTGATCCTCGGGATCCGGCCGTCCGATTTCGAGGAAGCAAGCCTGGTCGATGAAACGTGGGCGAGGATGTCGGTCACAACCCATGTGACCGAGGCGCTCGGCAGTGAGATCAATGTGATCTTTGTCATCGACGCGCCGCCCGTTGAGCACAAGGATGTCGCGGACCTTGTACCGGCAGCGGAAAAGGGCGGTGCGGCAGTCCCGCTTCACGAGGGCAAGTCCATGTGGACGGCACGCGTCGACGCGCATAGCCGTGTTCGCGCGGGCGACCAGATCGAGCTCGGGGTGGATACCCGCAACTTGTACTTCTTTGACCCCGACAGCGGACTGGCGATCGGCGACAAACAGCCACCAGCGCCGAAGCTATCAAGACGCAGCGCTTCGGCCGCGGCTCTTCGGGAGCAACGATGAGCGACGAAGCCGATCCTCGCGAGCTACTGCAGAGGTACTCGGGCAACCCGGTCCTCGGCCCACGCGACTTCCCCAATATGGTCAACGCGGTGTTCAACCCGGGCGCCACGCTCGTTGACGGCCGGACGCTGCTGCTGTTGCGCGTCGAGGACCGTACCGGCCTCTCCTTCCTGGTCGCGGCGACCAGCGAAAACGGGCTGACAGGTTGGGAAGTGGACACGGTCCGGGGCTTGCAGCCACAGTCGGACCACTTCGAGGAGCACTGGGGGATCGAGGACCCGAGGATCACCCGTGTCGGCGACGAGTACTTCGTCGTCTACGTCGGGTACTCGGCTGCGGGGCCACTCGTCTGTCTGGCCAAGACGCGTGACTTCGTGCACTGGGAACGAAGCGGTGTCCTCCAGCCGCCCGAGGACAAGGACGCCGCGCTGTTCCCGACGACCTTCGGTGGGAGGTGGGCGCTGATCCACAGGCCGGCAACGGCCATGTCGGGGATGGGCGCTCACATCTGGCTGTCGTTCAGCCCCGATTTGCGCCACTGGGGCGATGCCCGCGTGCTGCTTGCCGCACGGCATGGCGGTTGGTGGGACGCAAACAAAGTGGGTCTCGGCCCCCCGCCGCTGCTCACCAATGATGGTTGGCTGATCTGCTATCACGCAGTGCGCTTCACCGCGTCGGGGGCTCTCTACCGGCTCGGGTTGGCATTGCTGGACAAGGACGACCCGACCAAGGTCCTGGCGCGCGGGAACGAGTGGGTGTTCGGTCCGAATGCACCCTACGAACGATCCGGTGACGTGCCTGGAGTCGTGTTTCCCTGCGGTTGGATCCTGCGCGACGACGGCGACACCCTTCACGTCTACTACGGTGCCGCGGACAGCGTGGTCTGCGTGGCGGAGGCGAGCCTGGACAAGCTGCTAGGCCACCTCGAAGCGCACCCTTACCCGCCGGAGGAAGAGCACCCGTACCAGCTTGATGCGGACGGCACACTTCCGAGGGGGACCCCGGGCGTCGCGTGATGCGTCTGGCACCGCTGGCACCCACCGCCTGGCGTAGCGCGCCGCGGCAACGCGGGCCTCGGGAGCAGGTCGTCGCGAACCTGACCGACCGGCTTGTCAAGCTTGGCACCGGCGTAAGCCTCCAACCCACGGGTGACTCGGGAACCCGGGCCAAGCTTCGATCGGTTGTTGCCCGGGGCCAGCGGTCAAGAGCTCAGTTGCAACGAAGTGGCGAAGGTTGTGGCGCCTGACGTGGCTGAGACCGAT
>PLKG01000034.1:193-2606 GCA_003140595.1 Acidimicrobiaceae bacterium | reverse complement strand
GACGTACCTCTGTCGAGCTTTTCTGCCTCGGCCTTCACGAAGGGATCTGTACGACGACCTTGACAGGCTTCAGACCTTGAGAAATCGAATCGCGCACCATGAGGCGGTCTACCAGCGCAGGTTGTCGGACGACTATCAACGAGTCGAGAAGGTCATCCGTGGCCTCAGCCCCAGTACCTGGTTGTGGGTTGACCATCACAGCCGCGTTCCGGAGGTCCTCGCGCAGCGGCCAGAAGAGGTCATGGCGTTCTGAGGGGGACCCACGCCTACACCGCCACCTGACCCACCACCCCGTCCGTAGGAGCGATTGCTCGCCTTCGAGCGTCGCTATGAGCAGAGCGCCGCACCGTTCGAGTGGAGGTTCACGCGCAGCGACCTGGCGTTGCTCATGAAGAAGCTCGCCGACAAGCCCGACTACCCAGGCAGCCGCCTGAGATCGCATCGATACGTGATCGAAATTACGGTCCAGAGCACTTAGCCTGCGCTGTGCCACCCGAATTAGGGTCTCTAACCTTGCATAATCCCTGGTCAGCGCGCTCGGAGGAACTCGAATCCCCAACCTTCTGATCCGTAGTCATATCGCCGTGAACGGTGTGCTTAGCTGCGCTATTGCAGGTGAGAGGCGGGGAAAGTTAGACGCTATTGGATTTCCTTCATTTTTGATCGACTGCCTGGGCCGGCCACTAGCAGTCAAGTAACGGCGGTGGACTAGGTAGCAGACCGGCCGGGTCCGAGGCACAGCTCACCCGACGATCGGGGTGAGCGGTGGCCCGATTCTCCCGACGGCCGCCGCCTGGAACCGCCGCCGGCCAGCACCATCGCCTGGGTCGACTGAGGTATCCCGGCACCAAGGATTCAAGTCACTGTCAATAGTGTTCCCGTTTCGCCACGGTTATGACGTCCATCGGCTCGCTAGAGCGTCAATAGCGTGCTGAATCTGCTACACTTTCGGCGTGCCTACTGGCCCCTACGACCGCCTGGTCGAGCTGGCTGCCGATAAGCACGGCTTCGTCCGGACCGAGGACGCCAAGGAGGCCGGCGTCCGCCCCGACTATCTGCGTCGGCTGGCCATGAAAGGCCGTCTCGAACGGCGAGCACAAGGCCTCTATCGCCTCACCGCCCTTCCGGTCGGACCGCTCGATGAGTACCACGAGGCTGTCCTTGCCGCACGAGGCGAGGGCGTTGTCGCTGGTGACGCCGCGCTCGCCCTCTGGGGTCTCACCGATGTGAACCCCCGGGAGATCGAGGTCATCCTTCCCGCCGGCCAACGGGTTCGCCGGACCCAAGACCGCCGGTTCCGGTTCCGCCAGAGGCGTCTCGACCGAGACCAGATCGACCAGGTCGACGGGATTCCCGTGCTCGCCCCGCAGGCCGCCGTCGAGGAGGCGATCACGAACGGGCTTGAAGGCAACATGATCGAGCAGGCGATCGTGAACGCTCGACGACGTGAGCTCATCGGCGAGCTCGCCGCTGCCAGGTTGCGTGTGCAGCTCGCTGACCGTAATGCCCGGGTGCATGGTGCCACGGTAACCAGGACCACGCGATGAGCACCCCGCCGAAGCGGCTGCCGGGCGACCGGGGACACCTCGGCCGGCTCCTCGACCTTTGGGCCAGAGATACCGAGGAGCTGGTCACATCCGGCCGCCTTCGCCGCCTTGTGGGCGTGACGGCGATCATCCAGATGCTCGACGGGCTGAAAGACGAGGAAGGCAGGGAGCAGATCGCCTTCAAGGGAGGGGCTGCCCTTGAGTTGAGGTTCGGTTTTCGGGCCCGAGCGTCGAACGACCTCGACGGCGCCTATCGAGGCGAGGTGGCCGAGGCGATCGGCCTGATCGACGAAGCGGTGCGGCGGGGTTGGAGCGGGTTCACCGGCAGAACGACCGAGGGTGAGCAGATCATAGGTACCGGACTCGCGGTGGCGCCGGTTCGCTTCCGGGTGAAGCTGCTCTACAAGGAGAAGGACTTCGTGACCGTGCCAATGGAGCTTTCTCCCGTCGAGGGCCACTCCCTCGACCAGCTCGAGGTGCTCCCGGCCGCCGTGTCTCTCGCGCCAGTCCAGCTCGCCGAAGCAGAGGCAATTCCTTTCCTTCCCATTCGCTACCAGGTGGCCCAGAAGCTCCACGCCTGTACGGAGGACTTGGGCGAGGAGCGTCCGAACCAACGGGCCCGCGACCTTGCCGACATCCTCCTCATTGAGGAGCTGGCGCTTAACGACGTGCAGATGTCTGGCCTCCGAGACGCCTGCGTCGAGATCTTCGGACTCCGTGGCAAACATCCGTGGCCGCCGACGGTCGTCCCGTGGCCGGGTTGGGACGACATCTGGAACCGGCTTGTCGAGACCGAGCGGCTGGACTACTCAATCGCCGAGGCGGTCGCACGAGTCCAGGATCTAGTGGACCGGATCGACTCGGCC
>PLKG01000034.1:0-176 GCA_003140595.1 Acidimicrobiaceae bacterium | reverse complement strand
AATTAGATGCTTAGCCTGCGCTGTGCCACCCGAATTAGAGTCTCTAGACTCACATAATCCCTGGCACTGGGCACGGAGGAACTCGAATCCCCAACCTTCTGATAGACGCTTAGCCTGCACTGTGCCAGCAGAATTGGGATTCTTTCGCCTTACAAATCCCTGGTCAGCGCGCTCGG
>PLKG01000089.1 GCA_003140595.1 Acidimicrobiaceae bacterium | reverse complement strand
TCAGTGTTTAGGAACGGTTGACCCCGTAGTTCCCGATATGGGGATGCGTGAAAGCAACGACCCGGCCGGCGTAGCTCGGGTCGGTGACGACCTCCTGGTGCCCACTGAGCACCGTGTTGAACACAAGCTCCCCGTGAGTGAGGCCGCCCGGTGACAGTGCTCCTACAGCCTCACCCTCGAACACCTCCCCGTCGGCGAGAACCAGGAGTGCGCGCTCGCGGTTGCGACCGCTCCAACCGTTCCCGTTCCCCTTACCTGGGACCGAGACCGACGCGTCGGTCACCCCTGCGCCTCGCCGGCCGCCATAACGGACCTCAGAACCCTTGGCGAGAAGAAGGTGGCCAGCAAAGGCCGCCGACGCCCGGGGCGTACACCGGCCACGGTCCTCCAATTCGGCAGAGTCGTCAACGGGAATCTCTGCTGGGTTGCCACTGCGTCCGATAGCGGTGCAACCGCGAGATGGACCTCAGACTCAATCGGTGTTCGCGATGGCTATCCATCCCGCCCACCGATTCGCTTCCGGTGCAAGGTGCGCGTTGTCCATGCCCATTCCGGTGAGCCATAGGTCTGGCGCCTCGAACCCGAACATCGCGACGTTGCACTTGACAGGAGGGTTCTTGAGCTTCTTCACCAGAACAATTCGCTCGACGGTCTCTGCGCCGTAGCCGTAGAGATGCCGCTCGGTGAAATCGGTCGTACCGCCTCCGTCAACAAGATCGTCGAGCAAGACAACGTGGCGCTTGGTCAGGTCCCGGTAATCGGGAGGCAGGTCGGTGACGAGGTGCGGCAGTCCTGGCTCGCGGCTTGAGCCATAACGACTGACGATCATCGACTGAACGTTCGGATGGAAGTATGGGTCATGGTGCTGGATCGCGCGCATCAGCTTTGCAGTGAAGGGCATCGCACCGTTTAACAGACTGATGAACAACGTGTCGGTGCCCTTGTAGTTCCGCGTGATGTCCACCGCCATCGCCGCAATTCGAGCGTCGACCTCGGATTCGGTGAAGAGTATCTCCTTGTACAACATGGACGACGGCGTTCGACGTGGTGCTTGAGCTTCGGGCACATTGCTCCTTACCTATTGACGTCGTTCCTATGACGGCTCCGCGGAATCTACCTTGCCGATGCCGTCTTCCGTGCCCCGGGGAGCTTGCCCAATGATCCTAGGCAATATGTCTACCCGTGTCCTGTAATTGGTCCAGTCCCGGCCACACCCGGTGGCCCCGAAAACGCCTAGGCGTCCGCCGAACCTCGGCACGCCCGGACCAGGGCCCAAAAGGCACTCCGGTTGCGCACGTCGCTCCCACTGTCATCACTGGTCCTCTCTTTCGCGTGAGGCGTCTAGTTGGTACACCGAGGTCCTTCCGACCGAGGCGTTCTCGCCGCCACCTTCTCGCACTGTCGCCGGAAAGGCCGGGCTCCCACGACTGGTCCCGTCGTGGAAGCCCGGCGATCGATCGGACTGCTGGTCCTGAGGCTTACGCTTGTCCTCAGGACCCCACAGGATCTTTAGGGTTCTCGAGCGCCGTGCGGCGGCTCTGGATGACCGCCGTGTGGCGAGTCCGGATGGGTGCTGGGCGGCAGCCCAGGATCCGGTGGTGTGTCCTCGCCGATGCCCGCCATGACGAGCGCCTCCTCCATGAGCTCTGCGTCCTCTGGGCTGACTCCCTCGGGGAACGCCTCCTCGTCGTGGATGGCCATATCGCCGACCTCGAGTACCTCGTCGCTGTAACGAGCACCCCTGAGGACCAGGCCGATGAACTTCATCAGGATGTAGGTCACCAACGCCGACCAGAAGAGGACGAACAGGGCGGCTCGGAACTGCTCCCACAACTGGTGGCCCGAACCGGTGTACATCAAGCCCGCAACAGAGAACGGCACGCAGGTGCCGTGAGCTGCGATGTATGCCGACTGCGAGGTGTTGACGACCTGTCCCGCGGCATTCAGATGACCGCAGCCGTACTGGATCATGTTGGGGTCGCCAAACACTCCGAGGAGCATGCCCCCCGTAAAGCCGGCGATTCCATGGGTGTACACGACCCCGAGGGCATCGTCCACCTGCGAAAAGGGCCGTACTCGAGAGAGGTAGTTCCAGGCCACCCAAACGATCACCGTGGCGATGAGGCCCACGAAGATGGCACCCCTCCCGTTGACCCAGCCCGCGCACGGTGTGATCGCCACCAGGCCGCAGATCATGCCGTTCACGCCGCCGAGGAACGTCGGTTTCTTCGCCCTGGATAGCCAGCCGTCAAGAGCCATCCAGGTCAGCACGCCGACCGCGGTCGCAATGTTGGTGTTGATCACAGCCGCAGCCGCGCTCGCCCCGGCGTAATACGGGTCTCCACCGTTGAAGCCGTTCCAGCCCAGCCACAGGATGCCGGCTCCGACGGCCGCCATCACCAGATTGTTCGGTATTGCATGTGTCCGGTCCCGCAGCAGCCGGGGTCCTAAGACCCAAGCAGCCACGAAGCCCGAAATACCTGCCGACATGTGGATCACGTATCCACCGGAAAAGTCGAGCGCGCCCTCCTGAGCCAAGTACCCGCCGCCCCACAACATGAACGCGTCCACGCCGTAGACAAAGGTCGACCAAAGCGGCACGAGCAAGCACCAAGCACTGAACTTGATACGGCCGAGCACACTTCCCAGGAACAAAAGGGGCGTGATCGCCGCGAAGACGAACTGGAAGTACGCAAGCGACGACGTTGGGAAGTGGAACGGGATCGACGTGTTGGCTGCCGAAACTGCCTGACCCTGCTCCCCGACGCTGTTAGTGATGCCACCCGGCTTGCCCACGAAGTTCTCGAATAGGTGCTTCACCCACCCGACGCCTGAGAGTTGGGTCTGTATACCGTTCCTCACACCTCCACCGATCGAGGTGGCACCAAAGCCCATCTTGTATGACCAGAGCACCCACGCGACGAGGACCAACGAGAAGCCGGCGAACATCATGGCAAGTACATTGACCGCCCACTTCTTCTGCACTGTCGAGGCGTAGAGCACCGCTAGAGCAGGAAGGCTCATCAGGCCGACGAGCGTGGCAGCTGTGATCTGCCAAGTGTTATCCGCCGGATTCAGCCAACTCGGATACGGAACTGGCACTGTCGCGAACAACATATGCACGCCTCGAACCCTCCTCTCGTAGTCAATATGTCTCGACTCTGCCCCCAATTCGGAGCATCCCTAGCACCGGGTGCGGCAAGATAAGGGGTGGATGTCCCCCTCGTTGGCGCTAAGGATGTAGGACGGTGGTTTCGGCACTGTCACGCCCGCGTTAACACTGTGTGAACTGGACAAGGATCATGTCCATGGCCTGATCGCCCGCAGAAGAACGTCTCGCGCCAGCGGGCGCTCGCTGCCGCTACGATCAGCGAATCGCGCGCGGCTCAGTGACGGACAGAGGTGTGGTGATGGACTCGCTGATTACGGCAACGAGACGGCAAGTTCCTGGCGATCTCGGCACGGTTGCTCAGAAGTGACAACCGGATGCGTCGGCACGTCTCGAGAGCCCGTCACCACGCTTCGGGGGGCCAGAGTGGAGGTTGACGCTGGACGCGTGCAGCGTGCCGTCGTCGCAACGTGCCTCGTCGTGCTCGCCGCCACGGCGGCTGTACTGTTCGTCGCCGGAATCGAGAAGAACGACCAGATCGCGCTACTGCAGCGCCAAGGCGTCGCCGTCGAAGTCACGGTATCTGGTTGCCTCGGCCTCATGGGGGGTAGTGGAAGCAACCTTGCCGGCTACGAGTGCAAGGGGACATTCACACTCAACGGCCGCAGCTACAACGACGCCATACCGGGGAGTGCCTTCTACTCACCTGGAACGACGCTCCGGGCAGTTACGGTTCCCGCGGACCCAACGCTTCTCTCGACGCCCCGCGCTATGGCGACAGAGCAAAGCTCATGGAGGGTATTCATTCTTCCCACGGCCATGGTCGCCATCCTCGGGCTCCTCCTTGGAGCCGCGGTCCTCAAACGACGGAATATTCGCAGGTCGTCGGCCTAGCTCGCGTCAGTCGCTACGAGATAGCGCGCCACAACATGGCGACACGCGTGGTGGCGGCCGGGGCGCGGTGTCTGTCAGCGGGCTTGCCGCTTGTTCACGGACTTTGACGCCGATGGCCGCTTCGCAGCTGTCGCCGGAGCTGTGTAACGACGGTTTAACTTGGCCGATGACCTCCCCGGCGCGGCACTGCCGCGTCGCGAGGCACTGGCGCGCGAGTCACCCACGGTGGCCTCGCGTAGATCGCGTTGCAGCCGGTAGGCCCGCACCAATAGCCAAGCGCTGACAAGGATGAACGGGACCCCGAAGCCCCAGTAGTGCAGGTTGAAGATCGCAAGTCCGTATAGGGCGGTCACGATTCCGAGGAACACTCGTTTGCGCAACATGGCAGACACGAGCATTAAGACCGAGAGCGCAATTATTACGCCACCGAGGTCGTGGTAGAGCGAAACGCTCACGTGGAGCATGTCAACCTGACCGTTCTTCAGCCGGGCCGGGGGGTCGTTCACGATCAGGGCGCTGATCACAAGGATCCCAATGGCCGCCGCGACCGGCGCAGCCACCAGCCCGATGAACCTCTCCTTGTCGTTGGCTGACCTCACGTCGGCTTCCAACTCCGCAACCGACTGCGGACCTCTCGGAGTCTCGGCCGTGTGGACGGTATCGCTCTCGGCAGGCTTGAGAACCAGATTGCGCAACCGTTCGCGAAGGGGCACCGTTTCCGAGTCGCTGTCTTGGTGCGAGAGCCGACGTTGCTCAGGGCTCGGCTCGGGCGCGGCGTCGGGCTCGGTCTCGTAGCGATCGCGACCTCTGGGCATCCGGGAACGTTAGCGTGCCAGCCTGCGCCGGGCGACGTCGGCTTGCCAGAAGATCACCGGTGCCGTGAATCGACCCCGGTTGTCGCCGCCGGAAGCCGACCCAGGACAACGGTCCTGCTCTCATCGACAGATGAGATCGCCTCGGCGCCCTGCTTCCTGGGCACGCGGATATTCGGTTCTCCTCTGCAACAGCAGTCTGGGCCGCACAGTCGTGCGGGAGCGCTCGATCGCGTGCCAGCTAAAGAGCTTCGCATAATAGA
>PLKG01000141.1 GCA_003140595.1 Acidimicrobiaceae bacterium | reverse complement strand
GTAACAGCGACATCGGCGGCGCTTTCGGGCCTGCGGTCCAGCTCAGCCCTCCGTCCGAGGTCCTGATGAGAAAGCGCCGATTCGGCTTCCTACGCGCCTCGGCGCTCGCGTAGCAAACCGCCACCGTCGGGCAAGACAGCCCGCCCAACCAGAGTCGGCCCGGAGCTCTGGCGCGACGCCAGGANNTCGGGTGGAGCGGCGAGCTCTGCTGCTTGCGTAGTGACGTCTGAGGACAAGGTTGACGTGACAACCGGGGTCGCGATCGCCACGCAGCGCCGTGGCGTCGGGCAGGCGAGATCGTCGGGGGTGAGCCCGATAAGACGCGGATCGAGTGAGAGCTTCCAGCTGCTGCCGCCATCCTCACTCGTCGCCTGCCAGCCGCCCGGGCCGAGGGCGAGGCACCGCGTGGCCAGGCCGCAGGCGACGACAGAGAAGGCGTCTGGGCCGAGGTCGTGGGTGCGGAACGGCGACACTGCGACTCTCGGTTGAAGCGGTGCTCTGCCGGTCGAAACGCTCGCTCCGAGACCTGGCGCGGCCGCGACGATTGCCACCAAGGCGATGCCGATGCTGGGCCGCACGCGGGCATCCTCGCGCGCCATTTGGTGCTGTGGTGTCGCGCGGTGACGAACTCGCGAAGCAGATTGTCCGATGTGCGCGGACCCTTCTCTCTGCATCGGTGACGTCCGGTTGCTCGACGACGCAACTGAATCGTCCGAGTCGGCGCATGATCATCGGGTCGCTGGGCAGGTCGCACATCGACTTTGCTAGCGCACGAGCTGTGAAGCGTCATTAGCCTGGAGTCGCCAGTGCCTCCTTAATAGAGGCGCGCTGCGACCGCGGCCGCCGGGAGGAGGACAAAGGTGACGGACGGGACCGCAGCAGCAGAGATCATCCGACTGGCGCGAGAAGACACGGCCAGCTCCGTCGAGCCGGGATCGCGAGGTGTTCGTCGATGACGACTTACCGGGGCAGGTCGCACTCCTCGGGAGAACGCGCTCTTGTCGGCATCGACGAGGCAGCCGTAATGCTCGGCGAGGACCGCTCGACGCTCTATCGCTCAATCAAACGCGGTGACTTCCCGTTGCCTGTCGTCACCATCAACGGGCGCATGCGGGTACCGAGAAAGGCAATCGAAACCCTAATCACAGGGCATTGAGCGCAGCCCTGATCTCCGGTGATCGATCTGAACTCCTGCCTCAGACAACGTCCTCCAAGAGCCGACCCACGTGTTCAGCGGCTCGCTGGTCCTCGGCAGTGATCGCGTCGGTGTAGTGCCGCGCCATCCGAACCGTCGACCATCCGAGCCTGGCCTGCTTCTGACGCTCCGAGATCACGCTGTCGAGAGCGGTGGCGTGAAAGTGCCGCAACGAGTGAAGGTGCACGTCTTGGGCGACGCCAGCCTTCGCGCGCAAACGAGTGAACGCTTTGCTCATTGCGTCCGGGTGCGGCGGCGTGGCTCCGCCCGGAACGAAGGAGAACACGAAGGCCGCTGGACCGAGGGTCTCGTCACAGACTCGAGCCAGGTCCTCTTGCACCGCGCGCACGCGTCGCAGCTCCTCGGCAGTCGCCGAGTCGATCGCCGTACGACGGATGCTTGCTCTCGTCTTTGGGCCCTTTACCTCAGCTCCCCCGGCAGCCACGACGACGCTCTCGTTGATGCGTACCGAACTGTGCTCCTCGTCAACATCCGACCAGCGCAGAGCGCAGGCCTCACCACGTCGCATCCCGGTAGCGGCGAGCAGCCTGACGAAGACCGCTACGCGGACGTCAACGCAACCCTCGGCCGCGACCCGCAGCAGCTGCATGACCTCCGTCGGCTCTGGCGCGCGAACCTCACCTCGCTCGTAGATCGACCACGAGGGCAGCTCCGAGTCGGCAACGGCGTTCGGCAGCACTCCCCCGCTCCACTTCCTCGCCAACCGGCAGGCCCGGTTGAGCATGTTCCGGACGTGGCGCACGGTGTCGTAACCGAGTCCCTTGTTCTTCAGCAACCGGAGGTAACGCTCGACTTCGTAGGTCGACAACGACGCGATCCGCGTCTTGCCGATCGACGGTTTGATGTATCGCTCCCAGGTCGACTCGTAGTCGCGCCGTGTCTTCGGTGAGAGGTCGTCCCACCCGTTGTCCCGCCACGCGATGACCGCATCGTTGACCGTCGTCGTCGGTCCCCAACGGACCGGCTCCTCAGGGACCGGCGCCGGGAATTCGTCCTGAACGGCAATGAGACGAGCGAGCTCTCGCTCTGCTGCCCGCCGAGACCCACGGAAGGTCCGCTGGATGTGGCGCACCCGGCCGTTCGAGTCCCTGCCCACGAACACCCGTAGCTCCCAGACATCGCTGCCCCGGACCAGTCGCAGACTCCCGGCCACCTCCGCCCCCCTTGTTGGGTTTTTTGTTGGGTTTTCGGTTCGGAGCTTAACAGCAGTGGTGTTGGTTGCGGACATATATAGCGCTAGCTGGGAATATGTAGCGCCCCCGGGAGGACTCGAACCTCCGACCGTCTGCTTAGAAGGCAGCTGCTCTATTCCGCTGAGCTACGGGGGCCTTGAGGGGAATCGACAGAATCTCCGCCTGCAAGCGTAGGGGATGTCGGAACCTACGCTGGAAGACCTGGAGTCGGCGAACTCGTTATCACGAACTGGCCCCGTAGACACCGAAAGGAGCGGAACCTTGCCCATGGCCGTCCGCATCGAGATTGGAATCGACAGTGTCATGCCGGAGGCACTAGCCCCGTTCTGGGCGGCCGCGCTCGGGTACAAGGTCGGGGACATGGATCGAGCCGGAACTTATCTCGACCTTGTGCCACCGGATCCAGGGTTACCAGTCGTGTACCTGCAGAGGGTCCCGGAACCGAAGACGGTCAAGAACCGGCTGCATCTCGACATACTGACGACCCAAGCTGACGAAACCATCGGGCGGCTCACGGCCCTCGGGGCCACCCCTATCGGGACTGCGATGTCCGGAAGCGAAGGGGGCTGGTGGCAGGTCATGGCGGACCCCGAGGGCAACGAGTTCTGTATCTGCCGCGTCGAGTCGCCCGGACCGTGACAACCAGCCGGCTTCGGATTGCGGCGTCGACTGTGCCATGCTTGAGATGACTTAGAGGCAAGGTGCCTCTAGTTCATGGTGGCCGTAGCTCAGTTGGTTAGAGCGCCAGGTTGTGGCCCTGGAGGTCGGGGGTTCAAGTCCCCTCGGTCACCCTTTTTTGGTCAGCAAGGCCACGAGAAAGCTAGGCTGACTGGCCGGATGCGCCTCTAGCTCAATTTGGCAGAGCAACGGACTCTTAATCCGCAGGTTCCGGGTTCAAGTCCCGGGGGGCGCACTGAAAGATCCCAGGTCACAGGCAGTATCCTCCCCCACTTATCTGATCTGCTAGTTTGCTACCCAACATTCCACCCAACATTTTCGAAGGGAACGAGTGGCGGGAAGCCTGCGTCTCGTGCGATCCCCGGACGTCTACGAGCTGCGTGTCTACGTAGGGCGTGACTCGTCGGGGCGCGTGAAGCACCGCTACGAGCGCTTCACCGGGAACAAGCGCGCGGCCCAACGTGCCCTCGCCGCTCTCGTCGCCGAGGTCGAACAGGCCAAAGAGGTCGAGGTCGAGCCCGGGAACATCTGGAGCCCAGCCACCACCCTGAACGCGGCGTTCGCCGCTTGGAAGCTGAACGGCTGGCAGGATCTCTCCCCTACGACAACGCGTCGCTACGAGGGCATCTGGCGGGTCCACGTCCAGAACTCGATCGGGCTCCGCAAGATCTCCGAGCTCGGCTCCTACGACCTCGAGCGGTTCTTCCGCAAGCTCAAGTCCGATGGCCAGTCCGAATCGAGCGTGCACCAGATCCGGGCCGTGCTGAATCGCACCTGCCACCTCGCCAAGCGCTGGAGCGGAGGCGTGCTCCCGAACCCGGTCGCCGAGACCGAGTTGCCGAGCTGGTCCATGGACGCGGCTCGCGTCGTCAGAGCACCCGACGCCACAGAAGTCGCGGCATTACTTCGCGCGTGCGCCGAGGAGGACCCACGCGTCGCGGCCTTCGTCCGCTTCGTGACGGCGACCGGGGCGAGGAGAGGCGAAGCCTGTGCACTGCGCTGGGGAGACGTCGATCTCGAGAACCGCACGATCACCATCGACGAGTCGATCGTGTCCTCGCGCGGCGGTGCGACCGTGAAGGGCCCGAAGACCAGGGCGAGCATCCGCCGGCTCAGCATCGACACCGGCACGGCCGAGGTTCTCGCCGCCCTCCGCAAAGAACAACGCGGGCTCGCCGCGATGTGCGAGACCTCGCTCGGGGACGAGAGCTTCGTTTTCTCCTTCGAGCCGGGAGGCACCACTCCCCCTCATCCCGACGTCATGAGCCACGCCTTCGCGAGTCTTCGCGACCGGGCGAAGGTTGCCGGCGACGTCCATTTGCACTCGCTTCGTCACTTCCAGGCGACCGTCATTGACTCGGTCGTCTCCGAGCGCCAAAAGCAGGCCCGACTCGGCTGGGCGACAGTGCACATGGCCCGGCACTACACAGACGCGGTGACCGAGGAGGACCAGAAGGCCGCCGAATTCGTCGGCAGGCTGCTCGACGAGGATCGCCCACAGGTCGGACAAGAGTCCCGCCAGAAGGCGTGATCGTCGCGGACGGGTCCGTCTGTTGATCCGCCGTCTCCCGCGAGGCGCTCCAGTGCCGCGCGCGGGATACGGATCTGCTTTCCGATCCGGGTCACGGCGAGGGGACAGGATCCGGACTTGATCGCGGCATACAGGGTTGACCTCCCCATGCCGAGGGTCTCGGCCGCCTCGGCGACGGTCAACAGGAGTGGACTCGAACTTCTTCTTGTCATGACACCACCGAGCTCGCGAAGCCCTGCAGATCTGCTCCGTCAAAGGTGACTCGGGCAGTCATAGCGTCCCTCCTTTCGGAGCGATCCGGATGACCTCTCCTATATAGAAGGCACTGGGAGATCCAGGCTATGGCTGAGGAGCGGAGCACTTCGCCGTC
>PLKG01000017.1 GCA_003140595.1 Acidimicrobiaceae bacterium | reverse complement strand
ACGTGGCCCCCGCTATTTGAGGAAGTCCATCAAGGCGCGGTTTACCTCGTCGGGGTGCGTCCAACCGACATTGTGTGGTCCGCCCTCGATCTCGACGAACCGTATGTCTTTCACGAGCTCGGGGAGGCGTCGGCCGGTGGCGTCGATGGGAAGGATGCGGTCCTCGGTGCCCTGGACGACGAGCAGAGGCACGTCGATCTTTGGCAGGTCGGCGCGGAAGTCCGTCAGCCATGTCGAGACGCACGCGAGGGTGGCGTACGCGGACGAGCCGGCCGCCACCTCGAAGCTGGCGTTCCACGCCTCATCGCTGATGCGAGTTCCGTGGAACGTGTCGACGTTGTAGAAGTTGTCGAAGAAGAACTTGAAAAAGGCGTAGCGGTCCTTGGTGATCGTCTCCTTGAATCCGTCGAAGACGCTTTGGGGCAATCCTTTCGGATTGTCGGGGGTCTGGAGCAGGAACGGTGGGATCGGTCCGAACAACGCGGCCCTCTTCACCCGCTCGGAGCCGTAGGTTCCGAGATAGCGGACGACCTCACCCGTCCCCATCGAGAAGCCGGCGATAACGACATCGCGGAGATCGAGCTTGTCCATGAGGGTCTTCAGGTCCCCGGCGAAGGTGTCGTAGTCGTACCCGATGCTCGGCTGGCTCGACTTGCCGAAGCCACGACGGTCGTAGGTGATGACGCGATAACCCGCTTCCAACAGGACGGGGACTTGCTTTTCCCACGAGGACCCGCTCAGTGGATAGCCGTGGATGAGCATCACTGGCTGCCCCATGCCGTGGTCTTCGTAGTACAGATCGATTGGGGCTGAGTTCTCTTCACCGACAGTTAGATAAGGCACTGCTGATTCTCCTTTGCTGATGCTCGGGCCCTTGAGGACAAGTCCTAATGACTGGAGGCAGCTATGACATAAGCATCTGGTAGCAGAACACCATGATCTCGATGTCCTTGTCCGTCTCGGTGCGCCGAGAGGATCGGAGCAGGCCGAGAATCCGGCACAAGCCGAGGCAACAGAGGGTGAAGGCCACGGCCGATCATGGTCGCTGGCGGCAGACACTGCCAGCTTAGAGCAGCGATCGAGGTTTTCGTGCCCTACAGCTTCGTGCCGATCTTTACAGAAGCCGGATTTCCAGAGGTTGCCCTTGCGGGCTCACGACGAGGTGGTGGCTGCCATAATGAGCGCGTGACCGCTGCATCGGAACCCTCCGACCCGCTGTCAGAGGAAGCACCTGGTCCTGAAACACAGCATCGAGATGTGTCCGGGGGTCGGCTTCGCCCAGCTGTTTTCGGGGCGATGGACGGTCTCGTCACGAACGTTTCTCTGATGGCAGGGGTGAGCGGCGGGGGTGTCCTTCGACACGCGGTGATTCTTTCGGGATGGGCGGGGCTCGTAGCCGGAGCATTCTCGATGGCTACTGGCGAGTTCACATCTGTGAAGTCGCAGAACGAAATGGTGGAATCTGAAGCAGCGGTCGAGCGCGAGGGCCTAGCCGCCAATCCACGAGAAGAACGAGCGGAGCTGGCGGCATCGTTGGTTCAGAGGGGCGTTGCACCGGCCTTGGCGAACGAAGTCGCCGCGCAGATGTCCGAAAACCCCGACGAGGCCCTTCGTTTCCACGCGCTGGAAGAACTCGGCGTCGATCCTGGTCAACTTGCGTCCCCGTACGAGGCGACGGGTTTGTCCTTCATCTCCTTCGCGATCGGGGCAGCCGTACCTCTTGTGCCCTTTCTTCTTGGAGCCTCCGTTTTGTGGCCGAGCCTCGCCGCGACGGCGGTTGCACTTGCCTTGAGCGGTGGAATTGTGGCTCGCCTTACTCGTCGGCCGATTGCGCTGGGCGCTGTGCGGCAAGTCGCTTTAGCTGTTCTCGCTGCAGGCGTGACCTACGGTGTGGGCCGCGCTATCGGCGCTGGCGTGTCTTGATTTTGAGTCACGCCCTCTCCTCGCTATTTGCACACTCGAGATTGACTGGAAGTCGAATTCAGCGTCGTGCGATCTCGATGCTTCGGATCCGCTAGGAAGGTCATGCGATATGAAGACTGATCCGCTCTGAGTTTCCTGGAGAGACTCCGCTTCTTTGGAAAGGATGGAGTCATGCCAGCACCGAGGAACTACCCGTCTGGCTGAGGGATCATGCCGCCCGCCTGGTCTTCGAGACCAGTGAGGAGTCCGGTGAGGTCGCGGTTCGGTAGGGATCTGAGCCCGGTTTCGCCTACGGTTCACCACCTCGCCAGCTCCCTACCCAACCGCGACCCACGACGACACGTCATGGTATTGCGTGCATAGGTGCCGATCCCTGGGCGGCGACCCGTGGGGAGCAGAAAGCATGCCGAGATCCGCCAGGGTCGACGAGCACGGGCGCTGGACCGTTCAAACAGCACAAACGTTGCCTGAGGCGGCACTATGTTCGTTCCTGCTTGCCTCGGCCAGCAAGTCGCTGGATCGTCGCCTGACCCAGTTCGTCTGGCGGCTCTGACATCGCTTCAGTCGGTTGTCCAGGAGGGACGGCGACACTCTGGTCGAGCTCGCCGACCACTATGCCGTCTTTGATGTGCACGGGCGCCCTGATGAATAGTTGGAAAGCCGTTCACACTCGGAGCTACACCAGGAAGGGGTCGAAGTGCTCGGAGTCACCACCGCTGACCACTCCTACTGTCGGGCGCCAGCAGCCGACTCGGTCGTCCAAGCGAATGCCACCTTGACTATGCACGGCTCGCCGTCTCACGGACGAACTAGACGACCGCCGCGCCGGAGGCAAGCGAAACAACACCGAGCATGCATCGAGAACTGAGGAGCCACGCCGGACTAGC
>PLKG01000078.1 GCA_003140595.1 Acidimicrobiaceae bacterium | reverse complement strand
ATGCCACGGTCACCGAACAGCCACGTGAACATGTGCGTCGCCTCGGGCGAATGTGAGAAGAAGTCCCACACGTTCTCCGGCTCCTGTCGGTTGGTGAACGGATCGGGCTTCTGGGAGTGGATGAAGTCCGGGAACTTCAAGGGATCGCGGATGAAGAAGATCGGCGTGTCGTTGCCGACGAGGTCGTAGTTGCCGTCGTGTGTGTAGAACTTGACAGCGAACCCGCGGGGGTCACGAACCGCCTCGGGTGCACCCCGACCGCCGGCGACGGTTGAGAACCGCACGAATGTCTCCGAGCGAGTGCCGACGTCGTTGAACAGCTTCGCTTTGGTGTAAGCGGACATGTCGTGGGCGAGTTCGAAATGACCGAAGGCACCCGAACCCCTGGCGTGTACTACTCGCTCCGGGATCCGTTCCCGGTTGAACCGGGCAAGCTTCTCGAGGAGGTGCTGGTCCTGCAGAAGGACCGGGCCGTCAGGTCCTGCGGTCTGTGAGTTCTGATTGTCGGCGACAGGTGCGCCGGATTCAGTTGTGAGACTGCGGCAATCAGCCATGATGAGGCTCCTTGTTTGATGTTCTCCTGCTTGGTGACACCGACAGCTGGCAGTTGGCGCAGATCCCCCAAAAGGTGACTTCGGCCGCCTCGACGCAAAATCCGCTCGCTGTCGACGACGGCTCGAGGCACGGAGCCGAGCCGACGACGCACTCGACGTCGGTGACGCCCCCGCACGCCCGGCACACGAAGTGATGGTGATTGTCCGCCACTCTCGCTTCGAACAGCGCGGCGCGTCCGGCGGGCTCGATCTGCCGCGCGAGCCCCGCACCGCACAGGACCGACAGCGCGTCATAGACCGCCTGGACCGATACGGTCTGCAGGCGCGCCATCGTCGCTTGCATGACCTGTTCGGCCGACAGGTGTTGTCGCCCCTTGCGCAGCACATCCAGCACCGCCAACCGCTGGGCGGTCACTCGAAGCCCGGCGACCTTCAGCTCGCTTCGGAGATCGGACGACGGAGGCACCTAAACAAGAATAACTCGAAGAATGGATATATTCCGATGCTAGGCGAACTCGACGCGGCCTCTGAGTCTCAGGGTGTTCGGCCCGCGGGGTGACTCCGCTCGAGCGGTTCTCACCACTTGAGACCGGTGATAGGGGCCACTGGTTCCGACGACGAGCGAACGCCCTAGTCAACGTGTCCAGGATCCCAGCGCCTCTATCATCGACTTCCACTCGCGAAACTGGAGGGGAGACGTGGACGAGGCCGAGCTTTCCGTAAGGCGGAGCCAGATGGGTCGCAGCGCCCGGGCCTTCTTGGTCTGCGGTCGGCGTCCTGTCCAGAACCAGGGGCCGGGCTACTGGGTGGCGCTCAGCGGTGCACCGAGTCCCGACGCGAACATGGCCCTCGTCGACAGCAACGACTCCGCGGTACTCGCCTCCGCCTTGCGGCAGGTCGAGGATTCGGGCTTCCCGACGTTGTTCATGCTGGCGGGACCCGGCCGCCGTCGCGAGCTCGGCACAAGTTGGCGGTACGTCGGGGACATGCCGTTCATGGCCCGCGCACTGGCCGGGACGGACCAGCTCGCCGACAGGCGGGTCCGCCAGGCGCGCCTCGACGACTTCGACGTTGTCAGCGAGCTCGTTGCCAGCTCCTTCGGCCTGACCCAGGAGATCGGCGACGTTGTCGCCGAGATCCTCAAGCTGGGGGATGACGCCGTGAAGATCTGGTTGCTCATCGACGACGAACGGGCGGTTTCCACGGTTTTGACGTCAATAGTTGAGGACGCCGTGTGCGTCTGGTGCATGGGAACCCCGCCGCGCTGCGCGCGTCGTGGCTATGGCCGGGCCCTTCTGGCCGACGTCCTGGCGAGGGCGAGGCTCGAGGGTGCGAGCATCGGGCTGCTCGGTGCGACGCCGGCGGGCAGGCCTCTCTACGACGCGACCGGCTGGACCACCCTTGAGGGGTGGCAGTTGTTCCTGAGCTCTGATTCGACGCAGTTCGGCCACTGAAGGCGGTGGGCCCACCCGAAGGCGCCGACGGCATCCGCCAGGGCTCTCAGTTGGGCGAGAACTCGGCCGAAACCCTGACCTTTTCCCCTACGACCAGCCACATCCGCCCGGGCTTGGTGGCCAGGGACACGGCGTGACCGTTCTCCACCGGTCCATGATGAGTTAGTGCGACCGAGTGCACGGGACCGACGACAACCTCGGTCACGGCCGCCCAAACGGCCGCGTTGTTCACATGACCGACGACGTCGATGTCCGTCCGGCGCAGCGGCCACGGCCGTGTCGTCGCGTCTTTCGGCACGGACGCAGCCTGCACCCGCCCTGACACGCGTCGCCCGGCGACGGCGTCGCCGTACACGGCGTAGAAGTCCTTCCCGAGCCGCAGCGGGTGCCCGGAGCTGTCGAGCGGTACCCATAGAGCCACCGCCTCGACCATCAGTCGGTCATCGAGCTCGATGTCAGTGCGGCGCTCGGCCCAGGCCGGACCCGCGCCTGAGCACCACGTCGTCAGTGTGGCCATCTCGCCTAGGGCCGGCCACCGGCCGCCGTCGGCCAGGCGAAGAGCGGTCCGGCGGACCACCCAGGTGTCACGGGGGTCCAGGCCTGAATCGGCCCAGTCGTCACCGGCCACATCCTGCAGATAGCGGGCCACCCCGTCTAGTCGCAGCACGCCGTCGGGCCCGGCGTCACTCAGCCGCACGGGGCGACTCAGCTTGTAGGCGCGGCCGGCGGTGGGACGGGGAGAGAACTCGATCATCGGGCCACGTTCTACTCCGAACGGTGCCCGAGGTGCCGCTCCCGGACCAGGGGCTCGCTCTCCGCGGTCGCCGTGTGCTTGTCTTCAGCGGGCGGCCGCCGCCGAAGGTTCAGTCCAACCGAGCCGTCAGATGGCCGTGTGTCACGTGACGGCTCGGTTGGTGGCCTCAGTCATGAGTGGACTGGGCTCAGGCCGGTGCGTAGCGATACTTGTCCGAGGTGGTCGGGTTGCTGACGCCTCCAATTGCGGACACCGTGACATAGACACCTCCGGAGCCGGCCGGTGCCGTGACGGTGATCTCGGATGACGAGAGCACGCGAATGCGCGTCCCCAGCTCTGATCCGAAGCGCACCGAGACCTTGCCGACGAAGTCGCTTCCCCTGATCGTCACCCTTTCGCTGCCGTTGGCCGGTCCGGTGTCGGGCACGAGAGCAACGACCCTCGGCGCCGCCTCGAATGTGAACCTGTCACGCGCGACGAGCGAACTGACTGTCAGGTCCGCTACCGACATCACGAGGTTGTCCGTCCCAGGCCTGGTCGCTGGGAGCACACCCGTGCAGCGGGTGGCCGTCTCGCACGAGACCGCTATCACCTTGGTGCCGACCTCGAGCCGGTCGGCCCCCGGCCTGGGGAGGAAGCCTGAGCCACCGATGGTGACCCGTGTCGGGCGGTTGCTCGGTCCTAGCTTCGGCGACACACCTGTGACGAGGCTCCTGGTCAGCTTGGTTCCGGTCATGAAGCACGTCAGCGCAGCCAGTCCCGGGAAGTAGTTGCCCGGATAGGCGAGCAAGGGCGTCCCGAGGCCGGTGGCCATGTCGTAGCCCTTTGTCGTGTGGTAGAGAGCTCCCAGATAGTTCGAAGGTGCGTATGAGTTGCTCCCCCTCGTCACGTCTGACAGAGCACTGGAGTAGTAGTCGCTTTCGGCTATGGCATATAGAGTCGCAGACAGCGTTCCCGTTGCGTCCGATGAGCCGTAGTCGGCGCAATAAGGTGACGAATCGATCAGGGCCGCGGCTGCAGCCCAGAGGGGAGCAGCCGCGCTCGTGCCCCCCTCTCCACCTTGCCAGGATCCGTTCCAGTAGGTGATGTACCCAGTCACCGGATCGCCGTCGGCCGAGACGTCAGGAACCTCTCTCATGTAGGGCGTCTTGGTCCCGCAGGCTGTCGGGGCAGCCAGCGAGTCGGAGCTGATCAGACCTTGGATGTCTGGCCGGTCCTGGTAGGAGGGCATGCACCACTTGGCGGACACCCCGCCGCCCCCTGCGCCATTTGAGCCTCCCGAGTCGTTCCAGGCCGTCTCGGTCTTGGCTCCGAGCGATGTCCCGCCAACTCCGATCACGTACGGCTGGCTGGCGGGATCGTCGACGGCAAGCTGGGACCCCACGGCCGTCGCCGGGTCACCGAAGCAGTCGGTCGAGCCGGTGTCGCCGGCGGCGGCGAAGACCGCCTGGCCCTGGGTGGCGGCCTGGGAGAAGAGGTTGTGTTGCGCGCTCAGCAGCGCCGGGTCGCTGTCGGGCTCGCACTCCCCCCAGCCCGTCGAGACGACCTGGTCGGCGTCTGCGTTCACGATGGCCGAATAGACGTCGAGGACATTGCTCGTGTCAGAGCTGACCGGTCCCTGGTAGACGTCGATGGTTGCCCTTGGGGCGAGTCCGATGATGTCCTCGATGTCGAGAGCTGCTTCGCCGCTCCCAGACGCCCCGTAGGTGGGATCGGGACCGGCTCCTCCGTCGACCGGCGTGTAGTTCACTGTAGTGCTGGTCCCGAAGCAGGACTGGTAGGCGGCGATGTCCCCGGACGAGTTCGGCTCGAACTCCACCAGGGCGATGTTGACACCCTGGCCGAAGTCGCTGTGGGCGTACAGCGGTGTCATGTCGTAGTAGCTCGACAGCTGGTTGGCCGTATAGCCCCCGTAGGCGTTGGCCACCGTGGTGGCTGCCGCACACGGCGTCGGGCTCGTCGCCGCCACGTGGAGTGCGAGCCTGCCGGAGGGCCGAAGCTTGCCGACGGTGTTCGAGCGAACCAGCGAGCTTTGGGGCTGAACGAGATCACTGAGGCCGATGACTCCTTGCACGTCAGCGGCCACTGATGCCGAGATGCTCGGTGCCGACAGCGTCGTGAAGACGGCGCGCCCGCCGGGCAGCCGGTATCTGAGCAGGTTCACACGAAAGGCGCGGTCGACCACCGAGGCCGGCGCCGTCACCGGGATCGAGAGATGGTTGGAGCTCACTTGTCCGGGGTGGAGCCCGCGAGCGCGGAGCACCGCGTCGACCGCGGCCACCTCTGTCAGCGACGGCCCGAAGAGATGCCCGAACTGCCCCGGGCGGAGAAAGTGGCGGAAGTTCGGAGAGCTGCGATCAGACAGCGACGCGATGAAGGTCGAAACCTCGGAGGGGTCCGGAAGCTTCAAGGTGACGTCGAGGTGAACATCCGCCGCCGGCTCCAGCGCTCCGAGCGCGGAGGAATGCTCTGGAACCAGAGGGCTTGCGCTGGCGTGCAGGACCGTGAGGGCGGAGGTGACACTGGCTTGTGCTCTCGAGGGCGCCGTCCAGACCGCAATCGATAAGGAGGCCGCAAGCACGGCCAACAGCAATGCCATGGGCCGGAACGTCGTCATGATCCCCCCGCTTGCTAAGAGTCCACCTGCAACCATAGACGCGCCTCCGGCCGCCCTATTGTCAGGGAGCAGCGACCGCGTCCAGATGTACTGCGAGCAGACCTCGTCGATTTGTCACTGAATCGAAACCGGGCGGAACAGCTCCCGGTGTTGGCTCGCTTCCTGGCTACCTGGCCGGAGACCCGGGAGGTCTCGCAGAGAGTGCAACACGCCGTCATCGCCTCGCATCGCAGCCCGCAGTTCAGCGTCGGCAGCTTTGCGCGACCGGATCAACCTGTTCGCACGGCGAGCGGTTAAGGCCGTCGACGGTTTCGACGATGGCCTGTGCTCAAGCTTCGCGCCGCGGCGTGAGCACGACCTCGTGCCTGTGGGAGTCCTGTACGCCGCGCTCGGTCGGCGCACAGCCACTGTTTCGAGCCGGTCGCTGGCCCTGGGCTCGCAAGCGGGCGGCGCATTCCGGCTGACGGTCGGGGGTGACCGCCGCCGGTGTCGTCGCGCCCGCGGTTCTCGCGGTAGTTATGGCGACGGCGTGGCCTCCGCCGGGTTCGTCTCGTACCTGGAGGAGCAGGACGGAAGTCGCTTCAGGTTCGTCGCCCGGACCCCCCGAGGCGCGGCTTGGCGTCCTGGGTCGAGATGGGGCGCTGCCGCCAGGTCAGGATCTATCGTTGTCCTGATCCTGACGAGCCCGCTACCGGAGATGATCGTGCCGCGGATTCTCTCTTCTGTCGGTGTCTACTGTGGGTCGAGCCCGGGGGTCGACCCCGGTTTCGCCGAGGCGGCCGACTCGCTGGGGCGGCTTCTGGCCCGCCGTGACCTCCGGCTGATCTACGGAGGAGGCCGCGTCGGGCTGATGGGCGTGCTCGCCGATGCCGCTTTGGCCGAGGGGGGTGTCGTGCATGGAGTGATCACGAGTGCGCTGAAAGACAAGGAGGTCGCCCACCTGGGCCTCACGACGCTGACAGTCGTCACGACAATGCACGAGCGCAAGGCGGCGATGGCCGACCGGTCAGATGCCTTCGTCATGCTTCCGGGCGGGTTCGGGACCCTGGACGAGTTCTTCGAGGTCCTCACGTGGTCCCAGCTCGCAATTCACACCAAACCGTGCGGCATCCTCAACGTGAATGGGTTCTTCGATCCCTTGCTGGAGCTTTTCGAGCTGGCCGTCCGGCAGCGTTTCGTTCGACCTGAGCACCGCGACACGATCGTGATCGAGCCCGATCCCGAGTCGATGATCGACCGGCTTTGTGCCTGGACACCGGTGTCGGTCGACAAGTGGCTCGACCGGCACGAGGGCTAGGAGATCCTGCCGCTGTCGCCACAAGAGCGGCGTATCTCGGTTCCCGGAACAGGGGCGCGGCCGAGCAAGGTTCTTGAAACACCGGACCGGGACTGCGTCACGGATTGGTGCCTGAACGGCGTTTGTCCAGTGACGTCATTGACGCAGCGACTTGGATCTCGCCAGCGGGGCCGCCGGCTCATAGGCCTGCCATGACAAGTTCGTCGAGCATCCGACCAAAGTTCCTCGAGGCCAACGACAGATGGCCTTCATCCGGTTCGACGTGGAGCGACGCGCAAGCAAGACGAGAAGAGAGCCACTGGCCGTGGTTCACCGGCACCATCAGGTCGGCACTTCCGTGCCAGAGCATCGTCGGGATTGAGATCTCCTCAAGCGAGAATCCCCACGGCTTGGTGAAGGCCAGGTCGTCGTCGAGCCAGCCGTCCACACCTTCTCGCAATCCCTCCTGCATCCCTGCGGCCAGATCCTCACCGAACTCACCGCCTACGACCGCCCGATCGGCCTCTGGCAATACGGTGCGGAGCGAGGACACGACGGCTCTCACGCTGGCGCCTTCCAGATACGTCCGCTGCTCGTCAAGATATGGCCGGAGAGCCTCCTCGCCTTGAAGGGCCGTATTGAACTCGGTCACGTTGCCTCTGCCCATCTCGGCCATCCAGTCGAGACCTTGTGACCGGTGCGGCGCGAGCCCGGCGATGACGAGCACAGCGGCGGCTGCCTCGAGCCGGGCCGCGCAGGCCAACGCGTGCGGGCCGCCCCCAGACCAACCGGCGACCAAACAACGTTCGATGCCCATATTGGCCAGCACCGACGCGATGTCGTCTGCCACGTCAACGACGCTCCTGCCGGGGTGACGACTGGAGCTGCCGTAGCCGGGCCGTGACGTCGTGACAAGGCGCAGGCTCCTCTCCCTTGCGGCTCGTTCCAGCGCCCGGAACGGAGTGGCTGCGCCCGGGGTTCCATGATGGAAGACGAGTGGCAAGCCCTCGTCCGCTCCGCCGACTTGGACATCGAGGTGTCGCCCGTCGCCGAGTCTCACTGGAGAAGACATGCCGCCATCCTGCCAGTCGGCGACTGGCTGAAAGAAACTGTGCTCAGCTCCCGGGCTGAGTCGCTCTGACGACCAGGGCCGACACCGGATGTCGCGGCTGGTTCGCGACGTCCCACGCCTAGGGTCAGAAGGCCACGATCCCTTCTCCCCCAACGGCCCCGGCAACGACGACCGAGCCGATCTCGGTGAGCGAACCGTCGGGAACCATCCGCCTTGGTCGTGACGACGGGCTGCGAGCCGTCCGGGGTGAATGCCACCTGACCGGGCGTGTTGGTGAACTGAGGTGTCGCAGTCGGGTTGAGCCCGAGAGCTCGGTTCGAGCCGAACATCGGTAGGACCAAGCCGAACACGATCCGGTAACCCTGTACGGACCCGCCGTTCAATGCGTTGAGCACGTACACGAGATCACCGTGGACCGCCTCGCTCACAGGGAACGTGCCGCCCGAAGGCAAGATCTGCTGTAGGGCGAGCCGATCGCCGTTGACTCGAAAGACCGAGACCGTGTTGCTCCCCGCGTTCACAGCGAGCAGCAGCGCATGATCGGTCGAGTAGGCCAGCGATCCCTGGGATGCCAGGTGGTCGACCACCGAACCCGCGAGCGCACCGCCGAGACCGTCTGTCTGATAGGTACCAGCCAACGCGAGCGTCCTGTTCGGCGCACGATCGTACGCGACTACCTGGTTGCCCGAGACGTTGTCGCTCTACACGAACACGACGTTTCTCGCCCCGACAGGGCCGAACTGGGAGCGGGGATTCGAGAACTGGGCTCCTGCAAGACCGGCGCCGACACCGACAAGGCCGAGCGCGAGCGCGACACCGGAGACCAATTGAAGTGCTTTTCTCACTAGGTTGTTCTTTGGTTGGGGGAAACTGGGTTCTGCAGCGACACAGTCCCCCAACCACCGGCTGTGTTACACGGGGCGTCTCGAGGGCAAAGAGGCCGAATGCGGTGGCGTAGGACAATACGGCGCTCGGTCAGGTGTTCACGGGGCTGCGGAACGTGATGGAATGTTCGGTGATGCTCTCCAAGCTCGATGGGGCGCGTGGCACCTCAGGGCTGCCGTCGTGACTACAGCATCACCGCCCGGTTCTGGCGGCCACGCGAGCGTTCTGGAGCAGGCCGCGGAGGGGCTGCGCGAGATTCTCGAGGTGGTCCGCGCACTCGGCAGAATCGCGGACGAGGCAGAACTGCTGGACCTGATCAACATGACAGTGCGCGTCAAGCTCGGCTGCAACGTCTGCGCGATCGCGATCAAGGGCGACGACGGCGTCTTCAGGTACTCGGCGACGTCGGGGTTGGACGCTGAGGCGGACAGCGCGCTTCGAAGCCGCGAACTCGGCCCGTCAGCCTTCGTGGCACTGCGGGAAGCCGCGGTGAGGATTGGAGCGGTCTGCTGGGTCCCGCCGGAGCATCCTGTGCGCGATCGGCCCGATGTGATAGCCGGCATGCTCCCGGTCGACTCGTCGATCGCGCCGGGTGCGCCGCGATCGGGTCCTCTCCTGTTCGCGCCTCTCATCGGTGCCGACGGCGAAGCGCTCGGGCTCTTGAGTCCGGCCGACCCGCTGAATTTGCCGTTTCCCGGACCGCGTCAGACCCTCTTGCTCGAGACGCTCGCCGAGCTCACCGTCGTCGGTCTCGAGATCGTTCGCGCCCGGGCCGTGGAGCGTGCGGCCGTCGCGGTCGCCGAGGCGCAGCGCCGCCAACTCGAGGACCTGCTCGCCGCGAGCGCTCAGATCCGTGGTTACTACTCGTTGGACGAGGTGCTGCGTGAGATCGCGAGGGCAATGACGACTGCGGGAGGCTTCAGTCGTGCCGCTATCTATCTTCGGATGCCCGACGATGCTCTCGTCGTCGGGGCGACGGTCGGGCTCACCGAGGCCGAGAGCAAGCAGCTGAGCGAGATCCCGGTCTCTCTAGCGGAGTTCGCTGAGGTCATGCAGCCCGAGATGCTGCTGAGTCGCTCGTATTTTCTCGACCACCGCAGGTTCGTGATCCGGCCCGAGCTCAACGACAAGCTGAACACTCCAGTTGGCGCCCGAGAGTGGCAAGACGGCGAATGGCATCCGGAGGACATGCTCACGGTGAAGATTGTCGACTCAGTTGGCGAGCTCCTCGGTCTCATCTCAGTCGACGAGCCGGTGAACGGGCTGATCCCCGACCGCGCCCATGTACAGGCCATCGAATTCTTCGCCGACCAGTGCGCTGTGGCGGTTGCCCACGCGCGCCGGTACGAACAAGTGAGGACCGAGGCGTTGACGGACCCGCTGACAGGGCTTGCGAACCGTCGTGCGCTAGACGCAGCCGTGGTTCGTGCGATCGCCCGAGCGCGACGCGACTCAGCGTTGTGCACGGTGCTTTTCATCGACGTCGACCATTTCAAGGACATCAACGACTCGCTCGGCCACGCTGTCGGCGACTCCGTGCTGCAGGCGGTCGGGCGGGGGCTTCGGGACCGCCTCAGGCGCGGCGATATTCTGGCGCGCTATGGAGGTGAGGAGTTCGTCGCCCTGCTGCCCGACACCGATCTGCCGGCAGCGTTGCGCGTTGCCGAGATCCTCCGGAAGCGAGTCGCGTCGCTCGACTTCGGTTCGCTCACTGGCGGGCTGCCCGTGCGGGTGTCGATCGGCGTGGCGCAGCTCTCCGAGGAGCTCATGGGCGCAGGGTCACTTGTCTCCGCCGCCGACTCGGCGATGTACGAGGCAAAGCGCCAGGGCCGTAATCGGGTCGTCGTCGGGCCCTGAGCCCGCACGACGAGGCTGTGCTACGACAGAGGGATGAAGCGATCTGTCGACGGCATCAAGTTCGGCCGACTCCTACCGAGCGCGCTCGTGGGCGCGGCGAGCGGCATGCGTTCAACCGCGGGTCTGGCTGCGGTGATTGTCAGGGGAGATGGCGTGCAGCTGCCGAACGTGCTCGGTCACCGTCTCGCGGCACCTGCTGCGGGTGTCGCAGTTGTTGTCGAGCTCGTGCTCGACAAGATGGCCTTCACCGGCTCGAGGCTCGAGCCCGCGGGACTGGCCGGACGGGTGGTGTTCGCGGGTGTAGCGGGAGCCCTGGTGGCGCCCGACCGGTCCGTGGTCCCAGCTGCAGTTGTGGCCATCGCGGCCGCGGTGCTGACAGCGAAAGTCGCGCACGATCTCCGCGCTCGTCTTGCTGAGCACGTGCCGGACCGTGCCGTCGCGGTCGTGGAGGACCTTGCAGCCCTCGGGACGGCGTTTGCCGGCTGCCGCCTATGGGAGCAGCGGTGCGCTTGCTACTACGTGAGGTGATCTGTCGGGGATGACATGAGCGGATGGAGACTATTCCCGAAACCTGACCCTTCTCTCCTCGTGCTTTCATCCCTCGCAGGTGGGCCGAAGCTCGGCTACGCGTTCATGAAGGACTTCGAAGAATTTGCCCGGGTGACTCTAGGTCCCGGGACCGTGTTCGGCTGCCTGGCCCGTCTCGAGGACCAGGCGTCTGTTCTAGGCACTCGAACCTGAGGCGCGGCGCCACCCCTACCGCCTGACCGCCGCCGACGCGACCGCGCTCGAACAGCAACTTTGCGAGCTCGAGCGGGTGACTTCGACCGGCTCGAAGCGACTCGGGGCGAACAAGGTCACCTCTCCGACGGCCCGGCGGGAGCCGAGAAGTGAGGCGATCCGGCGAGACGGCCCCGCGTGGCAGCGGCCCGCCGCTTGTCCCTCGGTGCCTACCCGCTCTGGTGGCGCGAGCGTTACGGCCAGGGCTACGAGAGTTTCCTGGACGCACTGGGGGGCGACCGCCGGCCACTCGGTCGGGACGTCGTCGATCTCGCCATCGGCGCGGCCAGGGTCCGGCTGAGCCTCTACGATGACCCCCATGACCGTGCCGGTCGGCCTTGAGCAGCTGCGATCTGAAGCGGCCAAGTACGGAGACGCTCCCTACCTGTTGACCGTGTCGGACGACGGTCGCCCGCATGCGGTTTCGGTGCGCGTCAGTTGGCAGGAAGGCGATATCGAGCTCCCGGGCGGATCCCGGTCGCGCTCGCACGCAGCGACGCGGCCAGAAGTCACCCTCTTGTGGCCCGCGATCGAGGACGGGGGTTTCAGCCTCATCGTCGACGGTTCGGCGCGCGTCGTCGGCGAGCAGATCGTGGTAAGGCCGGCATCAGCCGTGCTCCACCGCTCGATTGCCTCAAGCCCTGATCGTGAGGCCGGCTCGGAGTGCCGAACTGTCCTGAGCCCGGAGTTGGGCGTCTAGGGGCGCGTGCATCCCGATTCGCCCGGCCGCTTGCCGAAGGCGAATGTCCCCGGATCGCTCGAGGCGTTGCTCTCGCGGGCCGGGTTCGTCGCGGCGGGGGAGGAGGCTGATGAGCTTCGCGCGTGCGCGGCGGGCGATAACGAACTGCTCGAGTCGCTCGTCGGGCGTCGTCTCACGGGCGAGCCGCTCGAGTGGATCACCGGGAACGCCTCGTTCTGCGGTTTGAAGATCAGCGTCGATCCCGGCGTCTACGTTCCACGATGGCAGAGCGAGCCGCTCGCGCGTCGCGCCGTCGAGCGCCTCTTGG
Source organism: Acidimicrobiaceae bacterium (assembly GCA_003140595.1). Classification (GTDB taxonomy): domain Bacteria; phylum Actinomycetota; class Acidimicrobiia; order Acidimicrobiales; family Bog-793; genus Fen-455. The sequence goes on along the minus strand of PLKG01000078.1, from coordinate 15,595 downwards.
ACAACGGCGTGGCGATCGATCTCTGCACCGGGACCGGCGCGGTGGCCAAGACCCTGGCGACCTGCCGACCCGGTGCACGGGTCGTCGCGTCCGACCTCGACGAGCGTGCAGTTGCGTGCGCGGCCGCCAACGGAGTCGAGGCCTACTGCGGTGACCTGTTCGCCCCGCTACCCCGCTCGCTCGAGGGCTGCGCCCATGTGGTCGTGGGCGTGGTTCCATATGTGCCGACGCCCGCGTTGGGACTGCTCGCCCGCGATACTCTCGCGTTCGAGACCGCGCTCTCCTACGACGGCGGTCCCGATGGCACCGAGGTCCTCCGGCGGGTCCTTTCCGAGTGCCCCCGCTTCCTGCGACACGGCGGCGCGCTCTTGCTGGAGCTCGGCGGTGAGCAGGCCGAGGCTCTACGCGACCCACTTGACCAGCTCGGCTACCTGGACGTCGTCGTTCTTTTCGACCAGGAGGGCGACGTCCGCGGCATCGAGGCGACGCTCGGCTAACCGAGTCGGGTGAGGCTTCTCGGAGTCAAGGCGGTCAAGGCCTTGGAGCTGATCAAGGTGCCGACGCGAGCACGTATGCGACCGCGGCGGTGAGACGCCTGGCCGTCACAAGCTCGAGCATCTCGTTCGGCCCGTGCGCGTTGGCACCTGGCCCGAGCACGCCGGTGACGAGAAACTGGGCTGCCGGGAACCGTGACGCGAGCTCGGCCAGGAACGGGATCGTCCCGCCTTCGCTCATCGCTCCCGCCTGCCGGCCGAAGAGAGCTTCCGAGGCCTCGCCGGTGGCGCGCACGAGCCATTCCGCTTGCGGTGGTGCGTCGAAGCCCTTCGCCGCGTTCACCACTTCCACCTTCACCCGCGCCCGTTGTGGCGGGTCCGCCGACAGCCTGGCGACCACCGCTTGGGCGGCCCGGTCCGCGTCGACAGAGGGAGGTACCCGAATTGAGAGCTTCAAGGTCGTGAAGGGTCGTAGCACATTGCCACCGTCTTTGACCGAAGGCACGCCGTCGACCCCGGTCACAGCGAGGGAGGGCTCCCAGGTGCGTCGAAGCAGCCGGTCGGCACCCGGCCGTCCGGACAACTCGAGCGATGGCACGGTCGGGAAGCTGCCGAGAGCGCCGTCGCCGAGCTCGGCCGCCATCGTTTGGGCCGCGGCCAGGTAGCGGGCGGGCGGCTCGGCGAGGCACTCCGGAACGACGATCTCGCCCGTCGCCTGGTCCTCTATGCGAGACAGAAGCTGGCGCAACAGGCGGAACGACGAAGGAACGACCCCGCCTGCCAGCCCGCTGTGGACCGCTTCGGACAGCACCTCGACGCTGACGGTGATGACGAGCGAGCCGCGGAGCGAGGTCGTGTTCCAGAGCCGGTCGTAGGTGACGCAGCCCGAGTCCAGGCATACCACGAGCCCGGGTCCCGGCGGGCCTATCCGTGCGCCGACGTCTTCGAGGTAAGGACCGAGGTGCGCGCTGCCGCTCTCCTCGCTCGCCTCGATGAGGACGACGCAGCGGCCGTGTGGGGTACCGGTCGCGACCAGGGCTTCGAGGGCGCCGATCGCGGCGAAGATGGAGTACCCGTCATCGGCGGCCCCCCTTCCGTACAGGCTCTCGCCCTCGCGCACCGCGACAAAGGGGTCGAGCCCCTCCCTCCAGCTGCCGAGCGGCGGCTGTTTGTCGAGGTGACCGTAGAGCAAGGTGACGAGCCGGCCCTCGGCGCCGGGTGTCGCAGGCACGTCCGCGACGATGGCCGGTGTCAGGCCTTCGTGTTCGACGATCTCGACAGAGCTGCTCGGGAGCGGCCGGGACTTGGCCCACTCCGCCAGCAGCTGGGCCGCCCGCGCGATCTCACCGTTGTCGGCCCAGTTCGGGTCGAAGTCCGGCGACAGGCAGGCGATGGAGACGTAGGCCGAGAGGGTATCGATGACGCTGTCCTCGAAGAGACGGTCCACGTAGCTCGCGAGCACGTCGGGCTTGGTAGGACAGGGATCCACGGCCATTGCTCCTTGCAGATCGAAAAGCGCTGGCGAACTCCGCCAAGAGGTGGACAATAGGGCTATGAAACGCCGTCCGCTTTCGGCCATCGTGCTCGCTGCAGGTGAAGGCACGCGCATGCGCTCGGCGACACCGAAGCCACTGCATCGGCTGTGCGGGCGCCCGATGGTCCTCTATGTCCTCGATGCCCTTCGAGCACTGACCGTTGAACGCGTGGTGGTCGTCGTCGGCCATGGGTCGACCGAGATAGTCAAGACCATCCAGACCGAGGCCCCCCAGCAGCTCGCCATTGAGTTCGTGGAGCAATTCGAGCCGCGCGGCACTGGCGAGGCCACCGCGGTGGCGCTCACAGGCCTTTCCGGCTCTTCCACCGATCTGGACGAGGGCGACGTAATCGTGCTGCCGGGCGACATGCCGCTTTTGGGACGCGGGACTCTCTCGTCGCTCGTCGAGGCCCATCGGGCCGACGGAGGCGCAGCGACGCTGCTCACGGCCCACCTCGACCGGCCGAACGGCTACTCGAGAATCGTCCGTGACAAGGACGAACGCGTGGCGCGCATCGTCGACGAACCTGACGCAACCGAACTCGAGCGCCAGATAGGCGAGGTCGCCACGAACGTCTACTGCTTCAGGCACGGGGTCCTTGCTCCGGCGCTTCGCCGACTGTCGCCGTACAACTCACTCGGCGAGTACTACCTGACCGACACGATCGCAGTCCTGCACGATGCGGGTTACGCGGTTACGACGGTCGTGGTGCCCGACCCGGCTACAGCCCTGGAGGTGAACGACAGGGCTCAGCTCGCGGTTGCCGAGGCGGAATTGAGGAAGCGTATCAACACGCGCTGGATGCGCCGCGGCGTGACGATGTGGGATCCGGAGCGGACCTACCTGGACGCGTCCGTTCGCCTGGATGCCGATGTCACACTGCTCCCGGGAGTGATCCTGGAGGGAGCGACGACAGTCGGCAGAGGAGCCGTGCTCGGGCCCTCGGTCCACCTTGTCGACTGTGAGGTGGCACCCGGCGCGACGCTCAGCCACACTGTCGCCTCGCACGCCGTGATCGGCGAGCAGTGCTCGGTCGGCCCCTATGTCGTGCTCGAGAAGGGGACGCGTCTGCCACCCGGCGAACGCCGCGGGCCGTTCTTCGCGCCGGGCGGAGATGGACCCGGCTGAGCACGGGGGCAGCCTTCGGTCCTAGGCTTCCGCCGCGCGGTCCGCGCAACTTGGTCGCATCGCCCGGCGCGCGTATAGGAGGTGAGTCATGGAGATGACGCCGAAGCGGCGGCTGGAACTGGTCAGCGGCAAGACCCACCCCGGGCTGGCGGAGGAGATCGCTTCCTGCCTGGGCGTGACCTTGAGCGAGACCAACATCCGGAGGTTCGCGGACGGCGAGATTCATTGCCGGTTCGACGCGTCCATGCGCGGCGCGGACATGTTCATAGTGCAGACCCACGCCGGGCCTGTGAACGACTCCATCATGGAGCAGCTGATCATGGTCGATGCCGCCAAGCGCGCATCGGCGCACAGAATCACTGCGGTCTGCCCCTACTACGGGTACTCACGCCAGGACCGTAAGGCGACGGGCCGTGAGCCGATAACGGCGAAATTGGTCGCCGACCTGCTGTCGGCCGCCGGAGTGGACCGGGTCGTGAGCGTAGACCTGCACTCGGGACAGATTCAGGGCTTTTTCGACGTGCCTGTCGACCATCTCACCGCGGCACCCGTGCTGTTGGACTACCTGCGCCAGTACGGCTCGAGTGACCTTGTGGTCATCGCCCCAGACGCGGGCCGGGTGAAGGTCGCGGAGCGTTACAGCCAGTTGCTCGACACCGACCTCGCGCTCGTGCACAAGAGGCATCCCCGCGGTACCTACAACGAGGTCGAGGCCATGGACGTCGTCGGCATAGTGAGGGGCCGGCCGTGTGTGATCATCGACGACCTGATCGACACCGCCGGCACCGTATGCGCCGCCGCCTACCGGCTCGTGGAGGCCGGAGCCACCGACGTCTGGGCCATGGCGACCCATGCCTTGCTCTCGGACCCGGCACTTGACAGGCTGAACGCCTCCCCGATCAGTCGCGTGATAGTCACCAACACGCTCCCACTGCCGGTCTACCTACGGATACCCAAGCTCGAGGTGCTCTCGATCGCGAAAATCGTCGCTGACGCGATCCATGCCGTGTTCGAGGACACTTCGGTATCGGAGATATTCGGCGGTCAGAACCTTCTCTGAGAGCTCACGCGCTCTTTGAAGGTCTCGCTCGGCGCTCCGGGCGGAGCAGGCCCGCACGATCGCCTACAATCGGGGTCCTGCAGCGCGAGCGCACCGTAGGTATGGTCGCGTCATCGCTGTACCAGCCCGTCTTCTCTTCCGCAGGAGCGTCACATGGCCGAGATCACACTCAACGTCGAGTCGGGTCGCCCACTGGGCACGCGGCCGAGCGGACGACTCCGCACCGGGGGGAAGATCCCCGGTGTCGTCTACGGGCACGGCATGGCTCCGATACCCGTGGCCATCGGAGCCCGTGAGCTTCGCGCGGCGCTGACGACCGAAGCGGGCCTCAATGCGCTGCTCAGCTTGAAGATCGGAGACACGACGCACCTTGCGATCGCGAAAGTTCTCCAGCGCCACCCGGTGCGCCAGACTGTGACCCATGTCGACTTCCAGGTCGTGCGACGGGACGAGATCGTCGCGGCCGAAGTCCGGATCGCACTGATCGGTGATTCCGAAGCGGTGCACCATGCAGAGGGCGTCATCGATCAGGAGATGCTGAGCCTGCAGATCAAGGCAAAGCCCGGCGACGTCCCGGTCGTCATCGAGGTCGACATTTCGGCTCTCGAGGTGGGTGACTCCTTGCGAGTGTCGGACATCGTGCTTCCCGAGGGAGTCACGACCGACGTCGATCCCGAAGCCGCCGTCGCGATCGCGCACATGCCGCGCGCTCTCGAGCCTGAGCCCACGGCCGAGGTCGAGGGAGCAGAAGCCGCCGGAGGCGAACCGCCAGCCGCCTCCGACGAAGGCTGAGAGCGGGCAAGCTGTTCAGAGGCATACGCGCCGGACGTTCCCGCGCTGCGAGCGGGAACCGGGAGCTGGCTTCCGTCGACCTGCTCGCTGTGGGGCTCGGCAATCCGGGTCCCGAATATGAGGGGACCCGGCACAACGCTGGCGCTGAGGCCGTGAGGTTGGTCGCGCGGCGGCACTCGGAGAAGCTGCGTGCGGAGAAGGGCTCGAGCGCCGAGGCGGCGGTCGTCCGCGTCGGGGGCAAGACTCTCGCGTTGGCGGTGCCACGCACCTACGTGAACGAATCCGGAATAGCGGTCAGGGCGCTTGTCCGGCGGTATCTCGGCGCAGAAGAGGCGCCGGGCTCAGGCGACGGGGGGCGCGGTCGCGGCCCGCTCGTCTTTGCGCCCGGCTCGCTGGTGATAGTTCACGACGAGCTGGATCTCGAGCCGGGCGTGGTCCGCCTCAAGCTCGGTGGAGGAACAGCGGGCCACAACGGGCTTCGCTCGATCCAGTCACATTTGCGCCATCTCGAGTTCGCCCGGATCCGTATCGGCGTCGGCAAGCCCCCGAGCCCGGCTGCCGGGGCGGACTACGTGCTGCGGCGCGCCTCGCGTGCCGAGCGGGACCTGATTTCAGTGGCGGTCGAATTGGCCGCTGACGCAGTCGAGTGCCTGTTGTGTGAGGGACCTGAGGTCGCGTTGAACAGGTTCAACACCCGGGCGTGAGCCAGCCTCAGATGAGCCTCCGGCCGCTCGCGGCCCTTCCGGGCCTGCTCGCCGGTGAGGCTGCCATAGCCGAGCTTCTCGGTGTAGACGATGCCGTCGTCGCTGTTCCCGAATCGGCGCGATCGGTCGTGCTGGCAGCCCTCGCCGAGCTGAGCACGTCTCCAACCGTGCTTGTCGCGACCGCGACGGCCCGAGAAGCCGAGCAGCTCGTGCACGATCTGGCACCTTTCCTCGGTGCCGAAGCCGTCGAGCTGTTGCCAGCTTGGGAGACACTTCCTTTCGAACGCGTATCACCCGCGATCGAGACCATGGGCCGGCGGCTTCGCACGATGTGGCGTCTCCGCCACAGCGCGGCGGGCGACTCGGTGTCCCTGACGGGCCCGGTCTCGCAGCACTCGCCTGGTGTAGTCGTTGCTCCGGTGCGCGCGCTCTTGCAAAGGCTCGGCCCGAGAGTCGAAGACACAGAGCCGGTCGTGGTCCACCAGGGTGCGAACCTCGATCCCGAGGACCTGGTGGCTCGCCTTGTCCACGCTGGTTACAGGCGCGAGTACCAGGTCGAGGCCCGCGGAGAGCTCGCGGTCCGGGGCGGGATCATCGACGTCTTCGCTTCGACGGCGAACCTTCCGATCCGCATCGACCTGTTTGGCGACGAGGTCGAGAGGCTCACGGCCTTCGAGATCGCGGGCCAGCGCTCGGTCACCGACCTCGAGCAGGTTGAGCTGTTCGGCTGTCGTGAGGTCGTGCTCACCGAAGACCTGCGCGAGCGTGCCCGGCAGCTGTCGCTCGAGGCACCGGTCGCCCGCGACAACTTCTCGAGGATCGCGGAGGGTGAGCTCTTCGACGGCATGGAGTCGTGGATGCCGTGGCTCAGCACCGAGGAGCACCTGTTCACCGACCTCCTCGACGCGCGTTCGCGCGTAGTGCTTGTCGAGCCGCGGCGGCTACGTGACCGCGCGACCGAACTCTTGGACGAGGAGATCGCGCTCAGTGAGAGCCTGGCGACGACCTGGGGGCTGCAGGCCACTGACATCACCGAAGCCATGCCGAGGCTTCATCTCGGTTTCGACCGGCTCTTGCAGAACACCTCCGCCAGAGTGGTGTCGCTGCTCCCCGTCGCCGAGAGCTCGCGCACCGTCACGCTCCAGGCCTCGGGCTGGCCGCCTGTGATGGGCGATTCAGCCGGTCTCGCCCGTCGGCTGGGTGAGCTCGCCGGCGCAGGCAACCGGGTCGTGATCTGTGCCGACGGACGCGGGAGCGCGGAGCGGATGGCGGCCGTGCTCGATGGTGAGGGCCTCTCCTGTGGCCTGCTCCTCGACGAGCCGCAGGACCGGCTCGACGCCGAGATACGACGCCCGGGCGTCCACATCGTTGTCGCTCCCTTGGACCGGGGCGGCCTCATCTCCTCCTCGAAGCTCGCCATTGTCGCTGAGCCTGACGTGACGGGCCGGCGGAGGCCTCACCGCCAGGCAAGACAGAGGCCGCGCGCGACGGAAGGTTTCTTCGACGACCTGGCCCCGGGTGACTACGTCGTCCACAACGTGCACGGTGTCGCCCGCTTTGCCGGCATGGTGACCCGGTCGATGGGTGGCGCCGAGCGTGACTACCTACTGCTCGAGTACCGCGGCGGCGACAGGCTGTACCTGCCGTCCGAGCAGATCGACGCCATCACGCCCTACACCGGAGGAGAATCACCGGCGCTCAACCGCATGGGTGGAGCTGAGTGGTCGCGCCAGAAGGCCCGGGTGCGTGCCGCTGTCAGGGAGGTTGCCAAGGAGCTCGTCGATCTGTACCGGCGCCGCCACACGACCGCCGGTCACGCGTTCGCGCCGGACACACCCTGGCAGAGCGAGCTCGAGCAGGCCTTCTACTACCCGGAGACCCCGGACCAGCTCAAGGCGATCGAGGACGTGAAGACCGACATGGAACAGCCCGTGCCGATGGATCGGCTCGTGTGTGGTGATGTCGGATTCGGCAAGACCGAGGTCGCCGTGCGAGCGGTGTTCAAGGCCGTGCAGGACGGGCACCAGGCGGCCGTCCTCGTGCCGACGACGCTGTTGGCACAGCAGCATTTCCAGACGTTCTCAGAAAGGTACGCGCCATACCCGATCCGGGTCGAGGTCCTGTCCCGCTTCCTTACGGCCTCTGAGGCTCGCAAGGTCGTCGACGGCCTTGCCAACGGGTCGGTCGACGTGGTGATCGGGACCCATCGCCTGCTAACGCCCGACGTCCGTTTCAAGAAGCTCGGGCTTCTCGTCGTCGACGAGGAGCAGCGTTTCGGCGTCTCCCACAAAGAGGCGATCAAGCAGCTGACCATCGGTGTGGACGTGCTGACCTTGACTGCCAGCCCTATCCCGCGCACGCTCGAGATGAGCCTGACCGGCATCAGGGACCTCTCGCTCATCACCACACCGCCGTCGGAGCGTCAGCCGATCCTCACCTACGTGGGCGAATACGACGAACGCGCCGTCGCCGAGGCTATCCGGCGAGAGCTGTTGCGCGAGGGCCAGATCTTCTATGTCCACAACCGGGTGCACGACATCGAGCGCGTCGCCGCCGAACTGCGGATGCTCGTCCCCGATGCCAGGATTGCGGTCGCCCATGGCCAGATGGACGAAGGGACCCTCGAGCAGGTCGTGCTCGACTTCTGGGCAGGCGCCTATGACGTGCTGGTCTGTACGACGATCATCGAGTCGGGCATCGACATGCCTTCGGTCAACACGCTCGTGGTGGACCGGGCGGACCGCCTCGGTCTCGGCCAGCTCCACCAGCTGCGCGGCCGGGTCGGGCGTGCGGGCAGGCGGGCATACGCGTACCTGCTGTTCCCGCCCGACCGCGTGCTAAGCGAGCAGGCCTACGAGCGGCTCCGGACCATTGGCGAGCACACCGAGCTCGGATCGGGATTCAAGATCGCGATGCGAGACCTCGAGATCCGAGGCGCCGGCAACCTGCTCGGCAGGGACCAGTCGGGCCACATCGCCGCGGTCGGCTACGACCTGTACGTCCGGCTCGTGGCCGAGGCCGTCTCGGAGCTGAAGGGCGAGCCCGTCCGCGTGCCGGTTGACATCACAGTCGACCTGCCTGTGGACGCTTTCTTGCCTCCGGAGTACGTGGAACGCGAGGACCTCCGCCTCGAGGCTTATCGCAGATTGGCCGAAGTGCGCGATCTGGCCGCGGTGGAAGACCTTCGCACGGAGTGGCTTGACCGCTACGGCCCGTTGCCTCGCGAAGCGGAAGCTCTCGTCGCCGTCGGACGATTGAGGGCCGAGTGCGTCCGGACAGGCGTCTCGGAGGTGACGGCGTCGGTCACCCGACCCGGCGCCGGGGGACCGGGTCGAACCGGCGAAGCCGTGGCTCGCGTGGCGCCGATCCGTCTGCGTGCGTCCGCACGTGTGCGTCTCGGCCGTTTGCACCCGAGGGCGATAGTGAAAGAAGAAGTTGACCAGATCATCGTGCCGCTTGCCGCAGGGCCCGATCTCGCCGACCGGCTCGCTGCGATGTTGCGGGAGCTGGTGCCGGCCGAGACCGCGGACGCGCGTCCCGATCCTGACGCAGTGGCCGTCGCAGCGGCCACGACAATGGCGGCTGGCTTCGGCCCACGTCGCGCCCCTAGCATCTGAGAATCGTGAAGAGACTTCCCGCCTCGCTGGCAAGTCTGGCCGCGCTCTGCGCGTTGATGTTCGGCCTGTCTGGGTGCAACGTCCGGTTCTCTCCCTACGCGGCCGTCGTCAACGGATCGGAGATCTCCCAAACCCAGCTGCGTGACGCGCTGACCGCGGTCGTGAACAATGCCGGCTACAAGTGCTCGGTCGCATCCAGCGGGACCACTCATATAAAGGGTGCCGGTGACGGCACCTACAACGCCACCTTCAGCGCGACGGTGCTCTCGATCCTCATTCAGGACAAGGTCGTACGCCAGGAGGTCGCGAGGCTGAGGCTCCCCGAGCCGTCGGCTCTCGAGCCCGTCGCAGACGCTCAGCTCCAGGCCGCCTCCGCACCCGCGAGCGGCTGCACGGGAACTGGCGCCTCGATCCTCGCCGCGTTCCCCGCTTCCTATCGACAGCTCCTGGTCAGGTTCCAGCTGGACGAAGACGCGCTGAGCGCACACCTGGCAGGAACCACGCTCAACCCGGGTCCGCTCGGCGCCTACGTGGCCAGCCACAAGACAGAGATGATGTTGGCCTGCGTTTCGGTGATCGAGACCGGTACCAAGGCGACGGCGTCCTCCGTGCGGAGTCAGGTCCTCGCTGGCAAGAGCTTCGCGGACATGGCTCGGGCGCACTCGATCGACTCGACGACCTCAGGCGAAGGAGGGGTGATCGGGTGTATTCCTGACGCCGACTTCAACGCCCCGCTCAACAAGGTGATCGCGGGACTGACTGTCGGGCGAGTCTCAAGCCCCGTCGCGTTCAGCTCGGACTGGTTGCTCTTGCTCGTGAGCCGTCGTGAGTCCGAGACATCTCAGCAGCTCATCCCCTCCCTGGTCGCCCAGGAGCAGAGCGCCCTCAACGTGTTCTTTCCTCGTATCCTGGGATCGGCCAAGGTCGAGCTCGACCCTCAGTACGGCACCTGGAGCACCAAAGGCACCCTTGCCCGAGTCCAGGCGAATACGGGTCCGCCGGCCGACTTGGTGCCCAACGCAGCCGCCAACGCCGGGCCCAAAGTCTCCGGCTAGCGGGCGGCCTGCTCTCAAAGCCTCCAACCTCGCTCAGCGTGTTCGATGACCGTTAATCAGAGCAAGCGTCCGAGCGTTGTCGCCGTTGGCCTCGGTCCCGCCGGGCCCGAGCACACCACGCCGGCTGCTGTCGCGGCGCTCTCGGGAGCGCCGGTTGTTTTCCTGCGCACGTCTCGTCACCCGGGTGCCACGCGCTGGCTCGGCCTCCCGAACGTGGTCGTCCTGGATCATTGCTACGAGACCGGAGCAACCTTCGAGGAGGTTTACGCCTCGATAGTCAAGGCGGTGTGTGCCGGGGCTGGCGAGCATGGCAGGGTCGCCTACGCGGTTCCTGGGTCGCCTGCTGTCGCGGAGCGCACCGTGGAGCTTCTCCGCTGCGAGCAGTCGATCAGGCTAGAGATCGTGCCGGGCCTGTCCTTCTGCGATCTCGCCTGGGCGCGGCTCGGCATCGACCCGATCGAGGCCGGCGTCAGGTTGGTGGACGCGGAGAGCTTTGCAGTCCAGGCAGCCGGCGACGCCGGGCCACTTCTGGTCGGGCAGTGCTGGTCACAGGCCGTGCTCTCCTCGGTGAAGCTCTGTTTCGACAACGATCCTGGGCCGGCGATCCTGCTTCACCACCTCGGTCTCGCCGACGAGGCCATCGTCGAGGTCCCGTGGTCCGAGATCGACAGGACGCTCGAGGCCGATCACCTGACGTCGTTGTATGTACCGCACCTCGAGGTGCCGATCGCGCACGAGCTCGTACGCTTGGCCGAGCTCGTACGAGTCTTGCGCGACCGATGCCCCTGGGACCGTGAGCAGACGCACCACTCGCTCGTGCAGCATCTGCTCGAGGAGACCTACGAGGCGATGGAGGCCATCGAGCTGCTGGGCGACGACCCCGCCGGCGCGCCGGCGGCAGTTGCGTCCCACGTATCCGAAGAGCTCGGGGACATCCTGTGTCAAGTGTTGTTCCACGCCATGCTCGCTGAGGAGGAGGGCCTTTTCAACCTGGCCGACGTGGCCCGGGGTGTCCACGACAAACTCGTACTCCGCCATCCGCATGTGTTCGGTGACGTGGCGGCGGCCACCGCTGGCGACGTGCTGGTGAACTGGGAGCGCGACAAACACGCCGAGAAACAGCGCACGCATCTTTTCGAGGGGATCCCCGTCGCCATGCCCGCACTAGCGAGGGTCGCCAAGGCAGAGCGCAAGCTGGCGGGCATGGAGCTGGGTTGGACGGCGACGGGGCTGGACGCTCGGGCTCTCGTGGCGGGGTTGGCAGGGATGCTGGTCCTCACCGATCCGGAGGCAAAGACCGACCCGGACACGGCCGCGGCCGTCGGCTCACTTTTGTTGGAGGAGGCGAGGCTTGTCGCGCACTGGGGCGAAGATCCCGAGTTGCTCGTTCGCCAGGCGCTCGACCGGCTGGGAGCAAAGCTGGCCGTGGCCGAGGCGGCCGCAAGAGGCACCGGTGCTGACCTAGCCTCGCTGGATCCAGCCGTTCGCCTCGAGTTCTGGCGCGCGGCGAACGCCGAATCCTGAGGTTCCGGGCCGCGCTAGCGACACCTTGGCACAGTTCGGTCTCGCCACTTTGCTAACTTGGATCACACCTTTCACAGGAGACACAGGCGAGTGAGCCGGATAGCGCACCTTTCCGCACGGGAGGTCCTCGACTCCCGGGGAAACCCCACGATCGAGGTGACTTGTTGCCTCGATTCGGGTGCGACAGGGAGCGCGATCGTGCCCTCCGGCGCGTCCACCGGCCGATTTGAAGCCGTCGAGTTGAGAGACGGCGGCGAGCGTTACGGCGGCAAGGGTGTGCGCACGGCCGTGGGGCATGTGGACGGGGAGATCGCCGCATCTCTTTGTGGCTACGAGGCCTATGACCAGAGGGCGGTTGACCTGGCGCTCATCGATCTCGACGGCACGGCGGACAAGTCCCGGCTGGGTGCGAACGCGATTGTCGGCACGTCTCTTGCCGTCGCGCGTGCGGCCGCTTCGGATGCCCTGGCGCCGCTCTACCGCTATCTCGGGGGAATCGACGCCCACGTCCTCCCGGTGCCGATGATGAACGTGTTGAACGGGGGTGTGCACTCGGACAACAACGTCGACTTTCAGGAGTTCATGGTCGTCCCAGTCGGTGCCGCCTCGTTCGCCGAGGCCCTCCAATGGGGTGCCGAGACCTACCACGCCTTGCACCGGGTCCTTCGTAGCCGCGGGCTGTCCGGATCGGTCGGCGATGAAGGTGGTTTTGCCCCGAATCTCGAGACCAACGAGGACGCGCTCCAAATGTTGGTCGACGCTATCGGCGAGGCCGGGCGGGTTCCCGGCGACGAGATCGCGCTGGCCCTCGACCCTGCGTCGAGCGAGCTTTGGCGAGACGGCGCCTACGTACTCGAAGGCGAGGGCCGAACCCTCTCCTCAGACGAGCTTGTCACCTACTGGGTCGACCTCGTCGAGCGCTATCCCATCATCTCGATAGAGGACGGCATGGCCGAACAGGACTGGGCGGGATGGGTGGCGCATACCTCTGCTCTCGGCGATCGCGTCCAGATCGTCGGCGACGACGTCTTCGTCACCAGTGCCGAGAGGCTCGAACGGGGGATCGCGGCCGGCGTGGCGAACGCCATCTTGGTGAAGGTGAACCAGGTCGGCACCCTCAGCGAGACCTTGGCCACCGTGTCGAGTGCCACGCGCGCCTCGTACCGGTCTGTGATCTCACATCGCTCAGGTGAGACCGAGGACACCTTCGTCGCGGACCTCGCGGTCGCGACCAACTGTGGTCAGATCAAGACTGGCGCACCGGCGCGCTCGGACCGCGTCGCGAAGTACAACCGGCTCTTGCGCATCGAGGAACAGCTCGGCGGGTCGGCCGAGTACCTGGGTGAAGCTGCTTTTGCCGGGTCGCGCGGAGCTCACGCGTCATGATCCGACGAGCCCGCCTGTTCTTCTTCCTCGCATTGTCGGTTGCTTTAGTGATTCTGGTGACAAATTTTCCACTCGGCGCACTTGTCCAAGGCAGGTCGGCAGTTCGGACCGACAATGCCCAGCTCGTGGCCTTGCGGGCCGAGAACCGGGCGCTTTCTTCACAAGTCCGCGCCCTGCACGATCCGGCGACGATCGGTCGGATCGCACATGAGGAATACGGCTTGATCATCCCGGGCCAGCGCTCCATAGTCGTCCTCCCCGGGGCGACGGGTTCCTCTTCCTCGGCACCCGACCCCCTCGCTGACAATCCGATCCCGTCCTCCGATCTCCTGCCGAGCGATGCGATCCTCGGTCCGAGCGCGCGAACCGCTCAAACAGTCGCGCACGAGCCAGGCTTCTGGCACCGAGTGCTCAACAGCTTGGAGTTCTGGCACTCGTTGTTCTGATCGACGCGCGCCTGCGGTGCGAGCGGATCGAGGCTGCTCAGCCAGTAGCCTCGGGCGCCAAGGTGATGGCTCGATGAAGGAAGTGATTGCGGACATCGACCGGTGGCAGGCGGCCGGACGGCGCGTCGCGATCGCGCGAGTGATCGGCGTAGAAGGGTCCGGGCCACGAGACCCTGGCGCGACGATGGCCGTGAGCGAGGACGGAGAGGTCGCGGGCTCTGTGTCAGGCGGGTGCGTCGAGGGCGCAGTCGTCGCTGAGGCACTCGCAGTGCTTGAGAGCCGCACGCCGAGAGTGTGCACGTTCGGGTATTCCGATGACGAGGCCCTCGCCGTCGGACTGACCTGCGGGGGCACGGTACATCTGCTCGTGGAACCGCTCGACTGGTGACCCTGCGGCGCCGGAGATGAGCGGCGAGCTCTATCGCGAGCTTCGTGCGGCGTTGCTCGGCGACGAGCCGGTCGTGCTCGCGACGGTCACCTATGTCGAAGGTGCGGCCGAGGGCCGCACCGCCCTTGGGGCCAAGCTCGTGATCCGGCCGGACGGGCGGTGCTTCGGCACCCTCGGCGATCCGGAACTGGACCGGATCGCGACACGCGATGCTTTGGCCGCGCTCGACCGCGGCCTGTTCGTGACACGCCACTACGGCCCGCACGGCGAGGCGCGCCGCGCGGAGGTCGCCGTGTTCATCGAGGTCTTCGCACCTCCGGCACGGCTCATCGTGTTCGGCGCTGTCGATTTCACCAGGGCCCTGGTTGAGGTGGGCAAGGTGCTCGGATTCGCCGTGACGGTCTGCGATCCCAGGCCCGTTTTCGCGACCAAGACTCGATTCCCGCTGGCCGACGAGGTCGTGGCCGAATGGCCGGACCGGTACATGGACCGGGTCGGCCCTGAACTCGGACCCCGTGACGCCGTTTGCGTTCTCACCCACGACACGAAGTTCGACGTTCCGGCCATTCTCGGGACGCTCCGGACGCGTGCAGGGTACCTCGGCGCCATGGGTTCGCGGCGGACCCACGAGCGGAGGTGGCAGCGCCTGCTCGAGGCTGGTGCCGACGAGGTCGAGCTCAGTGAGCGCCTCATGAGCCCGATAGGTCTTGACATCGGCGCCCGCACACCCGAAGAGACCGCTGTCGCGATCTGCGCCGAGATCATCGCCGTGCGCACCGGACGGGCGGCCGGTGTGGTCACTTCTCTTCGCAGCGGGGCGGGTGCCATCCACCGGGGCTGACTCCTCCGCGGGCGGTTCGGCCAACCCGCCGTCGCAGCTCGGGCATTACGCTGAAGGAGATGTCTGTTGCTGCGGTGATCCTGGCTGCAGGGGCCGGGACTCGCTTCAACCGGGATCAACCGGAAGCCACCCCAGGAGCCAAGCTGCTCGCCAAGGCGCGCGGCAAGCCCTTGATCGAATGGGCGATCGGGCCGGCGCTCGAAGCTGAGCTCGACGAGCTCGTGGTGGTCTGTGGCGCTGTTGACCTGGGCGTAGTGGTGCCGGAAGGTGCGACGCTGCTCCGCAACGACGACTGGTCCTTGGGGCAGGCCACCTCACTGAGGGTTGCGCTCGACTGGTGCGCCCGTCAGGGCCACTTGTCGGCAGTGGTCGGTCTGGGCGACCTTCCCGGGCTCACGGTGGACGCGTGGCGCACCGTTGCGGCCGCGCGTGGGGGCCCAATCGTGTTCGCGACCTACTACGGCCGGCGTGGGCACCCGGTGCGGCTCGACGCGGAGATCTGGTTGCTGCTTCCCATCAGCGGTGACGAGGGCGCCCGGTCCCTGGCCAACCGTCGCCCCGAGCTCGTCACCGAAGTAGCGTGCGAGGGCAGGACGGTTGACATCGATACTCAGGAGGACCTGCG